>NZ_CP072334.1:1610154-1926872 GCF_018127805.1 Prevotella sp. oral taxon 475
ATCCATTTGCGCGTAAGACATGATAATCACCGTGTCGCCCACGAGCACCTTGCGAGCCGCAGCGCCGTTCAGACAGATGCAACCGCTGCCACGTTCGCCTTTAATGATATAGGTCTCGAATCTCTCGCCGTTCTGATTGTCTACAATCTGCACCTTCTCGCCGGCAATCAGGTTGGCCGCCTCCATCAAGTCTTCGTCGATGGTGATGCTGCCCATATAATTGATATTGGCTTCGGTGACGGTGACACAATGCAATTTCGATTTTAAAACTTCTATCAACATGTTGCTTTATCCTTTATACGTAATGTGGTCGATGAGTCGGATGGGCGCGCTACCGCAGTAAACGGTGATGCAGCCAACGATGTGCTGCGAGTCGTCCCAACGGTCGACGGCCTCGAGCGTCTCCCCGTCTACGATGGAGAAATATTCCACCTCCAAGCCTTCGTGCGCGTTGATCTCGGCCGTTACCCAATCTCTCGTCTCCGATAGCGAATGCGACTTGGCCTCAACAAGACTCCGCTTCAATACATCGAAGATGTTGGCCGCCAAGACACGTTCCTCGGTTGTGAGCCGCTCGTTGCGCGAACTCATCGCCAGTCCGCTTGCTTCTCTCACGATGGGACATTCGACAATCTGAATCTGCGCCCCCATATACCTCACCAATTGCTTGACGACAGCAATCTGCTGCCAGTCTTTCTCGCCAAAATAAGCTCTGTCGGGCTTGACAATAGCGAAGAGCCGACTCAAAACCTGGCAGACTCCGTTGAAATGCCCGGGTCTTCGCTCGCCCTCCATCACCGTCGTTGCCGGCGGGAAGGAAAACTCCCGTGTGTCGGGCTGCGGATAAATCTCGGCGACGGAAGGAGTAAAGACGTAGTCGGCTCCCAAGCCTTCGAGCAAAGCACAATCGGCCTCAAGCGTCTGGGGATAGTTCTCCAAATCGCTTTGATCGTTAAACTGATTGGGGTTGAGAAATATACTGACAACGGTTGCTCCATTCTCCTCGACCGAGCGTCTTACCAATGAAGCATGTCCCTCGTGCAAAGCCCCCATCGTGGGGACGAATCCTATCTGAACGTGTTTTTTCCTCTGGCAAAACAACGCGTTTTGCAAATCTACAATCTTTGTAAAGACTTTCATTCCTGTCGTTTTATAAGCTCGTGCAAAATAACGGCTTTTTTCTTAAATAAGAAAGAATATCATTAAAAATATGGCAAAATGCAAGCCGGCAGAATGCAAAATCTAACGCCATATCCCCGTATCTGAATGTTTTTTTGTACCTTTGCGCCGGTAAAAAAGACGGGTGTCCGACATCCATATTAAAAAGAAAGAAATCAGGTATGTCAAAGAAAATCTTATTCATCAATCAAGAGATTACGCCATACGTTCCCGAAACGGAAATGTCTCTGATGGGCAACAAACTTCCCCAACATGTGCAAGAATCTGGCTGCGAAATCCGCACCTTTATGCCCAAATGGGGAAATATCAACGAGCGTAGAGGCCAACTCCACGAGGTGATCCGACTCTCGGGAATGAATCTCGTGATCGACGAGACCGACCACCCGCTCATCATCAAGGTGGCTTCCATCCCATCAACGAAAATTCAGGTCTACTTCATCGACAACGACGACTATTTCCTGAGACGACAGATGGCCGTAGACGAAAACGGAGAAGCATATCAAGACAACGGTCAGCGAGCCGTATTCTTCGCTCGCGGCGTGCTCGAAACCGTGAAAAAACTGAGATGGGCCCCCGACATTATCCACTGTCAAGGCTGGATGGCCGCCACGGTTCCCTTGCTCATCAAAAAAGCCTACCGCGACGAACCTACCTTCGCCGGCACAAAAGTCGTCACATCGCTATTCAACCATCAAATGAAAGGCAGTCTGGGCAACCACTTCAAAAAAACCATCGAATTCAAATCGGCCAAAGCCTCAGTCCTGGGAGAATTCAACGACGCATTCGACTACAACGAACTCGACAAACTCGCCATTGCCTACAGCGACGGCGTGATCGAAGGCGGCCCTGGCATCAAACCCGAACTCCTCGACTTCGCAGCCGCAAAGAAAGTGGCTCTACTCCCATACGCCGGCGAAGATTTTATCGAAGCCTACCAAGCTTTCTACGATCAAATCTCCACCGCGAAGAAATAATCTCCTCATCTCACCCCAGCATTCGATACGGAAAGAACATGAACTTTAGAAAACTCTTCGTCCCCGCTCTCGCCGCCATTCTTTTGGCGAGCTGCGATGACACCACAGACGAGATAGGCCAGTCGCTCATCAAGAAAAACAATGTCACCATCTCTACAGGGACTTTCGCCGTAGCCAGTCGGTCGATGAAAGTCGATTCCGTGCTGTCGCGCAACTCCACGGCCTACCTCGGACATGTGAAAGATCCCGAAACAGGTTCTTATATCACGGGCAACGCCATGCTTCAATTTCACACCCTCCCCAATATAGGCTTCCCCGTGAAAGACAGTATCGTGAGCCGTATCGCCAACGACATCGTAGCTGACTCCTGCGACATCTTCCTGGCCTGCGACGATTTCTATGGCGACTCCCTGGCCGTGTTCACCCTCACCGCCCACGAAATGGGAAAACCCATGCTCGAGACAAGGAAATATTATTCCAACTACGACCCCAATCATCTTCTTCGCACTGGCGGCATCCATCAGGATCAGAGCTACACGCTCACCTCCAGCTACGACAAGACGAAAGGTATCCGCATCTCCCTCAACGAGCCTTACACCGACAAGGACGGAACAACCTATAACAATTATGGTACCTATATCATGCGCACCTACTTCGATCATCATGAGTACTTCAGTTCCTCCTACAACTTCCTCACCAACGTCTGCCCAGGTTTCTATTTCAAAAACAAAAGCGGACTCGGAGCCATGGCCTACATCGCAGCCAGTCAAATGAATATTTATTATCGCGCACGAATCAACGGCAAAGACTCTGTTCGCTGGGTATCCTTCGCCGGAACTGAAGAGGTGCTGCAAACATCGAAGATCAGCCACGATGCAACCCTCTCCACACTCGCAGCCGATGCCTCGTGCACTTATCTAAAAACGCCCGCTGGCCTCTTTACCGAGCTCACCCTCCCCGTGGCCGACATCTTCGCGGGCCACGAGCACGACACCATTAATAACGTCAAGCTCAGCATCGCACGAATCAACAACACCACCCACAGCCCCTACACCCTCGAAGCTGCCACTCACCTGCTACTGCTGCCGACTGACAGCCTGCACGCCTTTTTCGAGCAAGACCGGCTCATCGACAATAAAGTCTCCTTCCTGGCCACACTCAACGCCAATACTTACACCTTCGATAACATCTCGGGCCTCATCACCGCCATGTCGAAAGCCGACAAGAGCAACGCCAACTGGAACAAAGTCCTACTCGTGCCCGTCACTGTCGTTACCACCAAGCGACGGACATCGTCGGGCGGAACCGAGACCGTCATCACCAACATCGTGCACAACATGGCCCTCACCAGCACCAGATTGGTGAGAGGAACCGGCAGCACCGACAGCCCCATCAAGGTGAGCGTCATCTACAGCACCTTTCAGTAAGTCATCAACGCAGGGGAACACAACACAGTACCTATACTATGGCCGATAACTTTCTTGAAACGAAGCAACAAGAATACGAAGCACGCAAACGCCGCTGGCAGAAATCGCAGTTGCGATTTCCTGTAAAGTCGCAAAGCCGAGCGCAAGAACCATAACCACCAGTCAAATTCCCCCTCCTATCCTTTGGCCTTTCCGAAAGATTGTGTTACCTTTGCCCCCGTCTTTCAAGCAGAAGAATAGACTCTTTCAGGAAGAAAGGCAAAAGAACAAAACAGGAACAATGCAACGTGTGAGCATATATAATAAAGGTATAACAGGAGAACAGAAAAGCTTGGACTTTTCTGCATCTTTTAACGCCTATCGTTTGGTAGTATCGAATATTTTCGCTACCTTACACACACACACACACACACACACACACACACACACACACACACAATGTTCGCACCTATTATAGTGTAAGATTTTTTAGCTTTCTCTTACGCGCGCGCGAAGCGTGGTGCAACCATAACCTGCAAAGGGATTCCCAGCGAATCTCTTTGCAGGCTTTTTCGTGTCCGACGGGATACGGAGCTAAGCGAAGAATCGTTTAAGTTTAACACAATAAAATCAAGAAAAATGAAGTACGAAGAAACTAGAGAGTTGCTCGAATTGCGAGCCTACGTTCGTCCGTTTTGCACGGTTGTAAAAATGGAACAGGAGTTCTTTATATGCACTTCGGTTGTTCCCAAGGTTCCAGGTTCTACGGAAGAGGAATGGGAAGACGAAGAGGTAGAAATTGGTGAGGAGGAACTGTAACCCAAGCAGATGCTACCATAGTAGAAAACAAATCACAATGAGAAAAATGAAAATCAAGCAGATTCTATGGCTGACCGGACTGATTGTCCTGGCAGCTTGCAGCAAAGAGGCTAGTATTAACGGCAACAATAACGACAATGTGCAGACCAACGCAATAGAGATAGAAAACATCACCATCACCGAAGAACCTTTCCTACCGGAAAACCCCAAGAAGGAGACTCGTGTGACGCAGGCTCCGCAAATCGTCGACCTTGGCGACGGACTCATGGCCGAAGTATCGCTCGCAGAAGATGTCCAAGAAGAAGCACCCGCCCAAACCCGTGCTGCGATTGCCGATGGGCACTACACCATCTACGCCACCAAATATGTAGCCGGTCGAATGCCGGGAGTCAGCGGCCCTATTGTAGGAACGCTCTCTGGTACCGTTCAGGGAGGAAAGTTTGTACGCGATGCCGGTTCTCGCCTACGTCTTTCTCCCGACACCTACACTTTTGTTTGCATCAACGATGCGGTCTCCAAAGAAGTGCATTCCTATCACGGCGACGTCTTCGCGCTGACCAACGACCAGGACAACCCCATGATGGGTGTCAACACAATGGCCATCAGCGGTCCGGGTGTTGAGATTCCCTTCGCAATGAAGCATCGCGAAACAGCGCGCGTCCGCTTCCAGCTTACCTCCTATACCGCCGAGGGACACAACGTAACGGGCACGCTCACCTTGAACAACATCGCAACGAAATCCTTCTTTGATATGGAAGGTCGACTATTCGGCGGCCTTGGCACTTCGTTCACTTCCAACACCTACACCTTCGCCGAGAGCCCCGTCACTTCCTCCGCCTACACGCAGGAGGTGAAGCGTACCACCGGTTATCGTTATTTCATTAGTGGATCTACAGGTGCCAATGCCCAGCTCACCCTGCAAAGCGGAACCCTCTACGGCAAATCGCTCGCCGGCAAGTCCTTCCCACTCACGGCCATCGCCACTCTGCAAGAAAACAAATCCTACACCTGTAACATCAAGTTTCGCACTATCTACTGCCTTTTCGAAGACGGAACTATCGGTTCCCTCGGCGACAAAGGCACGCGAACACCCATCGGCGTTGTTGTAAGAGAAAAAACCGCCACCACGCCGGGAATGGCCGTAGCCCTGCACAATGCCGGGAATGTGGTTTGGGGGCAGAGCATCAAAGCCACTAAGCAATACCTCAGTTTCGATAGCCCCTCCGACTTCACCTCCCTGTCCGACTATCTCTCGAACGGCTATACAGGTTACGAATTGACCTGGAAGGCGGAAACGTCTACCGACGCAAAAATAAAAGCCAACGAGCCCACCCTCTACCCCGCCTTCTATGCCGCCGCTCACTACACCTCCAGTCCCGCACCAACGGGCGCGAACATAGGCAAGTGGTTCTACCCTGCCGTAAGAGATTGGGTTGATTTGGGTCGCTACTTCAAAGGAACGGCCAACCAAAATAACGGCATTTCGTTGGATGGCATCAACCTCGCCTCACTCATCCAGCTCCTCTCCGACCTCGGAGCCGACCCCATCACCGGACAATATTACACCAGCACAGAACGAGGCGACGACCAAGGCTGGCGCGTGTATGTGTTCGACGATACCAACCTCAGCATTAAAAATTACGGCTATAAATATCAACAACATCCCGTTCGCCCATTTGTTTATTTCTAAAAAATAAATACCGTTGGCAAAACGGTGGGCGGTTTCAGCTGAAAATTTCGCAGAGAAGCAAAAACGCCCATCTTATTGCCTCAAAAATAAGAAAAACAAGTCGTCGTACCCCTACGAAAGCTCGAAAATGAGAAAAGCGAGGCTTCGTAGGGGTACGAACCCCCAAAAACGAGAAAAACAACGTTTCGTATCCCTACGAAACACAGAAAATGAGAAAAACAACCCGTCGTAGGGGTACGAAACGCAAAAACGCCTCAAAAAGCGGTCTTCGTACCCCTACGACAACTTTTTATTCATCATTTAAACCCAAAAACCTATAATGAACCTCAGTAGGCACCGCAAGAGCATTACCAGTTTGGCATTCACGTGCTGTAAATGGACAAGGAGATGAACCTGAAAAAGAGAATTGTACTGATATATAACAAAAAAGAGAACTGATATACGCACAGTGCGATCAGTTCTCTTTTTTTGTTTATTCTCCATTTGGTCGATTTTAAAGAGCAGCCCCTAACTTAGGGGATTCACGACTCAAGAACTATTAATATTATTTAGTTGCGAATATTCGGCCCTCTCTCTTTTATGTTGTACTTTTGCGGCCAAATCATACTTTACAAAAGTGACATGTTATGGCAGAATCGTTAGACATTCGTGAGTTGAACAGACTCATAGAGCAACAAAGTGCATTCGTTACCAATCTGACAACCGGAATGAAGGGCGTGATCGTGGGGCAGAAACACCTGGTGGAATCGCTGCTGATCTCGCTGCTCAGCGATGGGCATATTCTGTTGGAAGGCGTTCCTGGACTGGCAAAGACGCTGGCCATTAAAACGCTGGCACAGCTGGTGGATGCAGCCTATAGCAGAATTCAGTTTACACCCGACTTGCTCCCGGCCGATGTCGTCGGTACACTGGTCTACTCACAAAAGGAAGAGAATTTCCAAGTGAAGAAAGGACCGGTGTTTGCCAATTTCGTCCTGGCCGACGAAATCAACCGCGCACCTGCCAAGGTGCAGAGCGCACTGCTCGAGGCCATGCAGGAACATCAGGTGACCATCGGCGAGAAGACGTTCCCACTGCCGAATCCGTTCCTGGTGATGGCTACGCAAAATCCCATCGAACAGGAGGGTACCTATCAGCTGCCCGAGGCGCAAGTAGACCGATTTATGCTCAAAGTGGTGATCGACTATCCCACACTGGAAGAAGAAAAACTCATCATCCGCGAGAATATCCAGGGCAGACTGCCCAAGGTTTTGCCTGTAACCACAGCCGAAGAGATTCTCAAAGCCCGCGAAGTGGTGAACCAGGTGTACATTGACGAGAAAATTGAACAATATATTGCCGACCTGGTGTTCGCCTCGCGCTATCCCGAGCGTTATCAACTGGGCGAACTGAAGTCACTCATCAACTATGGTGGTTCGCCCCGCGCAAGCATCAATCTGGCTAAGGCCGCTAGGGCATACGCCTTTATCAAACACAGAGGCTATGTGGTTCCGGAGGATGTCCGAGCCGTGGTTCACGACGTGATGATTCATCGCATCGGCTTGTCTTACGAGGCAGAAGCAGGCAATGTGACAAGTGAAGAAATCGTAAGTAAGATCGTCAATAAAGTGGAGGTTCCTTGATGGATACGCTCGACCTGTTTAAACAAGTACGCAAAATCGAAATAAAAACCCGCGGACTGAGCCGAAATATCTTTGCTGGACAATATCATTCGGCCTTTAAAGGCAGAGGTATGGCTTTTTCGGAGGTGCGGGAATACCAATTCGGCGATGATGTTCGGGACATCGACTGGAATGTGACGGCACGATTTCGTCGACCGTATGTCAAGGTGTTCGAGGAGGAACGCGAACTGACGGTGATGTTGATGATCGACGTGAGTGGTTCGCTCGACTTCGGAACGACACAACGTACCAAGCGGACCATGGCTACAGAGATTGCTGCGATTTTGGCGTTCAGTGCTATTCAGAATAACGATAAGATCGGCGTCATCTTTTTTTCCGACCACATTGAGAAATATATCCCCCCAAAGAAAGGACGCAAACATATTCTCTATATCATTCATGAGATGCTCGACTTCCGGCCTGAAAGTCGAAAGACGCATATCGCAGCTGCAATCGAATATCTTACTCGAGTGATGAAACGTCGATGCATCGCTTTTGTAGTGAGCGATTTCTATACGCAGGATAGCTTTTTGAAAGAGATTCGAATTGCCAATTCTAAACATGACGTGGTGGCTATTCAGGTGTACGACCCACGCGCCAAGACTCTGCCCGACGTGGGACTGATCAACGTAAAGGATGCTGAGACGGGACACGAAATGCTGATCGATACATCCAGTGCAAAACTGAGAAAGGCACACACGCAATATTGGCAGAAACGAACAGAAACGCTGAAAGATACGTTTGCACAAAGCAACGTCGACTGGGTTTCTATCGCCACAAACGAAGATTATGTCAAGGCAATGATGCTTTTATTCATGCAAAGAGGACAGATAAGACAATGAAACGGTTTCTTTTGACGATAACAGCTTGCCTCCTGTCTATGTGGGGAGCAGCACAGGTGTCTGTGGAAGAAAAGATCGACTCTTTTGCCATCTACATCGGACAACAAACCTGTCTTCGGGTTGATGTCATCGCCCCAAAAGGTCAAGTGGTAAACTTCCCCACTTTCAAACCCTCGCAATACATCGTTGACGGTGTGGAGGTGTTGAATGCAAGCGATGAGGAGACTGCCGAACAGGATAACGGACTGGTCAAAACGTCTAAACGCTACACGCTGACCTCATTCAACGAAAAGCTCTATTCCATCCCCGGACTGAAGATAAAAGTAAACGGTAAAGAATATCAAGGCAATACCTTGGCCCTGAAAGTAATCACAATGGATGTAGACACGCTGCATCCCAATCAGTTTTTCCCACCAAAGGATGTACAGAACAATCCTTTTTCATGGACCGACGAAGACTGGGCTGAGATTTTCTATCTCAGCATACTCATGTTGCTGCTCGGTGTTGCGGGCCTATATCTGTTCGTTAGACTGAAACAGAACAAACCCATCATTACCCGTATACGCATTATCAAAAAGATTCTTCCCCATCAGAAAGCGCTCAACGAAATTGAACAAATCAAATCGGAGAAGATGGTGTCGTCGGAAAATCAGAAGGAATATTATACCCGCTTGACAGACACACTGCGACAATATATCAATGAGCGATTCGGCTTCAATGCTATGGAGATGACGAGTTCGGAAATTATCGAGCATCTCAATAGCAATGGGAACCAGGAAATGATGGAGGAACTGAAAGAGATTTTCCTGACGGCCGATCTCGTCAAGTTTGCCAAGTATTCGACTCTTATCAACGAGAACGATCTCAACCTTGTCAATGCAATTCAGTTTATCGACAAAACAAAAATAGAAAATCAACCGACAACAGAAAAGATTATGCCTCAACTAACGGAGGCAGACAAACGCGCACAACAAACACGCATCGTCATCAAGACTGTTATTGGAGGTATTGTCGTTGCTATTGTGGTTATCCTTTTCTACATCGTTAGTCATCTGTACGAAATGCTCGGTTAAACCGATACTGAAGAAACAAACATGGAATTTGCAAATAAAGAATATCTGTTGCTGCTCGTTCTACTGATACCCTACATCCTGTGGTATTTCATCTATAAGAAACGAGGCGAACCAACCCTCCGCATGAGCGACACAAATGCCTATCGGTATGCTCCGAGAAGTTGGCGCATCAAGTTGATGAATCTACCCATGTTCTTGCGGTGCATCACCTTTGTTTTAGTCGTTGTCATCTTGGCTCGTCCCCAAACGCATACATCATGGGGAAGCAAAACAGTGGAAGGCATCGACATTATGTTGGCAATGGATGTATCTACCTCTATGTTAGCAGAGGATCTACGCCCCAATCGAATGGAGGCAGCTAAAGAGGTGGCCGCCGAATTTATTGCCGACCGCCCCAACGACAATATCGGTCTGACCATTTTTGCCGGCGAAGCCTTTACGCAATGCCCCATGACAACCGACCACACCTCGTTGCTCAACATGTTGCAAACCGTGAGAACAGATATTGCTGCAAGAGGACTTATCGAAGACGGAACAGCCATAGGAATGGGACTGGCCAATGCCGTTTCACGTTTAAAAGACAGTAAGGCTAAAAGCAAGGTGGTCATTCTTCTGACCGACGGCTCGAACAACCGGGGCGACTTATCGCCAATGACCAGCGCCAACATTGCCAAGAGTCTTGGAATAAGGGTTTATACCATCGGCATAGGTACGAATAAGGTGGCTCGCTATCCTATGCCCGTTGCCGGCGGTGTACAATATGTCAACATCCCCGTAGAGATTGATACGCAGGTATTGAAAGATATTGCTGCAACAACAGACGGAAACTTTTACCGGGCTACAAACAATCGAGAGCTGAAGCAGATTTACCAAGACATCGACCAATTGGAGAAAACGAAGATGCGTGTAAAGAAGTTTTCTAAGCTCTACGAAGCCTATCAACCCTTTGCCTTTTTGGCCATTCTGGCTCTCTTTCTCGAGATATTGCTTAGAACCACTCTGTTCAGGCGTATTCCCTAATACGGCAGACAGATAAGACAGAAGAAACGCAGGTTAAAGACAAAAGCTCATGTTTAGATTTGAAGATCCGATATACCTTTGGCTGCTGTTAATCATCCCCGTATTGATAGCGGTTCGTTTTATCAGCTACAGGAAAAAGAAAAGCCGACTTGTATCCTTTGGCAACCCTGAACTGCTGCAACACCTCATGCCCGATGTCTCAAAGTACAGACCATCGGTTAAATTTTGGCTTTCAGTTTCAGCCTTGGCACTACTCATCATCGTGTTAGCTCGTCCGCAGATGGGAACAAAGATTTCACACGACAAGAGAAACGGAATAGAAGCCGTAATCGCTGTAGACATCAGTAACTCGATGATGGCGAAGGATGTGATGCCTTCGCGTATTGACAAGAGTAAATTGCTCATCGAGAACCTTATCGACCATTTTACAAACGACCGTATCGGACTAATTGTCTTTGCCGGCGACGCTTTCGTACAGTTACCCATCACCGGCGACTACGTCTCGGCCAAAATGTTTTTGCAAAACATCGATCCCTCACTCATTGCTACTCAAGGAACAGACATTGCCAAGGCTCTAAACCTTTCGATGCATAGTTTCAGTCAGCAGAAAAACATCGGTAAGGCCGTAATTGTCATTACCGACGGCGAAGACCATGAGGGCGGTGCCTTAGAAGCAGCAAAAGCAGCAAAAGATAAAGGCATACAGGTGTTTATCTTGGGAATTGGAGACACCAAGGGGGCCCCCATCCCATTGCCGACGGGTGGATATATGACCGACCGAAACGGACAAACCGTCATCACAGCTCTCAACGAGCAGATGTGTAAGGAGATTGCCCAAGCCGGCAACGGAACCTACATCCACGTAGACAACACCAACGATGCCCAGGAAAAGCTGAATAACGAACTGACGAAGCTTCAGAAGGCCGACACAGAAATGGTGACATACAGCGAATACGGCGAACAGTTCCAGGCAGTGTGCATTCTTATCCTCCTCCTTCTGATCACAGAAGTCTGCATCCTCGAGATTCGAAATCCGAAGCTGAGAAAGTTACATCTCTTCAGTCAGAAGAAAATGCTCGCCCTCCTGTTTCTACTTGCATCCACGACAGCAATGGCACAGAGCGACCGGCAGTTCGTCCGAAGCGGAAATCAACAGTATCGTCATCAAAACTATCCCAAAGCCGAGATTGAATACCGCAAGGCGATGTCGCAGAACCCAAACAATGCGCAGGCAATCTACAATTTAGGCTGTGCACTGATGATGCAGCAAAAAGATTCGATAGCCATCATTCAGTTTGAAAACGCCGGAAAACAAGAAACCAATAAATTTCGCAAAGCGATGTCCTACCACAACATCGGCGTAATCTGTCAGAAACACCAACTCTACGGCGATGCCATCAAGGCCTATGAGGAAGCGTTGCGCAACAATCCCACAGACAACGAGACGCGGTATAACTTAGCTCTTTGCAAACGTCTGAACAAGAATCAGCCTAACAACAAAAACCAGCAAAACAATCAGAACAAGAAAAAAGACAACAAACAGGACAAGAAGCAAAACAAAGACCAACAAAACAAAAATCAACAGGACAAGAAAGACAAAAACAAACAGCAGCAACCCAAGGAGCAGATGAGCAAAGACAATGCCGAGCAACTGCTCAACGCCGCTATTCAAGAAGAGAAGGCCACGCAGCAACGTTTAAAGAAGGCGATGCAGCAACCCAATCGGCGCACTGTTGAAAAGAATTGGTAAACCTCATTTCAAGGCGATGACAAAAGCAATAAAACGAGATGCTCAGAAAGCTTGAAGGAGATGATCAGAAAGCTTGAAGGAGGTGCTCAGAAAGCTTGGAATGGCTATACAACGGCAGAAATGCAAAACGAAAAGATGAAGAAGAACGTTATGAACCCAATCAAAAGATACGTGCTATGGCTCATGCTATTGGCGAACATCGGAAGTATGTCGGCACAGCGCATGTCAGTATCGGCCCCGTCGCGTGTTGCCGCCGGAGAAAACTTCCGCATCGCCTACACGGTGAACACGCAGAACGTAGACGACTTCCGCGCAGGCAATATTCCCGCCGCCATAGAGGTGATTGCCGGACCCTACACCTCGTCGCAGTCAAGTTTTCAAATGATCAACGGTCACACCAGTTCGTCTTCATGGGTGACATTCACCTACACACTCTACGCCACGAAGAACGGTACCTACACCATTTCGCCGGCCCGTGCCGTCGTAAACGGCAAGACCATTGCCTCCACTCCCATCAAAATCAACATCGTTGGAACGGCCAAACCCTCGAACGGTGCACCGCGGATGCACAACGAGGGAGATGACGAAACGGAAGTACGCACAGCGGGTAGCAGAATCTCGGGCAGCGACCTTTTTATCAAAGTGAGTGCCAACAAAAAGCGCGTACACGAACAGGAACCCGTGTTGCTCACCTACAAAGTATACACCACTGTAGAACTGACGCAGCTCGAAGGCAAAATGCCCGACCTGAACGGATTCCACACTCAGGAAGTAAAGCTACCGCAGCAAAAAAGTTTCCATCTCGAGAAGGTAAACGGACGAAACTACAAATGCGTGACATGGAACCAATACGTGATGTACCCGCAGATGAGCGGCGAGATGAAAATTCCGTCCATCAAGTTTAAGGGAATCGTGGTGCAGCGCAACCGCAACGTTGACCCTTTCGAAGCCATGTTCAACGGTGGAGCCGGATACGTGGAGATGAAGAAAGACATCGATGCACCGGGGTTCACCCTGAAAGTAGACCCGCTACCGGCACGCCCCACCGGCTTCTCGGGCGGCGTAGGCACGTTCACCATCTCAGCCCAGCTCGACAAACAGGAAGTCAAAACCGGCGACCCCATCAACCTACGCGTCGTGGTGAGCGGACTGGGCAACCTCAAACTGCTCAAAGCTCCGGTAGCCCACTTTCCCAAGAACTTCGACCGATACGACGTAAAAACCACCGACAAAACCCAGCTCACCGTCAACGGCATCGAGGGGAATATGATTTACGACTTCCTCGCCGTGCCCCAGCAAATAGGCAAATATCAGATTCCGCCCGTAGAATTCATCTACTACGACATTCAGACGCAGCGATACCGCACCATCAAAACCACCGGCTTCGAACTGAAGGTAGAAAAAGGTAGCAGCTCGAAATCGGAGATGAGCTCTTTTGAGGAGGAGCGTGAGAAAGACATCCGTCCCATCCTCACTGGTCCGGCCGAACTGCGCACCACCCATCGGCTCTTCTTCGCTTCGCCGTTCTACCTGCTCTCGCTCGTGAGCATCATCGTATTGGCAGCAGCGGCATTCATCTTCCTGCACCGTCATCGCGCGCTTTATGCCGATGCCATCCGGCTCCGCGGTTCGAGAGCCAACAAAGTGGCCGTGAAACGACTCAAGCAGGCCAGTCAATTGATGGCCAGACAACGGCAGAACGAATTCTATGACGAAGTGTTGCACGCCCTGTGGGGGTACATCGGCGACAAGCTCTCCATTTCGGCTGAAGAGCTTACCCGCGAAAACATCGCACAGCAGCTCGCCCTGTACGGCATCCGGGGTTCCGTTGTCGAGAGCTTCCTGGCCGCCCTCAACGAGTGCGAGTTTGAACGCTATGCTCCCGGCGACGCACAGGGAAATATGGAGAAAACCTACCAAACGGCCATGCGAGCCATTATGGACATTGAAGCAACGATGAAATCGAAACGAAACCACAGAGGGGCAATGCTCCTGTTGTTGCTCCTGGCGGTACTACCGATAACGGCGCAGACTGTGACAAAAGAAACGGCCGACCGGCAATACCGACAAGGCAACTATCAGCAAGCTATCGCCAGCTACAAAGAGATATTGAAACAGGGCGTAGCACCCGAGGTGTACTACAATCTGGGCAACGCCTACTTCCGCGCCGACAGTCTCACGCGCGCCATTCTATCCTACGAGCGGGCTCAGCAACTCGCTCCGGGGAATGCCGACATCCGTTTCAACCTGCAATTTGCCCGCAGCCGAACCATCGACAAGTTCGCCTCGCCCGACGAGATGTTCTTTTTCACCTGGTATCGGGCCGCCGTTAATCTCATGGGGTCCGACGGCTGGGCCGGCATCGCTCTACTCTCATTGGCTTTGCTTGCCGTGGGCGTGTTGCTCTTTCGTTTCAGCACATCCATCGTCTGGCGCAAAGTGGGTTTCGGCGGTGCGCTGTTCTTTGCTCCGTTCTTCCTGCTGGCCAATCTTTTTGCCTGGCAGCAACGGCGAATGTGGGAAAATAGAACGGGCGCCATCGTCGTCTCGCCATCGGTGACGGTGAAGAAGACGCCCTCCCGGTCTGGAGCAGACGAGACTACCCTTCACGAGGGCACCCGCGTAGATATTGCCGACCGCACCCTTCGCGGTTGGTTCTTCATCACCCTGCCCGACGGCAGAGAAGGCTGGATTCCGACACCATCCGTGGAGGAAATCTAACTCTTCCGGATAAGACTGAAGGGCTTCGGCACCTGCCGAAAGCTCAAAAACGAGAAAAACAAAGCTTCCGACTACTCGGATGACTCAAAAATGAGAAAAACGAAGCTTCCGACTACTCGGAAGGCTCAAAAATGAGCAAAACGAAGCTTCCAACTACTTGGAAGGCTCAAAAACGAGAAAAATAAAGCTTCCGACTACTCGGAAAACTCAAAAATGAGAAAAACGAAGCTTCCGAGGCCTCGGATGACTCGAAAACTCATTCATTCAACAGCCCCCTCAACTCAGGAGGGCTAAACAAGAAAAAAGATGAACGTCAACACACTTTTAGAACTCGACCGCGCCTGGCTTGCATTCTTCAATGGAAGCCACTCGCTCTTTGTCGACTCACTCGCCCTGACGCTCACCTCCGGTTTCACCTGGATTCCGCTCTATCTGGCCCTCATCTACGTCATCATCCGCAACAACGAAACCATGCCGCAAATCGCCCTCGCCATCGGCTGCGGTCTGTTCTGCGTTCTGGTAGCCAGTATCAGCGTCGAACTGCTCATCAAACCCTTAGTGGCCAGATTCCGACCCACGAACGACCCCGCTCTCAAATACACCATCGACACGGTGCGAGGCCTGCGCGGCGGACAGTATGGTTTCTTCTCGGCCCATGCTGCCAACACGTTTTCGCTGGCCGTATTCGTGAGCCTGCTCATGCGGAGCCGCGCCCTGGGAGTGGGCCTCGTGCTGTGGTCGGCAGCCAATTGTTGGACACGGCTCTATCTCGGTCTGCATTACCCCACAGACATCCTCTGCGGGCTGATTTGGGGCCTGCTCATCGCCCTGGGCGCATACCGGATTTACCTCCACTTCAGTAGTCGATGGGGAACCTATCGCCCTACGTCCACCGTACAATGCACTTCCTCAGGTTATGCCCTGGAAGACATTCGGAATCTGCTCGTGGTCCTCTCGACCCTGCTCTGCACCATTATCATCTACAGTTTGATCACGATATAAAAAGAATGGATACGAAACACATCAAAATAGCCGATTACAACTATACGCTGCCCGACGAACGCATTGCCAAATTCCCCTTGGCCCAGCGAGACGAAAGCAAACTGCTCGTCTACCAGGACGGACACATCAGCGAAGATTCCTTCTGCCGCCTCACCCGCCATCTACCCCAGGGTGCCCTCATGGTGTTCAACAACACACGAGTGATTCAGGCGCGCATCCGGTTTCGCAAAGAGACGGGCTCACTCATCGAGATCTTCCTCTTGGAACCCGCCAGTCCCACCGATTACGAACAGATGTTTCAAACTCGAGGCCACTGTTCGTGGTATTGCTTAGTGGGCAATCTCAAGAAATGGAAGACAGGCGCGTTGCAACTCCGCTTCAACCGAGCAGGACGCGAAACCACACTCACCGCCGAACGCTCTCTGGTCGAGACAGATGCCCTGAGAATCGACTTTTCTTGGGACGACTCCGGGCTTTCCTTCGCCGAACTGCTCGACACCGTCGGCGAACTGCCCATCCCGCCCTATCTCCATCGCAACACGCAGGAGAGCGACAAGGTGGCCTATCAAACGGTCTACTCGAAAATCAAGGGATCGGTGGCTGCCCCCACCGCCGGATTGCATTTCACCCAACGCGTGCTCGACGACATTGACGCGCACGGCATCGATCGCGAAGAACTCACCCTGCACGTGGGCGCAGGAACGTTCAAACCCGTCAAGAGCGAGGAAATCGAGGGTCACGCCATGCACACCGAATTCTTTTGCGTTCGCCGGCAGACCATTGAGAAGCTCATCCACCACAGCGGTAAGGCCATCGCCGTGGGTACAACGAGCGTTCGCACGCTGGAGAGCCTTTACTTTATCGGTTGCAAACTGCGGCAGAAGCCCGAAGTCGACGAGTCGGAATTGCACGTAGGTCAGTGGGAGCCCTACAGCAATCAGTCTTCTTCCCTATCACCGGTAGAAGCTCTTAGCGAAATCCTCAAATATATCGACCGTCATCATCTGGCCGCCCTGCATTCCAGCACACAAATCATCATCGCACCTGGTTATTCATATCGAATCGTTCGCATGCTCATCACCAATTTCCATCAACCGCAAAGCACACTACTACTCTTAGTGAGCGCATTCGTCGGGGGAGACTGGCGGCGCATCTACGATTACGCCCTGAAACACGACTTCCGTTTCTTGAGCTATGGCGACAGTAGTATTTTAAGTTTGGAGGAAAAACAATGAAAAAAGGAGATCAAGTAAGATTCTTAAGTGAGACGGGCGGCGGCATCGTGGCCGGTTTCCAAGGTAAAAATATCGTTTTGGTAGAAGACGCCGACGGATTTCAAATCCCAGTCAGTATCACCGAAGTGGTGGTTGTGAACGACGAGCAGGACCGTAGACAGGGGCGCACCAACACCATTCAAACTGCGCTAAGAGCAATCGATACAGAACAAAACGAAGGCGGAAGTCAGTCGATAAAGGCTTTATTGACCCGAAACGAGGATGACGACCACGCCAACGAACAGGAACCTACCGATCGAGAAATCACCTTCCGTAAGCCGGTGGAAGAACGGTTGGGCGGAAACAAGCTCAGTCTTTTCCTGGCCTTCCTTCCCGAAAACATCAAGAACTTGAGTAACACCCGCTTCGGGGTCTACCTCATCAACGACAGCAACTACCATCTTTTTTATACCTACGCCACGGCCGAGGGACAGAGTTGGCTGTTACGGTCTTCGGGCGAACTGGAACCCAACTCGAAACTACTGTTGGAGCGCATTGCTCACGAAGATGTCAACAACATCGAGCACACTGCTCTTCAAGCCATCGCCTACAAGCAGGAGAAAGATTATGCGCTCAAGCCGGTTGTAGACGCACAGCTACACATCGAACCGCTAAAGTTTTACAAGCAACATCTGTTCTGCGAAAATCCATTCTTTGAAACCGACGCTCTACTCTACCCCATCGTCGAGAACGACGAGACGGCCACACCTGAGCAACCTCATCTCAATGCCGATGCTTTAAAAGAAAGTATGCTGGGAGGAGGAAGCGCAGACAAATCAAACCACAAGAAACCATCGAAGGAGAACCGTCCGCTCCGTTCTCGTTCAGAGAGCGACATGCTTGTTGTCGATCTACATGCTGACGAGATTTTAGAAACCACGCAGGGCATGGAGCCTTTCAACATTCTGCAATATCAGCTCGAGGTTTTTCGGCGCACCCTTCAAGAACACGCCAAAAATTACGGACAAAAAATCATCTTTATTCATGGCAAAGGCGAAGGTGTGCTGCGCAAGGCTCTCATCACCGAACTGCGCCGCAATTATAAAGGCTATCTCTATCAAGACGCCTCGTTTCGGGAATACGGATACGGGGCTACACAAGTGATGATTAAGAAATAAGGAGGAGTTGAAAAAGGAAAGGAGTTGAGACATGAGAAAAGTTAGGGAGTTAAAACGCATGTTTACGTTCTTCATTCTTGGATATGTCTTAACTCCTCTCACTCCTTAGCTCCTTTAACTCCTTAACTCCTAAAAAATATGATACACGGATACATCAAAGTAGCAGCTGCGATTCCTTCAGTGAAAGTGGCCGACTGCCAACACAACATCGAACACATCGCCCGAGAGATGCGCGAGGCCGACCGACAGGGTGCAGAAATCATCGTCTTCCCCGAGCTGTCCGTCACGGGCTACAGTTGTCAAGATCTTTTTGCCCAGCAGTTGCTCATTGCACAGGCCGAGGCGGCGATCGAAGGTTTACTCTCGAAGACGAAAGATCTTGACCTCATTGCCATTCTCGGCGCACCGGTAGTGGTAGAAAGTTTGTTGCTCAACTGTGCCGTTGTCGTTCAGCGAGGTCGGATTTTGGGCATCGTATCCAAGACCTATCTGCCCAATTACAGCGAGTTTTACGAGAAACGCTGGTTCGCCTCGGCCCAAGACCTCAACGACGCAGAAATTCGTTATGCCGGTTGTCTGGTTCCAATCACTCCTGCCCATCAGCTTTTTGTCACGTCCGACGGCGTAAAATTCGGCGTTGAAATCTGCGAAGATCTCTGGTCTCCCAATCCGCCCGGAACGCATCTGGCCCTGGCCGGAGCCGACCTGATCTTCAACCTCTCGGCCAGCGACGAACTCATCGGCAAGCACGCCTACCTCCGCAGTTTGATTGCCCAGCAAAGTGCGCGCACTATTGCCGGCTACATCTACAGCGGTTGCGGTTTTGGCGAGAGCACACAAGACGTGGTCTACGGTGGTAATGCATTGATCTACGAAAACGGCGAAGAACTTGCCGCCAGTCATCGTTTCTCTTTCGACCCACAACTGGTAACAGCGCAGATCGACATCGACAAGCTGCGTGCGGAGCGGCGCACCAACAACACGTATGTCAATGCCCAACATGGGCAGACTGCCCGCCTGCGCCCCGCTCTGCCCGCCGTCGGGGTGCGAAGGCCCTTCGTTTTGGAACGCGACATCAACCCGTTGCCCTTCGTTCCTCGCGACGAACAGATGGCGGAGAGCTGTGAAGAGATTTTCAACATCCAGGTTTCGGGATTGGCACAACGACTGACTCACATCCATGCACAAACCGTGGTGTTGGGCATCAGCGGCGGACTCGACTCCACGCTTGCCCTACTCGTCTGTGCCAAAACCTTCGACAAACTCGGTCTCTCCCGCCGCGGCATCGTGGGTGTCACCATGCCGGGCTTCGGAACCACCGACCGAACCCACCGCAACGCTCTCGCCTTGATGCAGGCCCTGGGGGTCAGCACGCGGGAGATCGACATCTCGTCGAGCGTTCGTCAGCATTTTGCCGACATCGGTCACGATTTCAGTCACCACGATGTGGTTTACGAAAATGCACAAGCGCGCGAGCGAACTCAGATTCTCATGGATCTGAGCAATCAACTCAGCGGCATTGTCATCGGCACGGGCGATCTCTCCGAATTGGCCTTGGGCTGGGCAACCTATAACGGCGACCACATGAGTATGTACGCTATCAACGCAAGCATTCCCAAGACGCTCATCCGGCATCTCGTTCGCCACGTAGCCCACACCATCGAGGGCGACGAGGCACGCTCTACACTGCTCGACATTATCGACACGCCGATCAGTCCCGAACTGATTCCAGCCGACGAGCAGGGCCGCATTGCCCAGAAAACCGAGGAGTTGGTGGGTCCCTACGAGCTGCACGACTTTTTCCTCTACCACTTCCTGCGCTTCGGCTTCTCCCCAGCGCGTCTTTTTCTCATGGCTCAACGCGCCTTCAGCCAGGGGAAGAGGGGTGTGCAGACTTATTCGGTCGAGGAGATTGGTCGCTGGATGGCGGTATTCTTCCGTCGCTTTTTCAGTCAGCAATTCAAGCGTTCCTGCCTGCCCGACGGTCCGAAGGTGGGCAGCGTGAGCCTCAGTCCGCGGGGCGACTGGCGCATGCCCAGCGATGCCTCTGCCCGACTTTGGCTCGAAGAGGGATTTTTTAGGGAGGAGGAATTAAGGAGTAAAGGAGGGAAGGGGTTAAAGGAGTAAAGGAGTGAAAGGGAGTTAAGACAAATGCTTCGGTATAGAATATGACGAAAACGGCGTCTCTGAACATTTTCAGAGGCGCCGTTTTTATTTCTGTGATCTTTTCCCGCGGCGGGATTTCATCATTTTACTCTCCGCGGCCGTTTCCCGCGGCGGGAAATCCTTCCCTGGGTGCCAGCAGCCATTCCCCGCGGCGGGGAATTCTTCATTTTAATAAATGCGTATGTCTGTGATAACAAAAGCCCCGACGCGCTCGTTGAGCCGCTTCACCAGTTGTGTTCGCATCAAGGTGAGATCGCTGCGCAGGGCGGCATTGGTGATTTTCACAAAAAGAGTTTGATTCCTAATCGACGTCTCGCCCGTATAATCGGCCACCATCCGACCGGCCACCTCGGGCCAAGCCTCGACAAGTCGCTTTTGAAGCAGGGGCGTTTCCAAGCCCTCCTCGCGCAGAAGCCGTTGGAGAATCTCGCCCAGGGGTTTGATCTCGCGCCTAAACATCGGTTGCTCCTTTCTCTCTTACCTCGCCATTCTCCACCTCGAAAAGTTTGTAGTGCGAGGCCCCCAGATGGAGGATTCGGTCGAGATGGTCGCGGTTGGTGTCGGTGATGAAAATCTGCCCGTAGTTCTGGCCCGAAACCAAACGGACGATGCGCTCCACACGACGACTGTCGAGCTTGTCGAAGATGTCGTCGAGCAATAATAGTGGCGTGGTGTGCGAGGCCGTGCGTCTGAGAAAGTCGAACTGCGCCAGTTTCAACGCCAGAACATACGTCTTGCTCTGCCCCTGACTGCCCTCTCGCTTGAGCTGGTAGCCGTCGAGGAGCATCTCCAGGTCGTCGCGGTGAATCCCGTGCAACGAATATCCCACGGCACGGTCGCGGGCACGGTCGCGCCGGATCACCTCGAGCAATTCTCCCCGCTGGGCATGCGAGACATAACGCAACGATACCCGCTCAGAACCGCCCGAGAGCGTCTCGTAAATCTGTTGGAATACAGGAATCAACTCCTCCACAAAAGCCTCACGCTTACGATAAATCTTCTCGCCCTGCACGGCCATCTCCTCCTCCCACAACTCGAGGAGCGTAGGATCGGGCTCAGCCTCCATCCTCAACAAAGCGTTCCGCTGCTGCAAGGCCTTCCCGCAGCGCGTCAAAGCCTCGATGTAGGTATTGTCATATTGTGAGATGACAATGTCCATGAGTCGACGTCGTTCCTCGCTCCCGCCGTCGATAAGAATCGTGTCCGAGGGCGAGACAAACACCAACGGAATCAATCCAATGTGCTGCGAGAGTCGCTGATAAGCCTTCCGATTGCGCTTGAATTGCTTCTTCACGCCGCGCTTCATTCCGCAGTAGATGCTCTCCGGGTCGGCCTCCGATCCGTCGCCCACATACGCCCCCTCAAGCACGAAAAAATCCTGCTCGTGAGTGATGAGTTGCGAATCGATGGGATTGTAAGCACTCCTACAAAAAGAAAGATAATAAACCGCATCCAACAGGTTGGTCTTCCCCGCACCATTCTGCCCGATAAAACAATTCAACTTGGACGAAAGATCGAGCGTCACAGCCCGCAAATTTTTATAATTGAGAATGGAAATCTGTTTCAAAATCATAGCATAACCCCTGTGTTATCTCCCCTGCAAAGTTACGCCATTCGGGCAGGAAAAACGAAAAAAGTAACCGATATGTTTCACCATCTGCGGGAAAATAAGTAATTTTGTCGCACTTCAAACGCAATATCAACATTTAATATAATGGCAAACAAAAACAACCCAGGCGCACTCGACGCCAACGAAATGCTACAGACTTCTGAGGCATTTTTCTTCAAGAACAAGAAACTCATCCTCACTGCCGTGGCGGTCATCGTGCTCGTCATTGCCGGCATCTTCCTCTACAAATCGCTTATCGCCGCACCACGGGAAGAAAAAGCCAGCACAGCCCTGGCAAAAGGACAGGAATACTTTAATCAGGAACAATTCGATAAAGCTCTCAACGGAGATGGAGCTGGTTATGCAGGATTCGCAAAGATTGCCGACGACTTCGGCGGAACCAACGCAGCCAATCTGGCCAACCTCTACGCCGGTCTGTGCAACGCCAACCTCAACCGATGGGAAGCCGCTCAGAAATTTCTCGATGCCTATTCGCCATCGGCAGATGCCATGGTGAGCCCGGCCGCAGTGGCCGCTCTGGGCAATGCCTATGCACACCTCAATCAACTCGACAAAGCTGTTGACTTCCTCAAAAAAGCTGCCAAACTGGCAGATAGTAAAGCAGAAGACGGAACCAACAATAGTCTCTCGCCCCTCTTCCTGCTTCAAGCAGGCGAAATCCTTGAGTCGCAAAACAAAAAAGAAGAGGCCCTCAATCTCTACCAAGACATCAAGAAAAAATATGTCAACTCGCCCCTCGTACAGCGATCAGAGATTGACAAATACATCGAACGCGCTTCTACAAAATAATGGCAACAGCATTACACAACCTTTCGGAATACGACCTGACAAAAATTCCCGATGCAAGCAACATGTGCTTCGGAATCGTAGTCTCCGAATGGAATCCTGAAGTGACAGGCAGACTGCTCGAAGGCGCAGTTCAGACGCTGGAAAAGCACGGAACTCTTCCCGAAAACATACACGTAAAAACAGTTCCGGGCAGTTTCGAATTGGTTTATGGAGCTCATCAAATGGTGCTCAACGGCGGTTACGATGCCGTTATCATCTTAGGTTGCGTCATTCGCGGAGAAACGCCACACTTCGACTATATTTGCCAAGGAGTGACTTACGGTATTGCACAACTCAATTCGAATAGTGAAATCCCAGTTATCTACGGGCTCCTCACCACCAACGACCAGCAACAAGCCCTCGACCGTTGCGGCGGGAAATACGGAAATAAAGGCGATGAATGTGCCATCGTAGCTATCAAAATGGCAAAGTTCTAAATCATCTCAGAGCACAAAATCAGCCATTGCAAAATGAACCTTCCCTCAAAAGCGAAACAACACGCTTTTGAGGGATTATTTTATGTCTCATCAAGAGCTAAAGGAGCACTCTTTTCGCATGCGGATAAGGGTAAATGGGTATTTTTTCGTAAGTTTGCACCCATAATAAACAAGTGTAGAAATGAAAGTTTGCATAGCCGAAAAACCTAGTGTAGCAAGAGACATTGCCTCGGTAATCGGGGCCACTACCGCCCGCGACGGATATATGGAAGGCAATGGATACCAGGTTACATGGACATTCGGCCATCTCTGCACACTGAAAGAACCCAACGACTATACCGAAAACTGGAAACGGTGGAGCTTGGCAGCTCTTCCGATGATTCCACAACGATTCGGAATCAAACTCATTGAGGACAAGGGTATTGTCAAGCAGTTCGGCGTCATCGAACGATTGATGCAGAACGCCGACGAAATTATCAACTGCGGTGATGCCGGACAGGAGGGAGAATTGATTCAACGATGGGTGATGCAGAAAGCACAAGCCAAATGTCCGGTAAAAAGACTTTGGATTTCGTCGCTCACCGAGGAAGCCATCAAACAGGGCTTCGATAACTTGAAAGACCAACAAGATTATCAATCTCTTTATTTAGCAGGATTGAGCCGTGCCATCGGCGACTGGATTCTCGGGATGAATGCCACGCGTCTGTATACCCTCAAATATGGACAAAACCGACAGGTGTTGAGCATCGGGCGTGTCCAAACACCTACGCTCGCCCTTATTGTCAACCGTCAGCAGGAAATCGACAATTTTAAGCCAGAAGCCTACTGGGTTCTTTCCACCCTTTATCGCGACACGTTGTTCACGGCCATAAAGGGTCGATTCACCAGTAAGGAAGAGGGAGAAAAAGCCTTTTCAACGATTGCCGAGAAAGATTTTGAGGTGATGGAGGTCAGTAAGAAGAAAGGAACAGAAGCCCCGTCGCATTTGTTCGACCTGACTTCGTTGCAAGTGGAGTGTAACAAAAAGTTCAGCTATTCTGCCGAGACCACTCTCCATCTTATCCAAAGTCTTTACGAGCGGAAATTCACCACCTATCCGCGTGTAGATACGCAATTTCTTAGCGATGACATCTATCCGAAATGTCCGCTTATCTTAGCCGGCCTGCGGGGGTATGAGTCTTTCACGCAACCGCTTGCCGGGAAGAAGTTGAGTAAAAGTAAAAAGTTTTTCGACTCGTCGAAAGTCACCGACCACCACGCCATTATCCCCACCGGCGTACCCGCTCAGAGTCTGTCGAACATGGAAAGAAATGTCTACGACCTCGTGGTTCGTCGGTTCATCGCGGCTTTTTATCCCGACTGCCAATTCTCCACAACAACCGTTACAGGACGGGTGGAAGAGGTGGAACTGAAGGCTACCGGTAAGGAAATCATCGACCCAGGATGGCGCGTGATTCTTGCAAAGGATACCGACCCGACCGACGAGGAGAACGCCAAAAATACCACCGAAGAGCGCACGCTGCCCACCTTCGTCAAGGGCGAAAAGGGAGTGCATGTGCCAACGTTGGCCGAGAAGTGGACCTCCCCGCCGAAATATTACACAGAAGCCACTCTATTGCGGGCCATGGAAACAGCAGGAAAGTTTGTGGAAGACGAAGAATTGCGCAGCGCACTGAAAGAAAACGGTATCGGCCGACCTTCGTCGCGTGCGGGAATCATCGAGACCCTCTTCAAGCGGCATTATATCCGGCGCGAACGGAAGAATCTGTTGGCCACTCCGACGGGCATCGAACTGATTGGAATCATTCGTGAAGAGTTGCTCAAAAGCTGTGAGTTGACAGGTATTTGGGAGAAAAAGCTGCGCGACATCGAGCATAAGAAATACGATGCATCGCAATTTATCGATGGGCTCAAGGAGCAGATTACGGAGATTGTGAACGAGGTATTGCGCGACAACAGCAACCGGCACATCACTGTTACCACCGAGGAAGACCTGAAAAAGAAAATAGCAAGAAAGAAGACCTCTGCTGCAACATCCACCACAAAGTCTTCTAAGAAACAATCACCGACCGCCTCCTCTCCACGGTGTCTTCCTGCCAACGACAGTATCTTAGGGCAGGTTTGCCCCGTATGCCATCAGGGAACCATCATCAAAGGAAAATCGGCCTACGGATGCAGCCATTGGAAGTCGGGATGCGCCTTTAGACTGTCTTTTCAGCCTTAACTCTCCCCTCTACATGATTCGTTTTTCGTCGTCGTACCGGTACGATTGCACTGTCTGAGTTCACTTGGTCCAAACCGCCATGGCTGTTTGCATTGCCGGAATTTGTCTGGCCGAATTACTCATAGTCGTTGAGAGCGGCGATGATGTAGTCCACCTCATCATCTGTCAAGGCCGGATGTAACGGCAGACTGAGTTCCTGACAGTGAATCTGCTCGGTGATGGGAAGCGAAAGCTCATTCCAATGAGCGTAACACCGCTGCCGATGCGGCGGAATGGGATAATGAATCAAAGTCTGAATGCCCCTCTCGAGCAGATAGGTTTGAAGATAGTCGCGATGGCGGCAGAGCAGGGGGAAGATATGAAAAACATTATTGGAAAGATAATCGACAGTCGGCACGGTGAGCTTGGGATTGCAGATATGGGCTATATATTTTGATGCAATCGCTTGCCTGCGCCGATTGTCGGCATCGAGATAGTTGAGTTTAACCCGCAACAGAGCGGCTTGTATTTCATCGATTCGGCTGTTTCGCCCGATGAAGTCGAAGACGTATTTCCGATTCGAACCGTAGTTGCCCAACGCTCTGACAACCTCGGCCAGCTCGACACGATTGGTGGTGACGGCTCCGGCATCGCCCAAGGCTCCGAGGTTCTTCCCGGGGTAGAAACTGTGAGCAGCAACATCACCCAAGCCACCTGTTCGGCGATGTTGCCAGGTGCAGCCGTGCGCCTGAGCGTTGTCTTCGATGAGTTGGAGGTGGTCGTACCGGCGAAGAAGGGCGCAGATCTGGTCGTTATAGGCACACCGACCGTAGAGGTGAACGAGCATCACGCCGCGTGTGCGACTCGTTATTTTCTCCTCCATCCGCTCCGGATCTATCTGAAAGGTGTCGATTCGGGGCTCGACGAGCACGGGCGTAAGTCCGTTTTCACTGATGGCCAGAATCGAAGCGATGTAGGTATTGGCCGGAACGAGAATCTCGTCGCCCGCGTGCATCTCGCCCAGTTCGATATAGGCGCGGAGGATGAGCGTGAGCGCATCGAGTCCGTTGGCGCATGTGATGCAGTGGCGCACGGAAAGGTAGCGGGCATATTCTTCTTCGAAGGCGGCGGTTTCGCTGCCTTGCAGATACCAGCCGCCGGAGATCACTCGATTGGCCGCTCGATGAAGTTCCTCTTCGTGTCGGGCATTGATTTTTTGCAGATCCAGATATTTTATCATACGCAACAAGGTGGCGGGGATGAGAGCCGCCATTCGTAGGTGTCGTAACAGATACCTCGCCCGCCGAATCCTTCTTTCTGAAAGAGGAGCGAGGCGTTGAAGCCGTATTCGGTTTCAGCCGTAGAGGTGCCAAAATCGAAGTAAGGCGTAGCGGTGTAGACCTGGTCGAGAAGATGGTGAAAAAGCAGGTCGAGCGCACCCATCTGTCGTCCTTCCGCCGAGGCCGATATATATTGCGTGTGAGCGGTCTGTGGCGTTTCGTAGACAACGGTTCCGCCGAGTGCCGTCTCGCCCTGATAGACGATGTAGAGCCTGATGCGGGTGGGAAAGGCAGCGGCAAGGCGTGAGATTTCTTCGAGCGAATGCACGGGCTGTGTGCCGTATCGGCTTTCGAGATGGCGACAGAGGAGATGCCAAAACGTGGCATAATCGGTAGATTCTTCCACCCGAAGACCGGCGGCTCGGGCTTTCCTTAGACCCGACCGACGCGATTCGGCCAAGCGGATTCGGTTCCTCTGTGCGATGGTGGCCGAGAGTTCACGCCGAACGAGCTGAGCCCCACAAACGGCGGTGAGAGCGTAGAGATCTTCCTCGGCCGGGAGCCGGTGATAGATCCAGGGCGTGGGTTTGTAGACTACGTGTGAAAAACCTTCTGCGCGCAAAAAATCGTTCACACAGCGGAAGATGTGACAGACGTCGGTGGCCGTTGCCCGTTGGTCGAGAACGAGCCCGCCGTAGGTGAGTCCGCCGTGCGAGATCACCGCCCCGCCCTCGCCCCGACTCAGGGGAAGCAGAGCAGCCAGTCGGCTTTTGCGCCACACAAGGAGCGAGGCATCTGCAAATCGGTGGGCATGATAGTCCATATAATCGCGTTCGAGAAGGAATGTGCTGTTCTTCGATCGCTGCACAAAGTCATTCCACCGCTCTCGTTCACTGGCCGTGTATCGTGTTATTTCGAACATCCGATGTAGGTGAAGAAGTCGGCGTAGTTGCGGATATAATCTTCTTCGTCGAAGGGTTCGGAGGCCAGAACGAGGCCTACGGCTCCGGAGGAGAAGTCGTCGAGGGTGCGCCAGGTGTCTGTCTCCACGAGCAGTCCTTGGTAGGGGTGATTGAGCAGGAAGGTTTTCCGTTCTGTTCCGTTGTCGAGCGTGACATGAAAGCTGCCGCTCACGGCGACAATCAGTTCTCGACAGCGTTTGTGGGCATGTCCGCCACGGCTTTCTCCAGCCGGGACGTCGTACACCCAGTAGACTCGCCGGATGTCGAAGGGCACTTGTTCTTGTGCCTGCGCAACGGTGAGGTTGCCGCGGGGATCGAGAATACGAGGGAGGTTGATCAGGAGCATTTTCTTTTAGGAGTGAAAGGGAGTGAAGACGAATGTTCTTTTAGGAGTGAAGGAGTGAAGGAGTGAAAGGGAGTGAAAGGGAGTGAAGACGAATGTCTTGCCGTCTATTGTTCTTTTTATATATCGGTTCTGAACTTTTCAGAAAGCTTCCCTGAGTGCCAGCAGCCGTTCTGAAATGTTCAGAAAGCTTCCCTGGGTGTCAGCGGCCGTTCTGAAATGTTCAGAAGCTTCCCTGGGTGCCAGCGGCCGTTCTGAAATGTTCAGAAAGCTTCCCTGGGTGCCAGCGGCCGTTCTGAAATGTTCAGAAAGCTTCCCTGGGTGCCAGCAGCCGTTCTGAAATGTTCAGAAAGCTTCCCTAGGTGCCAGCGGCCGTTCTGAAATGTTCAGAAGCTTCCCTGAGTGCCAGCGGCCGTTCTGCACGCTGCAGAACCGGTGTCGACGACGACACAGAAAATCATTGACCTCTTGGCGTCTCCTTGTATGGTGTGCGAGGAGGGGAGGTCAATGATTTTTTCATGCACCCGAAGAAGTGGCTGCCGTACAGGAGGGACTAACGTCCGCCGTACATCTCTTCGTAATACTTCTGATAGTCGCCGCTGGTGACTTCCGAAATCCACTGCTGGTTCTCCA
The DNA here is from genome assembly GCF_018127805.1 of Prevotella sp. oral taxon 475. Lineage (NCBI taxonomy): Bacteria > Pseudomonadati > Bacteroidota > Bacteroidia > Bacteroidales > Prevotellaceae > Prevotella > Prevotella sp. oral taxon 475. Next base: position 1,639,166 of record NZ_CP072334.1, read on the forward strand.
GGTTCCAACGGATCGTCTTGACGATGCCGTCGGCAAAACGGGTTTCGGGCAGCCAACCCAGTTCGCGACTGATCTTGGTGGGGTCGATGCCGTAGCGTTGGTCGTGGCCCAGGCGGTCGGAGACGTAGGTGATGAGCCGTTCGTCCATCCAGTCGATCGAGATCTCGCCCTGCGCGTTGCGCTCCTGCTTCTTGAGTATGCGACGCAGAGAAGGGTCTTCGGTCATCATCTGGCGGATGGTCTGGAGGGTGAGCTTCACGATGTCGATGTTCTTCATCTCGTTATGCCCGCCTACGTTGTAGACTTCGCCCTCGACACCACGACGCACCACCAGGTCGATGGCCTTGCAGTGATCTTCTACGTAGAGCCAGTCGCGGATGTTATCGCCTTTGCCGTAGACGGGTATCGGCCGACCGGCGAGGATGTTGTTGATGACAAGCGGGATGAGCTTCTCGGGGAAATGATAGGGACCGTAGTTGTTGGAACAGCGGGTGATGCTCGTCGGCATGTGGTAGGTGTCGTGATAGGCCATGACAATCATGTCGGCCGAGGCTTTCGAGGCACTGTAGGGACTGTGGGGACAGAGCGGAGTCTGCTCGGTGAAGTAGCCCGTCTCGCCGAGCGAACCGTATACCTCGTCGGTAGACACCTGGTGGTATCGCTTGCCGGCCTTCCACGTGGGGTAGCCGTCCTCGCCCTTGCCCGTTGTCCAGGCACGCCGGGCGGCGTCAAGCAGGTTCTGCGTACCGAGAATGTTCACCGAGAGAAAGAGTTGTGGATCTTCGATGCTGCGGTCCACGTGACTCTCGGCAGCGAAGTTCACCACATAGTTGATGTCGTGCTCAGCAAAAAGTCGGTCCACCAATTCGCGGTCGCGAATGTCGCCCCGTACAAAGAGGCAGCGACTCTCGTCGATGTCGGCTTTAATGGTGCCGAGGTTGCCGGCGTAGGTGAGCAGGTCGAGCACAATGACGCGGAGGTCTTCATTCCTGTACTTCTCATTGAGCAAATACTTGATGTAGTTGGCACCAATGAATCCGGCGGCTCCTGTTACTAAATAGGTCTTCATGCTTTTTCTATTTTTTGTTAATGATTTTTTCTATCGGATAGGGTGATCACTTCGCAGTCGGCGAATCTGTTGCCCTCGATGATGAGCCGCACAAGGGTCCGCTCCTTCTGCCAACCCTGCATCCCGGCCGCACCGGGATTGATGTGAAGCAGATTCAGAGTCTTATCATATTTCACCTTGAGAATGTGCGAGTGCCCGGAGATAAAGAGCTGCGGCGGAGAGGCGTAGATCTGTCCGCGGATGCGCGGGTCGTAGTTCCCGGGATAGCCGCCGATGTGCGTCATCAGCACGTCCACTTCTTCGCATTTGAAACGTAACCGCTCGGTGAACATCCGCCGCAGGTCGCCCCCGTCGATGTTTCCGTAGACGGCTCTCAAGGGGCAGATCTCGGCCAAACGCTCGGCCACCTCAAGACTTCCGATGTCTCCGGCGTGCCATATCTCGTCGCACACACCGAAGTAATGTCGATATTTCTCGTCCCAATAACCGTGGGTGTCGCTGATGATGCCGATGCGTTTCATTGTGATAGAGAATTTGCAGAGAGGTCATGGTTGCTGAAACCGACGACGAATGAAATCGCCCAGCAACTCGGCCGTGCCTTCCATTCCGAGAATAGACGAGTCGACACAGAGATGATAGGAAGCAGCCTGACCCCATCGTTTTCCCGTATAATAATTGTAATACGCAGCACGCCGTTCTTCTACCTCGACAATAAGAGCCGCTCCCTTTTCCCGATCACACCCTCTACGCTCGCACACGCGGTCGATTCGTTCCTGTCGATCGGCCGTTATAAAAAGGTTGACCACCCGAGGAAAATCACGCAACACATAGTCGGCACACCGCCCCACAAAAACGCAGTTGCTCTCAAGGGCTGCCTTACGGATGGCGTCGCTCTGAAACTGAAACAAACGCTCCTGCGAAAAGTTGTTGTTGCTGTAGAAATGATGGTCGCCCATCAACGGCAGATGATAATTAAGAAACGACCGACCAAACATCTTCTGCTCGTCGTTCTGCTCGAAGAAACGCTCGCTGAACCCACTTTCCCGAGCCGCCAGATTGAGAATCTCACGATCGTAGAACCGATATCCGAAGTTCTGTGCCAACATCTTGGCAATCGTCCTTCCGCCGCTGCCCAACTGCCGCCCCACGTTAATGATGATATTCCCTGTCTCCATCTGCCTGTTGTCTATCTTGATTTTTAAATTTCCGCATATACGCAAACATCATCGCTGCTGCCACAAAAGCCGAAACAACATCGGCCGCGGGCATCGAGGCCCACACGCCATCTGCACCAAACTCGCGCGGCAAAATCAGTAGCATCGGAATGAGAAACAGCAACTGACGAGAGAGCGACAGAAAAACACTCACCTGCGCCTTGCCGATGCTCTGAAAAAAATTGGCTATTACCATTTGGTAACCTACAATGGGATAAGACACCATCATGATTTGCATACCCCGAATCGACAATGCGATCAAAGTCTCGTCCGATGTGAATAGCCGGACACAGAAATAAGGAAAAAACTCTCCCACCACAAATCCCGCCGTCGTGATACACGTTCCGGCAATCGTTGCATACTTGAGTACCCGCAGCATACGATCGAACTTCAACGCACCGTAATTATAGCCTGCAATAGGCTGCATACCTTGATTCACACCGATGGTCACCATGATGAAGATGAAAGCAATGCGGTTAGCCACTCCAAAAGCTCCCACTGCCATGTCGCCACCATATCGAACCAAACTCGTATTGATGATAATCACCACGAAACAGGCACACACATTCATCGAGAAAGGCGACATACCGATGCCGATGATATTCTTCACCAGCGCACCTCTCAACCGATAGATGCCCCGCCTCAGATGAATCAACTCGTTTTGATTGCTAAAAATCTTCAACTGCCATACCAATGCCACCAACTGTGAAAGCACCGTTGCATAGGCAGCACCACGTATGCCGAGGCCGAACGGCCAAATAAAGATAGGGTCGAGTATGGCGTTCAGCACCACGGTAAACATCGTCATATACATCGCCAACTTCGGTTTGCTCGCTGCCCTCAGCAGCGCATTCATCCCGAAGTAGAGATGCGACACGACATTGCCCAGCAGGATAATCTCCATATAATCGCGTGCGAAAGGCAAAGTTTGGTCGCTTGCACCGAAGAAACGCAGTATCGGGTCGAGGAAAACCAAACTCACCAAGGTAAACGCCACGCCTATCAGTGTGTTCAACACCAACGTATTACCCAAGATGTGCTGTGCGGCAGCGTAATCTTTCTGTCCCAATTTGACAGAAAGCAACGTCGATGCGCCCACACCGATACCCGCACCGAATGCCGTAGACATATTCATAAACGGAAAGGTAATGGCCAAACCCGAAATAGCCATTGCCCCCACGCCCTGTCCAATGAAGATACTGTCCACCATATTATATAAGGAGGCAGCCGTCATGGCAATGATGGCCGGGATGGCATACTGCATCAGCAGTTGTCCCACCGGGTTTGTCCCTAATTCGAGTGTTGCTTGTCTGTTGTCCATTGAGCCGTTGAGCTTTACCCTGCAAATGTACAAAATATATTTGAGTTCTCCCTCGTCACGCCAGATTTTATAACGCCTGTATCCGTGTTTCCGCTCCTTTCTCTCTACGCCTTCATCCCCATTTCTCCCCGTACATTTGGTCATTTCAGAAGATTGTGCTATCTTTGCCGCCGTGTTTGAGGTCATATCGCAAAGGATATATTATATAATGTGTAACGTGCATCTCCATACAGGTATCACAGCGGAGCAGAAAAGGGCGAACTTTTCTGCATCTTTTAACGCCCATTGTTTGGTAGTGTTGCAAGAATTCGCTACCTTACACACACACACACACACACACACACACACACACAATGTTCGCACCTATTGGTAGCGCAACATTTTTTTACTTTTTCTTACGCGCGCGCGAAGCGAGCACAACCTCTATTAGCAAAGGGCTCTTCGGAGTTCCCTTTGCTTCTCTTTTCGTGCCCGCTGCTCGCGGTGATGAAAGAAGAATGAATCGCATTTTCCCTATATGTTTTATCTATAAATTTTCATTGTGTTATGAGAAGAAATCAAGTCAGCGGTCGAGCCTACTGCTCGCCCCAAATTCAAATCATTTGTTTGCAACAGGAGTTCGGCCTCCTGGCCGCCAGTCCCCAGGTGCAGCCCGGAGGGGGCGGCACCGGTAACATCGGTGTCAAACCCTTAGACCCCGACGAAGAGGAAGTGGCCGGTGCCAAACCCTGGAGCGGATGGCTCTGGGAAGAGGAGACCATTGAGAAGTAAGTAGTAAAGTAGTAAGTAGTAAAGGTACTAAAGTAGTAAGTAGTAAAGTCGTCGCTTCACGCCCTCTCCGCTAACAACCGCGGATCATCACCGTCGATCACAACCGTGTAGCGGTGAGATGTCTTAGAGCAAAGCGCGCTACTCCAATAAAGAATAATAACAATGAAACATTCCTATTCCATTCTTCATCGATGCCTCGCCGCCATGCTGGCCGGCATCGCCTGTCTGTCCATCGGCTCCTGTGCCGACGACAATATCAGTAACCAACAAGAGGTAGGCGATCTCGGTGCCACCGTCTCCTTCGATGTAAGCACCGCGCAGGAAAACCGACTGTCCCAGCCGCAGAATGCTCCCGCCACGCGTGCCGCCATCGCCGCGCGTCTGAGCACAGAGGGCCTCACCTTAGCAGACCTCGCACCGCGCCGCCACACCGTCAAAGGCCTGACCGATGCTTGCATCGTAGAGACCACCCTTGAGGGCGTCACCCCCGTGCTGCCCACGCCCGGCACACGCGGCAATGTCAAGACGGCCATCGACGCCCGCTTCACCTCGTCGGCCTGCCGCAGCAACACCCAAGGCGACACCCAAGGCAAGCCCGAATGGTTCGACAACCGACCCACCAACGCCACCGGCAGCCTCGTCACACCGCTGTACTGGATCTGGACGCAACGCTATGCCCGCTTCTATTCCGTTTTTCCTGAAGCCACCACAGCTAATGGCATCGCCATGACCGACGGCACCCATGCCGGTGCACCCCAAGTGACCTTCCAGGTAAAGCAGAACGTCAAAGACCAGGTCGACCTGATGACGGCTTGTTCGGGCGAAGTGGAGTATACCACACGCCACCAAGCCCCCAACACGAGCCTTGAGTTCCGACATGCCCTCACGGCCGTGCAATTTGCCGTGGGCCAAAACCTCTCGTGGAACAAACGCATCACCAAGGTAGAGATCAAGAATGCCTATAGCAAGGGTGTCTACACCCTGCCTGCCGACAAGAACATGGACGGTAGCTGGGATGACGGCAGCCTGACCGAGAGGAAAGACTTCGCCCTTGACCTCTCCGCCTCGCCCATCGATGTGAACAAAGCCCCCAACACGGTGCTGATGGGTAACACAGGCGACAACTACACCTTTTATATGATACCGCAGAGCCTGGCCGGCGTCTCTATTGTCATTACGCTGGAAAGCACACACTCCGGCAGCACAGCTCCCAACACTATCACGCTGAACTTCACCGGAGGAAAATGGAAACCCGGAACGACGAAGCGCTACAAGCTGAGTCAAACCTCGAGCGACTGGACCTACGACATCACCGTGACGAAGCTTCCCGCTGCGGCAGCTTACAACAAAAACAAGAGCGGTACCTACGGCATTACCAGCGCCCGCATCGCGCCCGACGGCACTCAGCAGTCGATCCCCTGGCGGGTAAAGGAGTATAGCTTCGATGGCGGACTGACGTGGGTGACGACGATCCCTGCCGGCCACTGGTTCAAGGGATTAAACAAGACCGAGGGCGGCACCAACTTCGGCCCCGTGGCTGAGGAGCAGGGTCAGGCCACGTTAGAGGCAGTCAGCCTTAAAGACCTGCTCAAAGAGCGCAACGACGCCCTTAAACTTGGCCCCAAAGGCACTTCCTCTGTCTATTACGACCTCTCGATGCACGACATCAAGGGCAACACCCGTGCTGCGCGCAGCACGGCCAACTGCTATGTCATCTCTCACCCGGGCTTCTACAAACTGCCCTTGGTGTATGGCAACGCCATCACCAACGGAACGACCAATACAGCGTCTTACACCTATAACGGCAGCAGCACCGACCCTAACATTACCTATGTGCTGAAGAAGTTCAAGGACCACGCCGGAGCTGACATCACCAACCCGTGGATTGAACAGACGAACGGCGGAGCCAACAACGGCATCGATGGTGCTCAGATCGTTTGGGAAGACGAGAAAGACTTGGTGCAGAACCTCGCTATCGATCACGATGCCGCAGGTGATGGTTACCTCCGGTTCGAGGTAAAAGCGGCCGACATCAAAAGCGGCAATGCCGTGGTGGCGGTCAAGAAAGGCAATACCATCGTATGGTCTTGGCACCTATGGTTCGCGCCCGACTACGTGCTCGACCCCATCCCCGTGGTCAACTACAGCGGCTCTCACACCTATAAGTTCAGCACTGAAAACCTGGGTTGGAAATACACCTCTTGGCATGGTACTGTCTATCAGCAACCGCGGAGCGTGAAGGTACGCGTAGAGCAGTTGGGCGGTCCCAAGAAGCAGGCAGAGTTCACCATCACGCAGAATCCCTACAGCACAAAAACGGGTTATAACACGTTCTACCAGTGGGGTCGTAAGGATGCCTTCCCCGGCGGATTGATCGGAAACACGGAGCCCACCCTCTATCCTGCCGGTCAGCTGTTCAAGAATAATGATGGCGACAACATGTCCATCACCAAGGGTATTCAGCATCCCGGTAGCTTCTACATCTTCGGTTCTTCCTGGAGCAGCACTCCTCCTACAGGTTACACTTATTATAACCTATGGTCGGCCAATAATACCACCACGCAGGTTTATAACAGCGGTAACGACCTTCCTGTGGTCAAAACCGTTTATGACCCCAGCCCTGTGGGTTTTAAGCTACCTGCCAATAACGTCTTCACGCGGTTCACCACTACAGGACTGAATGCCTACAATGCGACCGAGTTCAACGTGCAGGGTGCGAAAAAAGCCAGCAACTTTACGGCCAACTTTGGTTGGAACTTCTGGACCAACGCCAGCAAGAACGCCATGATCTATTTCCCCGCTTCGGGCTTTCGCAACTACATGAACGGTTCGCTCGGCAGCGTGAAGAGCAACGGTTGGTATTGGTCGGCCGTTCCGTGCGACGTGCAACTCGGTTGCTTCCTGCTCTTCAACTTGCACTCCGTGACCCCGCTGGGCACTGCCTTTCGGGCTGGTAGCTCCTCCGTGCGGCCCGTGACGGAATAAGGCACAAAAACGGCCTATAACCATCATCTAAAATAGCAGAGGTGACTTCCCGCACATCGGGAGGTCACCTCTTGCGTATCGGGAGATCATCTCCCGTGTATCAGGAGAGCATCTCTCATGAATCGTGAGCTCATCTGCTATATACTGAAATCGTATGTGCCACCTATTGGGAGCACTGTGCGTAAACAACCCCAACGGGGTTGGTCTGTTGGTAGAGCAGGGTTGGCGAGTGAAGCGAGCCTACCCTGTTTAAGCGGCACCCACTTATAACAACCCCAACGGGGTTGGTCTGTTTTTATCGAAAATCCCTCTAACTCAGGAGATCAAAACGATCCCTCCACCCCCCTAACTTAAGGGATTTAAACAGACCAAGATCTACGGCCTTGCTTTCTCTTTGCACGTCGTAGGCAGGGTAGGCTCGTTTCACTCGCCAACCCTGCTCTGCCAACAGACCAACCGCTACGCGGTTGTTAGCGAAAGAGCACTTGGTATTTTGTGCACAAGCATCATTTACACCACAAGAGGTGGTTTCTAGTACATCGTAAAGCACTCTTGTACATCGGGAGGCCATTTGTTATGCATCGGAATCGTACTTCTCATGTATCGTGAGGTCATCTGCTATATACTGAAATCGTATTTGTCACCTATTGGGTACACTGTACATAAACAACCGCATAGCGGTTGTTAGCGCGAGAGTACTTGGTACTCTCGCGCTAACATCATTTACACCACAAGAGGTGGCTTCCCAATGCGTCGGGAAACCACCTCTTGTGTATCGAGAAGTTCTCTCTTCGGTATGAGAGTTCGCCGTGTTGAGAGTCCCTGCGAGAGGGATTGTGTTTAAATCAGATATTGTGAAGAGATGCTTTCATTGCTCACGACACGGCGTATAGTCTCGGCAAACATGTCGGCAACGGAGAGTTGTTTCACCTTTGAACAGCGGTTGGTGTAGGGAATCGAATCGGTAAAGACGATTTCTTCAAGCATCGAATTCTGCACACGCTCTGACGCTGGACCGCTCATAACACAGTGTGAGGCACAGGCTCGCACACTTTCTGCTCCGGCTTCTTTCATCACGTCGGCGGCTTTGGCGATGGTTCCGGCCGTGTCGACCATGTCGTCTACGAGAACAACGTTCTTCCCTTTTACGTCTCCGATAATCTGCATACTATCTACGACGTTGGCGCGAGCGCGTGTTTTGTTGCAAAGTACGAGCGGACAGCCTAAGTATTTGGCGTAGGTGTTGGCGCGTTTGCTGCCGCCCACGTCGGGAGAGGCGATGACGAGGTCTTTGAGTTGCAAGGCCTGGAGATAGGGAAGGATGACGCCCGAGGCATAAAGATGATCTACGGGGACGTCAAAGAATCCTTGTATCTGGTCGGCATGCAGGTCCATAGTGATGAGCCGATTGATGCCGGCCGTACTGAGCAAGTCGGCCACGAGTTTAGCACCGATGCTCACGCGTGGTTTGTCTTTTCTGTCTTGGCGAGCCCAGCCAAAATAGGGAATCACGGCGATGATGTTGCGGGCCGAGGCGCGTTTGGCTGCATCGACCATCAGGAGCAATTCCATGAGATTGTCTGAGTTGGGGAAGGTGCTTTGCACGAGAAACACATCGCGTCCGCGGATGGATTCTTCGTAGGACACGGCAAACTCGCCGTCGGAGAATCGGGTTACGACGAGATTACCCAGCGGACATCCCAGACTGGCGCAGATCTTTTCGGCGAGATAACGAGTGTTAGTGCCTGAAAATACTAAAAAAGAGTTCTGTTCACTCATTTCTTTTGTTGTTGTTTATTGTTTGTGATGGATTGTTGTTGCGGAGGTGTTGAGAAGATATTTCCAGCGAGCGGGACTTGGGAATGGATCAGCTTGTGGCCCGTTGCAATTGACGGAAGTGGGAAATGAGGGCTCGGTAGTCGGTGGCGTTGTGGATGTCAAAGCGATTCCAGAGATCACTGCACACGACGACGCCGCCAAAACCTAAGTCTCGGGCTTGCCGAATATGGTCGAGGTCGACTCCACCTAAGGCGTATACCTTTTTGTCGATGAGTCCGCATTCGGCGGCCTTTTCGAGTTCTTCGCAGGTGAAAGAGGCGGATTTGTTTTTGTTATCGGGATGTGGGAAAATGCGTCTGAGGAAAACGTAGTTGGCATTTTTCTTCATTTCTTTCAAGAGGGCGAGATCTTCGCAGGTGCGTCCGATTTTGCCTTTTACCTTTCGTGGCGGCTGAACGGAAGAACTGTCGAGGTGGATTCCTGCCAGGTGGTATTCATTTCCCAATTGGAAATGGTTGTGCACGACGATTCTCTCGTGAAAGTTATCGGGAATCAGGGAGAGCAGTCTTTCAGAATAGAGAGCCGAGGAGTTGGGTTTATACAGATGTAGTCTGTCCATCCCCTCTTCGAAGAGCGTTGCGAGTATTTTGTCTTCTTCTACAAAGAATGTAGATTTTGTCATGATAACGAGCTTCATCGCAGGCGTTTTTACGATTGCAAAAGTAGGAATTTTCAATCAGTCCCGCAATTTAAACAATATAAAAGTTACCTTTGCACGCGAAATGAAGACAGACTTGAATTCCTTTGATGGGCTTACGGGCCCGATGTATGTCTTGGAAGAGACGAAGTTGCGGCGTAATCTCGCGTTGATCCAAAGTGTAGCCCAGCAGGCCGGAGTAGAGATCATCCTGGCTTTTAAGGCGTATGCGTTATGGAAGACGTTCCCTATTTTTCGTGAATATATTGGGGCGACGACGGCCAGTTCGTTGTGCGAAGCCCGACTGGCGACGGATGAATTCGGAGCTCTGGCGCACACTTTTTCACCGGCCTATACCGATTACGAAATCGAGGAGATAGCCCGCCATTCAAGTCATCTCACCTTCAACTCGCTCTCCCAGTATGAACGTCTTCATGCCCGGGCCCGAGAGGCCAATCCCCAACTCTCGTTCGGACTGCGCATCAACCCTGAATACTCCGAGGTGAGCACCGACCTGTACAACCCCTGCGCTCCGGGCAGCCGATTCGGCGTGACGGCAGAACGCATGCCCGCGCAGCTACCCACCGACATCGAGGGGCTACATTGCCACTGCCATTGCGAGAGCGGAGCCGACGTCTTCGAGCGTACCCTGAAGCACATCGAGCGGCGGTTCGGCTCGTGGTTCGCGAGCATGAAGTGGATCAACTTCGGGGGGGGGCATCTCATGACGCGAGCGGATTACGACGTCAATCTCCTCGTTCGTCTTCTGCGCGACTTCTGTTCGCGCTATCCACATCTCCGGGTGATACTCGAGCCCGGCAGTGCCTTTGCCTGGCAGACGGGGCCCTTGGTAGCACAGGTGGTCGATGTGGTGGAAGATCGGGGCCTGCGCACGGCCATCCTCAACGTGAGCTTTACCTGCCACATGCCCGACTGTCTCGAGATGCCCTACCAACCCCGAGTGCGCGGTGCCGAGAGCCTACCGTTGGATGCCACTGCCTCTGGTTCACCTTTATATATATACAGACTGGGGGGGAACAGCTGTCTTTCGGGCGATTTTATGGGTTCGTGGCGTTTCGACCACAAGCTGCAGCCCGGCGAGAATATCATCTTTGAAGACATGCTGCACTACACCACCGTGAAAACTCATCTCTTCAACGGCATTTCCCATCCCTCAATTGCCCTCCTGCATGCCGACGGCCAGTTGGAGTTGCTTCGGCGATATGGCTACGAGGATTATCGCGCGCGGATGGATTGAATCCGGTACGATTCGATCAAATCAACTCCGACGGTACAAACAGCTATGGCGGTTTGGATCAAATGATCTCCCGCAATGCAAACAGCCATGACTGACAAATGTAATAAAGTCGGCGTTGCAGCGTTTTAAAAAGCGATGAAAAAATCAAACACCACAACCAGCGCATATGCACACATCCTCACCTATACAGGTCTCTTCGGAGGCGTGCAAGGGCTCACAATTCTCCTGGGAATGGTGCGCACCAAGCTGGTGGCTATCCTCCTGGGACCGGCCGGCGTGGGACTGATTTCACTGTTCAACTCCACCCTTACGCTCCTGGCCAATGCCACCAACTTAGGACTAGCCATGAGTGCCGTCCGCAACCTCTCCGAAGCCTATGAGCGGGGATATCGGCAGTCGTTGCTCCACGCCATCGGCAGTCTGCGACAATGGACCCTACTCACTGCCCTGGTGGGCACACTGGCAGGAGCAGCGCTCAGCACGCAGCTCAGTCGATTCGCCTTCGGAGACGAGCATCACCGCCTGTCTTTCATTCTGCTCTCCCCAATCGTAGGTCTCACTGCTCTCACGGCCAGCGAGACGGCCATCCTAAAAGCCACTCGGCAACTGCGCTCCCTGGCCCGGCTCTCCATCCGTCAGCTCCTACTCTCGCTACTGCTCTCCGTTCCGCTATACTACTTTTTCCACCAAGCCGCTATCGTGCCCTCACTACTCGTAGTGGCCGTAGGGCAGATGCTGCTCACGGTGAGCCACTCGTTCAGGCAATATCCCCCGCGGTGGACCTGGTGTAGACAACTCCTCGCCGGCGGAAGCGGGATGGTGCGCCTGGGTCTGTCCTTCGTTCTGGCCGGCATCCTGGGCAGCGGGGCCGACCTGTTGGTGCGCAGCTTTCTCAATACACAGGCCTCGATCGAGGTCGTGGGTCTCTTCAATGCCGGCTACATGCTGACGATGGCCTATGCCTCAACCATCTTTACGGCGATGGAAACCGATTACTTCCCTCGACTCTCGGCCGTGGCTCATCGCCAGTTCACCACCAACCACACCGTGAACCGACAGGCCGAGGTCTCACTCCTGCTCGTAGCTCCCGTGCTTGTGGCCTTCCTTATCGGCCTGCCCGTTCTCCTGCCGCTACTCTACAGCGGACGATTCCTACCCGTTCTCGGAATGGTGCAGGTGATGGTGCTGGCCATCTATCTGCGCGCCCTCTATCTGCCGGTGGAATATCTCTCGCTGGCCAAGGGCGACGCTCGCTCGTATCTCTTCCTCGAGGCTGTTTACGACCTGTTGTTAGTGGGGCTCATCATCGTGGGGTTCCGTTGGAATGGACTCCTGGGAACCGGTATCGGCATCACGTTGGCCTCGCTCATCAACCTGACCATCGTGCTCGTCTATACCCGCAGGAAATACAATTTTCGTCTGTCGGGCTCCGTCGTCCGATACGCGCTCATGCAGGCTCCCATTCTCGCCGCCGCCTATCTACTTACCCTCACAGCCACCTCGTGGACGTATTGGCTGGTAGGCCTCTCGCTCACTGCCCTGAGCACAGCCCTCTCCGTGAATATCCTGCGGAGAAAAACGTCGCTCTGGAACTCGCTCACAGCAAAAGTCTACAAGAAAATCAAACATGCCTAAAGTCTCCATCCTCGTCGCCATCTACAACGCCGAAACCTTCCTGCACCAATGTCTCGATTCGCTTCTGGCACAAACCCTGCGCGATATTCAAATCCTCTGCATCGACGATGCCTCTACCGATACTTCACTCGAAATCGCCCGGCAGTACGCTCGGCGTGATCCACGCGTGGAAGTGATTGCTCTGAAACAAAATAGCGGTCAGGCACACGCCCGGAACCAGGGCCTCAAACAAGCCACCGGAACATACATCTGCATGCTCGACAGCGACGACTGGATGAGCTCCGACGCTCTGCAACTGGCCGTCGAGAAGATGGAAACACAGGCGGAGACCGACTGTGTACTCTTCCATCTCATCAACGTCTTCCCTCATCCTGCCAGCAATCATGCTCATCTCACCAACGATCATGCCCAACAACGGGAAGAAGAATATCCCATGCAGCCCTTCGAGAAGCTCTCCGGACAGGAAGCCTTCCTCAAAAGTCTCACCTGGGACATCCACGGACTCTATCTCCTCAAAACCCACATCCACCGCCAATACCCCTACGATGAAAGCGCAAAAGCTTATAGCGACGATAACACCACTCGTCTACATTACCTGCACTCACGACAGGTGAGTTGTTGTTCCGGCACCTATTTTTACCGCCAACATCCCCTCTCGGTGACACACCGCGTGAGTCTGCGCCGCTTCGACTACCTCAAAGCCAACGACAGCATGGCCGCCCAACTGCGTAACTTGCACCTCTCGTCCACCATCCTCTCCCTCTACGAGAACGTGCGTTGGCTCAATCTCATCGACACCTATCTGTTCTATTACCAATACCGCCACAAGCTCTCGCCCCAAGACAGACGCTACGGTCTCTCAGAAATTAAACGCGTGTGGCAGCTCATCGACACCAGTCAGCTCGCCCGCACCCATCGCTTGAAGTTCGGTTACATACCCTTCCGCTCCTCCTGGCTCCTCTTCCGCTTGCAAGAAGAACTTTATTTCAGTTTGAGAAGCCTCAAAGACCGAATCTCTAATATCCGTTTCTCCATTCTTTGACACGTGTTCTTCACTTCCTTGAAGCATACTTCATTCTCTTAAGGCATATATTTCAGCTCCCGTCATTCGTGCCTTTTATTCCCTTAAGATTCGTGCTTTTCATTCCCTTAAAAATAAAATTCCCCCTAAAGTCTTAGCCAACTTTTGGGAGAATCTCATTTATTTATCCACTTATATTTATCGAGCCTCTTGTCGGATTCGAACCAACGACCCCGAGATTACAAATCACGTGCTCTGGCCAACTGAGCTAAAGAGGCGGGGTGGGTGAGCTACTTGCATCGCGCCGCTACAACCAACTACCTTTGCTACGTTCCCGTCCTGGAGGATTCGAAGGGAGCTGGCCGTGCAAGACTCACCCGTTTTGCACGTGCAAAGGTATATAAATTTATCAATTTGAAGGGAACGCGCTCAAACGTTTTTTATCTTTTAACTAAATCCCCTACCCTTTCCATCCTCCATTTGTTCCTTTCAGTCGTTACCCTTCTCAAGATTTACCCACTTCTCTTCTGATAGGAAGAAAAGCCTTTCATCAGGCAAACCTGATTCTATGCTGAACTCTGCATGCAGCCTCCACAGAAAAATATTATCCAAATATTTGGTGAATTGTTCGGAAACTCATACCTTTGCAACGCAAAACAATAAGAAAACAAGTTTTCAACTTAACGGTGGATTCATCTAACGGTTAGGATACAAGATTCTCAATCTTGGCATAGGGGTTCGATTCCCCTATCCACTACAAAGAAAATCATCAGTTCTCACAGAGCTATCTGTGAGAACTGATTTTTATATTCCCACGGTTCGAGAAACAAAAAGTCTATTGCCACCATGTCGCAACAGACTTTTCGTATCATAGAAAAACACCTTTTCCTTAGACTTTAGGAGATGATTTGCAGCTGAAGCAACGCATTTCGAATACCGTCTGCATCGATATCGGTCGTCACAAAGTTGGCCATTTGTTTGAGTTCGTTGCCGGCATTGCCCATCGCCACACCCATTCCAGCCGTCTTGATCAAACTCATATCGTTTCCACCATCTCCAAAGGCCGCGCATTCAGAAAGGTCTACGCCGATATATCGGGCAATAGCCTCAAGCCCTTTGCCCTTATCTGCCTGGTCGGAAGTAAGGTCGGCAAACTCGGGATGCCAGCGTGCAGCGATGCAATGAGGCAGTCGAGATAGGAGTTGTCGTTCCTGCCGATGGTTCAGAAAAGGAGTGATTTGCAGAATATCCTGCTGCAGCACCTGCTCCAGTGGCAGATGATAGTCAATATTACCAATATCGAGTTTGCGTCTGAAGATCCGATCGATATTATCCTTATAATTAAAGGTGGTAATATCCTGCTCGCCCACCACCACGCACGAATAGTCCTGCTCCCGGGCATCCGCCAAAACCATTTCCACCTCTTGCTTCTGGAGCGGATGATGATAAACAACGACATCGCCCACGAAGCAATGGGCACCGCTGGCTGTGATGTAACCGTCAATAAGAGGCTCGATAGGTTCGATGTTATTAATAATACCAAACGGCCTACCTGTAGCAATAAACACTTTGCAATTCATGGCTTTAGCCTGTGTAATGGCCTGAACTGCCGACGGCGGAATCTGATGTGACGCCATACTGACGAGCGTCCCATCGATGTCGAAAAATAAAGCTTTTATCATATCCTGAGTTTTACGGCAAAGTTACGCAAAAGAGCCGAATACAGAAAAGATGTGTGAAAAAAGAGAACCCTTCCTATCCGTTTTCCTCGGATTTTTCTTTGAGTCTGCGAAAGCTAAGCTTTTGCATGCCAATCTCTTAGCTTTTGCACTCTGTTTTCTTAGCTTTTGAGTTGCAAAAGCTAAGAGAACGGAAGAGGTATGAGAAGACCTCGCCGAACAACTGGATATATCTCATATATATTTGCCTTTAAGATAAAGAAGAAGGAACCATAAAACGAAAAAAAATTGATTGTCTCACGACAACCAATCTTTCTTAACCTTAATAATCTAATACCATGAAAAACACGTTACAAAGTTACGGTTTTATTTCGTTGTTACAAGTTCGTAATAAGGAAAGGCTCTCTTGTATAACATTAATTAAATGTGAGTCCATTCCATTTATATTTCCTTTGCATAATGATCGGTTCTATCCGGTCTCGCTCTTCCTTACTGAGAAGAGTGGGTGAAAGTGTTGCCGTAAGTTCATTTCTTTCTGCCGACAAAGAGAACGACACCAAAAGCGGATCTAAGAGTTTCTTGCATGCCGTAAATTCTTCTGCGGTCATCGTGTCCGGACGGACGATCAACAGACTGAGATCCGGCTGCGGTACAGGCAATTCTTTCCAGTCTAAACTGTAGAATGAGATGCGGCTATCAACAGCCGGTGCTGCATAAGACTGCACCAGACAGAGAATCGTGTCTCTCTCTGACGTAGGCAAGAGCTTCATCTGCAAGGAAGAAACATCGCTCAATTGAACAGAGAGAAAACTGCCTGTGAGCGTATCGATCCTACAAGGTTCGCCCAAAGCGTTCGACACCTCGGCTATAGCCTTTATGTCTATCAGGTCGAGCATCTCCAAACGCTTGCTCTTATCTAAATAGGGGATGACGGATGGAGGCATGGAAATCCAAAGACTGCGCATACTGCGAGCTGTCATTGTGGCCGAAACGACCAACATAAATAAGAGAAGAAAGGTTTTTCTCATCGGTTTATATTTTAAAAGATAACTATTCGTATACTTCATCAATACCAAATTCGTCAACACCTGCGCTTTCTTTTTGGCACGGGTCGAAGCCCTTTGGCAGTTCAAATCCTACGCTTTGACGATAACCCAATCTCCGGTCGGCATAAACTTTCTGCATGAAATAGGCCCAAATAGGCAGTGCCATCGTGGCTCCTTGACCCATATTCATCGAGTCGAAGTGGATGTCGCGGTCTTCACCGCCCACCCAACAACCGCTCACCAACTGTGGTGTAAAGCCCATGAACCAGGCATCGGAGTTGCGATTGGTTGTTCCGGTCTTACCGCCGATGTCGCCCGTGAATTGATATTTGTAGCGAAGTCGGCCGGCTGTGCCTCCATTCACGACGCCTTGCAACTCTACGAGCATTTTGTTGGCACTGGCCTCGCTTATCACTTCGTTCATACGAGGCTGAAAAGAGGCTATCACGTTGCCCTCGTTGTCTTCGATACGGGTGACGAACAAAGGCGCACTGCGGATGCCATGATTGGCAAATGCTGTATAGGCACTCACCATCTCGCAGACGCTGGCCTCACAAGGACCGAGACACAAGGCCATGGAGGGATGGATGTCGGGGTTGTTGAGTCCGAAATCGCGCAGCAAATGAACGAACTGTTGCGGATTAAGTTTGCTCATGAGATAGGCCGAAACCCAGTTGCTGGACTGGGCAAGTCCCCATTTCAGCGTCACCATCTGCCCGTATCTGCTGCGACTGGCGTTTCTTGGCGTCCAGCTTTTTCCGGCCACCATATAGGTGCGTTGCACGTTAGGAGCCTCGTCGCAAGGAGAGAATCCGTTCTCCATAGCCAACGAATAGAGGAAAGGTTTAATGGTGGAGCCCACCTGTCGACGGCCTTCCGTGGCCATGTCGTACTGGAAGTGGGTGAAATCTATCCCGCCAACGTAGGCTTTCACCTGTCCGTTCTTCGGGTCCATGCTAACAAAGCCTGCTCGCAAAAACGACTTGTAGTAGCGAATACTGTCGATGGGGGTCATCACGGTGTCGATGTCTCCGTGATAAGTAAAGACGGTCATGTCGGTGGGAGTTCTGAACGAGCGTTTGATTTCTTCTTCAGACCATCCCGAGGCCTTCAATGTGCGGTAGCGTTCGCTTTGCGTAATCGAGCGGTTCAATATCGAACGAACCTGCTCCGAAGTGAGTTGTTGGGTGAAGGGAGCGTTGGGTTTCGCCTTATTCTCTTTGGAAAAGGCGGGCTGAAGAAACTTTGCCAAATGCTTATACACGGCATCTTCGGCATACTGCTGCATGCGACTATCGATGGAGGTGTACACTTTCAGTCCGTCGGTGTAGATGTTATACGGTTCGCCGTTCTTCTTCAGATTCTTATTACACCAGCCATAGAGCGGGTCGGAGACCCAGGCGATGGAGTCGAAGACGTATTGTCGTTTGTTCCACTCGGGATAATTCTTGAGCTCTGGCATCTTTGCTGTCATATATTGCCGGAGGAATTCGCGGAAATAGGTAGCCGCTCCGTCTTTATGGTCGGTGCGATGGAAGTTGAGAGCCATCGGTTCCAGACAGTATTCTCGGTATTCCGTTTCGGAGAGATAGCCGGCTTTCACCATCTGAGAGAGCACCACATTGCGGCGGGTTCGACTTCTTTCCGGATAACGGACAGGATTGAAGAGTGAAGGATTCTTACAGAGCCCGACGAGAGTGGCAGCCTCGGTGACGGAGAGATCTTTAGGTTCCTTATTGAAATAGGTGTTAGCAGCCGTCTTGATGCCCACGGCATTATGAAGAAAATCAAAATAATTGAGATAGAAAGCGATGATTTCTTCCTTGGTATAATTTCGTTCCAATTTAATGGCAATGACCCATTCGATGGGCTTTTGCAAGAGTCTTTCGAGGGTAGAATGGGCCGTTTCCGAATACAATTGCTTGGCCAACTGCTGGGTAATGGTGCTTCCTCCACCGGCACTGGCATACCCCATGAGTCCTCTTTTGACGAAGGCCCGGGCCAGAGCGATAAAGTCTACTCCGGAATGGTCGTAGAATCGGGCGTCTTCCGTAGCCACAAGTGCATGAACAAGATGGGGAGAGAGATCTGAATAAGGGATGCAAATGCGGTTTTCGCGGTTTTGGTTCCAGGTGCCCATCACCTTTCCGTCGGCGGAATAGATCTGCGTGGCAAACCGATTGATGGGGTTTTGCAATTCGGAGACGGGCGGCATATAACCGATCCAGCCGAACCATATAGCAACAAAGGCAAAACCCGAGGATAGAACGGCGAGCAACAACACGCTCCAAAGGAAATGAATGAACCTCTTTCTCATCAAAAACTAAATGATAAATATGTGCAAAAATACAACTTTTCCTACTATATACGTTCAATTCAAGAAAATTATACCTATCTTAGCACGCAAAATAAGACTTCGAAATAACCCCATGACAAATGGAAAAACATGATTTTGTGACGATTGCCGACCTGTCGAGAGAGAAGATCGAATATCTCATCAACATGGCACAAGAGTTTGAAACCCATCCCAATCGAGAGATTCTCAAGGGAAAGGTGATTGCCTCGCTCTTCTTCGAGCCCTCCACCCGCACCCGCCTCAGCTTTGAAACAGCCGCCCAACGGCTTGGAGCCCGTATCATCGGCTTTTCGGATGCCAAGGCTACGAGCGTAACCAAGGGCGAGACGCTCAAAGACACCCTTCTGATGGTAGCCAATTATGCCGACGTTATCGTGATGCGGCATTACATCGAGGGAGCGGCACAGTATGCCAGCGAGGTGTCTCCGGTGCCGATTATCAATGCTGGCGACGGAGCACATATGCATCCCTCGCAGTGCCTGCTAGACCTCTACTCGATCTACAAAACGCAGGGCACGCTCGAGAATCTAAACATCTGCCTGGTGGGCGACTTGAAATACGGCCGAACCGTCCACTCGCTCCTCACAGCTATGCGGCATTTCAATCCCACCTTCCACTTCGTTGCGCCTCAGGAGCTGGCCATGCCCAACGAGTACAAACTTTATTGCCAGGAGCAGGGTATCCGATTTGAGGAACACACCGACTTTAACCAAGAGGTGATCGCCGAGGCCGACATCCTCTACATGACCCGTGTGCAGAAAGAACGCTTTTCCGATCTGATGGAATACGAGCGCGTGAAAGATGTCTACATCCTGCGCAACGACATGCTCGGCCATGTGAAAGCCAACCTGCGCATCCTCCATCCCCTGCCACGCGTCAACGAAATCGCCTACGACGTAGACGGCAATCCCCACGCCTACTACATCCAACAGGCCCGAAACGGGCTCTATGCCCGCCAAGCCCTGTATTGCGACGTACTGGGCATCAGTCTTCAAGCAGTGAAAAACGATTCAACCATCATCCCATGACAACAGGAAAGAAAGAACGACTCGTGGCCGCCATCAAAAACGGAACCGTCATCGATCACATCCCCGCCGATAAAACTTTTCAAGTGGCCAGTCTGCTGGAACTTCACACCCTCGGCGAACCCATCACCATCGGCAACAACTACGCCTCAAAGAAAGTAGGCCGGAAAGGCATCATCAAAGTGAGCGACCGATATTTCACCGACGAAGAAATATCGCGCCTCTCGGTGGTAGCCCCCAACATCGTGCTCAACATCATCCGCGACTACGAGGTCACGGAAAAGAAAACCGTCAAAACGCCCGAAGAACTACGAGGCATCGTGCGCTGCCACAATCCGAAGTGCATCACCAACAACGAGCCCATGCCCACACTCTTTCGCGTGGTCGACAAGGCCAGTCGCACCCTAAAATGTCATTACTGCGACATGGAACAGGCCATCGACCAGGTGCAATTGGTGTAACGCAGAACTCAAGCAAGATGGAAGCTTCTGAACTTTTCAGAATCGTCGCTGGCACCCAGGGAAGCCTTCTGAACTTTTCAGAATCGCCGCTGGCACCCAGGGAAGCCTTCTGAACTTTTCAGAACGGCCGCTGGCACCCAGGGAAGCCTTCTGAACTTTTCAGAACCGCCGCTGGCACCCAGGGAAGCCTTCTGAACTTTTCAGAACCGTCGCTGGCACCCAGGGAAGCCTTCTGAACTTTTCAGAATCGTCGCTGGCACCCAGGGAAGCCTTCTGAACTTTTCAGAACCGCCGCTGGCACCCAGGGAAGCTTTCTGAACTTTTCAGAACCACCTCATCACTCCCCCATGATCAATTGTCAATAATGAATGGACCTCAATTTTCACTAACATAAACAATTAAAACAATGAAAAAAGATCAAGAAATCTTTGCGCTCATTGAGCAAGAACATCAACGGCAACTGAAAGGAATCGAACTGATTGCCTCCGAAAACTTCGTCTCCCCCGAAGTGATGCAAGCCATGGGATCGTATCTCACCAACAAGTACGCCGAGGGACTGCCCGGCAAACGCTACTACGGCGGCTGCGAGGTGGTAGACAAAGTGGAAAATCTGGCCATCGAACGAGTTAAAAAACTCTTCGGAGCCGAGTTCGCCAACGTTCAACCCCACTCCGGCGCACAAGCCAACGAAGCCGTTCTCCTCACCTGTCTCAACCCCGGCGACACCTTCATGGGACTTAACCTCGCCCATGGCGGACACCTCTCCCACGGCAGTGCCGTCAACACCTCCGGCATCCTCTACCACCCCATCGGCTATAACCTCGACCCCAAAACTGGACGTGTAGACTACGACGAAATGGAACAACTCGCCCTCGAACATCAACCCCGACTCATCATCGGCGGCGGATCGGCCTACAGCCGAGAGTGGGACTACCAACGCATGCGAAATATCGCCGACCGCGTCGGAGCCATCTTCATGGTCGACATGGCACACCCCGCCGGACTCATCGCCGCCGGACTTCTGGACAACCCGCTGCGCTACGCCCACATCGTCACCTCGACCACCCATAAAACTCTGCGCGGACCACGCGGGGGAATCATCCTCATGGGACGCGACTTTGAAAACCCCTGGGGCAAGAAAACACCTAAGGGCGAAGTAAAAATGATGAGCCAACTGCTCAACTCAGCCGTCTTCCCCGGTATCCAAGGCGGACCGCTCGAACACGTCATCGCCGCCAAAGCCGTGGCCTTCGAAGAAGCCCTCCAACCCGAATTCAAAACCTGGGCACAACAAGTGAAACAAAACGCAAAAGTGCTGGCAGAAGAACTCCTCAAACGAGGCTTCACCATCGTGAGCGGCGGAACCGACAACCACTCCATGCTCGTAGACCTGCGCGACAAATATCCCAAACTCACCGGTAAAGTAGCCGAAAACGCACTCGTGGCCGCCGACATCACCGTCAACAAAAACATGGTGCCCTTCGACACTCGCAGCGCCTTCCAAACCAGTGGCATCCGACTCGGAACAGCAGCCATCACCACCCGCGGTGCCAAAGAAGATCTCATGGCCTTCATCGCCCAACTCATCGAAGAAGTGCTCAACCAACCCGAAAACGAGACCGTCATCGCCGACGTTCGCAAACGCGTCAACAAACGAATGGCAGACTATCCTCTCTTCGCCTACTAACCTCCGAAAAAGTCCCCGAAAGCATCCTGCTCTCGGGGACTTTTCTTTTTTCTCTCTTCTATGCTCGTATCAAGCTCTTCAATCTTTTTATTCTTCAAACCTCCCTCCTGTTTCTTTACTCTTCATCCTTCTTCCGCCACGCAGCACCATCGACTCACCTTGATCATCACCGCAATACCGGGAATCTCCTTCAAAAGAAAATACTTTTTACTGCTGCGAACCAACTTTCCGCTCAAACCTCTCAACGGCCCATATCTCACCACCACTGGAGTGCCCGCCTTCAGCTTGGCCTCCTCCACACTTAAATATTGGCGCATTTCAATCTCCGGACTACACATCAGCATAAACTCCCGCATCTCTTTGGCCAAAATTTCATAATACGCTCTCTCCGTTCGAGTCTTGCGCACCACCGACAACTTATAAATCGATGCACCCGCAATGCGCCTCATCTCCCGTTCCTCTCGATCTTTCTTGATAAACACCAGATTGCGCACCACGGGTCGAAACACCGGTTTCCTCAGTTTCACGCCCCGATCAGCCAATGTATATTCCATCGGGACAAAACAAGTCAGCCCCTGCTCCTTGAAATACGACAGCACATCGTTCAACCTCAGCGAATAGAGCTTCACGGCATACCACGGACATCCATCCTCCGTCAATTCCTGCGGAGTTGCCAACAGTTCTTCGCTCTCGCAGTTTTCCCCATTTCCTTTTTCCTGTACGACATTCATTCTTGTTCTATCATTTTTGATTAAGTTACTGCAAATGTACCCAAAAACGACGGAAATTCAAAAAGCAGCTGCACAGGAATCGGCCTATCATCAACGTGTGCCAACTCTCCCAAGAGAATACAGAGAGAGGCATGTTAATAAGTCGTAAAAAAAGATTGGGTCTATCTGTGCACCTTCACACACTGGAATATTATTTGTATTTTTGCAGCCGATTTAGTCCGTGGAGGCTCATATAAGCATCGGAACGACTCCGATCGCCTTGCGGAAAACCGTTTTACAAATATAACAATGTACGCAATTGTAGAAATTAACGGTCAGCAGTTCAAGGTAGAACAAGGCATGAAGCTTTTCGTTCACCACATCAAGGATGTGGAAGCTGGCAAGACCGTTGAATTTGACAAGGTGCTGCTCGTAGACAAAGAAGGAGCAGTTACGGTCGGTGCACCCACAGTAGATGGTGCAAAAGTAGTGGTAGAAGTAGTGAACCCGCTTGTAAAGGGCGACAAAATCATCGTCTTCAAGATGAAACGCCGCAAGGGCTACCGCAAGAGAAATGGTCATCGCTCGCAGTTCACCGAGGTAGAAGTTAAACAAGTAATCGCTTAAACGGCAGGAGGAATTCAGAATGGCACATAAAAAAGGTGTTGGTAGTTCTAAGAACGGACGCGAATCAGCTTCACAGAGATTAGGTATCAAGATGTACGGAGGGCAGAAAGTGGTTGCCGGAAACATCATCGTTCGCCAGCGTGGCACAAAACACAATCCTGGAGAGAACGTTGGTATCGGTAAAGACGACACGCTCTATGCTCTTGTAGACGGAGTGGTTAATTTCCGCAAAACTCGAAGAGACAAAAGTTTCGTTTCTGTCATACCGGAAGCTGAAGCATAAATAAGAAACAAAACTTATTCCAAACAAACAACAGAATCCCAACTCTGCATCGCAGGGTTGGGATTTCTGCGTATAATAAAAGCCGAGGTTGCGCGTTGTATTCATAAACAAAGACCCACGATGAGATTCTACAAGATAAGCCTCCTCCTTTCTTCAGCATTGCTTCTGCTCACAGCCTGCGGAGCAGAACGAAACCTCAAGCAGGCCGAAAAACACCTGGCACTGGGCGAATACTTCGATGCCGCCGCCCAATTCAAGCAAGCCTACTCCAAAACACCGTCAAAAGACAAAGCCACTCGAGGCATCATTGCTGCCAAAATGGCTTTGTGCTACGAACGGACCAATGCCACACCGAAAGCCATCGCAGCTTATCAGAACGCAATTCGATACAGTAGCGTCGGCATCGACATGCATTTATCGTACGCCCGCCAACTACTGAAAAACGGAAGTTACAAAGCGGCAGAATCGGAATTCCGTTTGGTGCTCGACTCTCTCCCCAAGAATCAGCTGGCTCTCGACGGACTGGTCTCTGCGCAAAGAGCCAAAGAATGGAAAGATGCGGGATCTGGCTACACGGTGAAGCGAATGGACGTATTCAACTCTCACCGGGCAGACTATGCCCCCATGCTGACGGGCGACGGATTCGACCGACTTTACTTCTCCTCTACCAGAAATGAGGCTAAGGGAGACGCCTTAAGCGGCATCACGGGAGCCAAACCGGCAGACATCTTCTACTCGGAGCGCGACGACAAGGGGCGATGGAGCAAGCCCGAACCCGTCTCGGGAGCATTAAACACCGAGTTCGACGAGGGCACTTGCGCCTTTTCGCCCGATCAGCGCACCATGTATCTCACACAATGCACCACCGACCCCACCTATCCCCGTTACGCACAGATCATGACCTCGGCCCGTTCGGATGCCACATGGGGAAAGAGCACGTTGCTCGAGATCAGCAAAGACACACTATCGAGCTATGCCCATCCAGCCGTTTCGCCCGACGGACAATGGCTCTACTTCACCTCCGACATGCCGGGAGGACAAGGCGGACTCGACATTTGGCGCATCCGCATCACCCCATCGGGCCTTGGGGGAGTAGAAAATCTGGGAAAACCCATCAACACTGAGGGAAATGAAGAATTCCCAGCCTTTCGTCCCAACGGCGATTTCTATTTTTCTTCAGACGGGCACCCCGGCCTTGGCGGATTGGACATCTTCATTGCCAAGGCCGATCCCCAAGGAACCTTTCATCTTGAGCACCCCGGATTCCCGCTCAATTCCAGCGCAGACGATTTCGGAATGACTTTCGAAGGGCCCTACAATCGCGGATTCTTCTCATCCAACCGAAGTGACGGACGGGGTTGGGACCACATCTACAGCTTCGAGAATCCCGAGATTGTGCAGACACTCAAAGGTTGGGTATACGAACAAGAGGGTTACGAACTACCCACAGCTCAGGTATACATGGTGGGAACCGACGGAACCAATCTGAAACTGAGTGTTCTGTCCGACGGATCGTTCAGACAAGTAGTCAAGCCAGGCGTTGACTACGTGCTACTTGCCACCTGCAAAGGTTTTCTCAATCACAAGGAAGAACTCTCCGTAGGAGCTTCCACCGAGTCGCACGAACACGTCTTACAATTCCCTCTGGCCTCGATCACGGCTCCCGTACTCATCGACAACATTTTCTACGACTTGGATAAAGCCACGCTACGACCAGAGTCGAAACAAGCTCTCGACGAACTGGTAAAACTCCTTAATGAGAACCCCAATGTCGCCATCGAACTGAGTGCGCATTGCGATTATCGCGGGAGCGACGCCTACAACAAACAACTTTCACAGCGACGGGCCGAATCCGTCGTTTCCTACCTCATCGCCCACGGCATCGCCTCGGCCCGTCTCTCGCCCGTTGGTTATGGAAAAGAGAAGCCCAAGACCATCCGTAAAAAACTCACCGAGAAATATCCCTGGATGAAAGAGGGCGACACACTAACCGAAGACTATATCTTGAAACAGGATAGGGCCAGGCAAGAAATTTGCAACCAACTGAACCGGCGCACCGAATTTATCGTCCTACGTACCACCTATGGGCTATTCGACGAGAAAGGACAACTCAAAACACAACCCAAGCCACAGACGAAGAATCAAGAGAAAACAGATGATGATGATTTCGAATTTGTCGAGTAATCCTTGCTGGTTTCTCTATCTATCTTCCACAATCCAACCCAAACGTATAAAAAAGATCCTTGTAGGGGTACGAAAGCCTAAAAATGAAAGAAACAAGGCTTCGTAGGGGTACGAAAGCCCCAAAATGAGAAAAACAACGCTTCGTAGGGATACGAAAGCTCAAAAATGCAAAAAACAACATTTCGTAGGGGTACGAAAGCCTAAAAATGAAAGAAACAAAGCTTCGTAGGGGTACGAAAGCCCCAAAATGAGAAAAACGATGCTTCGTAGGGCTACGAAAGATCAAATACAGAGAAATCGACTCGTTTCCTTTTTTCGCAACCCTATCGCAAGATAAAAAACAACAAAACATATAATAATCCCCCACCCCATCCGTTTTCAATGATAACAAACCAACACAATGCCTATGAAATATTTTACAGCAGAAGAAATGAGACCGTCGGAGCAAACATTGCACATCATCCGGCAGATAGCTTACTACTACAGGTCCATAGCCATTAAAGGGAAAGAGAAGTCGTATTGTTTTAACTGAACCGAAAAGATGAAAGAAATCATCGTATCTCCCTCGCTGCTCGCAGCCAACTTCCTCGACCTTCGCCAGGAAGTAGAAATGATTAACCAAAGCCAGGCCGACTGGCTGCACATGGATGTGATGGACGGCGTATTCGTACCCAACATCTCGTTCGGTTTTCCCGTGCTGGAAGCCGTAGGGAAGGTCTGCACAAAACCAATGGACGTGCATCTGATGATCGTCCACCCGGAAAACTATATTGAACAGACCGCCCAAGCAGGTGCCATGCTTATGTGTGTGCACTATGAAGCCTGCCTGCATCTGCACCGCACCGTCAGTAAAATCCACGAAGCAGGCATGAAAGCCGGCGTGGCCCTCAATCCCTCTACACCCGTAAGTGTATTGGAAGACATCGTCAAAGACGTAGACCTGGTGCTACTCATGAGCGTCAATCCGGGATTCGGCGGACAAAAGTTCATCGAAAATACCATCGAAAAAATCCACCGACTAAGACAATTAATAGCCGCAACCGGAAGTACAGCCCTCATCGAAGTCGATGGAGGCGTACAGGCAGAGACCGCTCCGCGGCTCATCGTAGCCGGAGCCGATGTCTTAGTGGCCGGCAACTACGTCTTCAAATCCACAGATCCCACGGCGGTGATTCACCAACTGAAGCACCTGAGTTCATCGACCACCCTCTAAAAAAGCATCGCCTTGCCAAAAAGAACCCTCTCTCTGGCAAGGCGATGCCTTTTTCTCTCCCATGCAGTCTTTCTATCGTCAGTCTAATTGCAGTGCGACACCGTGCGACAAAGCCATGCGGCGCAAGTTGAGAACAGCATAACGCATACGTCCCAAAGCCGTGTTGATGCTCACATTGGTGAGTTCGGCAATCTCTTTGAAAGACAAATCCTGGTAAAATCGCATGAAAACCACCTCACGCTGAGCGACGGGCAACAAATTCATCATCCTTTTTACATCGCACAACACCTGTTCGTTGGTATAGCGATTCTCAACATTCGCATCCAAAACGCTGCTGTTGCTGATATTGGAAAGATCGTTATCCTTAGACACCTCAACCACCTTGTCGGTTTTCTGACTGCGATACCAATCCATCATCACATTATGTGCAATGCGCATCATCCAGGCAGCAAACTTCCCCGTTGTGGAATATCTGCCCTCTTGCAACTTGGTGATGATTTTAACGAAAGTTTCTTGAAAAAGATCGTCCGCCACATCGCGGTCGTGTACAATAAAAAATATATAGGAAAACAACTTTGTCTGGTTGCGTGACAGCAACAAATCAAAAGCCCTATTGTTTCCTCGAACATACAGCATGGCCAATTCTTCATCGGTCATTTCATTCAATTCTATCATTTCTTAATCATCTTTTTTATTAAGTAAATGTCAATCGATAGGCTCTGTATTTTCGTTGTTTATTGTATATGGATTGTTAAATGATGCTTGCAAAGGTATGTTTTTTCCTCTTTATCGCCAAATGTTTCGATGGGGTTTCTGTCAAATTCACCCCTGCAACGATAAGAATCGGGAACAGGTCATAGAAAAATGACCCATTCCCGACTTCAATTTGTCCCGATGATTTGTCTCTTGGCATCCCGAGTCGGGGGATTCATTGCCAAGCGTTCCTTTATTTTTTGATATGATAGATAAAGCCCGGGAAGCCGACGGTTTTGATGGCAGCGTTTTTCACTTTCTTGGTTGTGGGGTTATAATAGTAGAACCCCGTAGCCTCCTTATTGGTGCTGCCCCAGATGATTATATCCTTATATTTGCACACGCCGGTGCTGTAAGGATTGCCGATGGGCAACTCTTTAATGCGCGTTATCTTTTGAGTCTTGAGATCGATGGTCACAGGGCAGTTCACAATAGCGATGTAAGGATTCTCAGAAAACTTAGGGTCGAGCTTGCCGACACTCACATAGGCATAAAGCAGACCGTTGCCTGCGTAGTAAGAAGACACAACATAGTCGGCCCTTACGTCCAGTCCGTCAATCGCCGTTTCATCCAAGCGGAAACGATAAGTGGCATCGATTTCGGTCGCACCCTTCTTGATTCGCACGATGCCACCGGGATAATCGCTGTTAAACCCGAATGCACCCAAACACATGATGTAGATGTCTCCCTGCTCATCTACAAAGATGGAACTGGCGTCTATCGGACGTGTGGCACAACTCAAACCAAGCGTCTCGTTGGTAATCAATTTCTCTACCTTGTCCGTCTGTGCATCGATCATTACTAAGTCTACACTTTTGTAGGCCGCCTTATAGGTGTTATCAAACTGCGAAAGTCCCACAAACACCTTCCCATCTCGCTTCACCATCGCCGCCGGACCTACATTTACAGCACCCGTCCGGGCATAACTATTGAGGTCGATGTCGGTTGTTTTCGTCATCGTTTGTGGATTAAAGACAATAATTTTGCCCAATCCCTGACAAGTAAGATAAGCTTTCGTAGCACTGATCTCCAGCACCTCAGCCGCACCCGATGCTGCCGGAACAGCAAGAGCGGCCTGTTTCACCAATTTATTCTGTGCATTGAGTTGCCATCTCGTCACCTCCGACTTCGAGCCCCCCATAAAACTGGGCATGCTGTAGATGTTTTTTCCCTGTACCACCAATGCCGTTTCATAGCCTATCGGTTCGGCATTGCGGTTGTTGTAGGTAGCACTTGTCGTGTCGTTGATAGCCTGCATGTAAGCCACACCGCTCTTTCCGTCGGGGTTGGTTACGCTGGTGTTGAACAACAAGGCTTCGGTATAATGACCGTTTGCCGGACTTGGGGTGAGATTGTCGTTGTTGCTGCATGCTGTAAGCAACGCTGCGAGTGTCAAAGCACTCCATGTTTGTAATTTTTTCATTTGATGTTGGATCATAATAGATGAATAAAAAAAGTCTTATTTCAACAAATATCGCACCTTGATGGCGAAAGAACGACCAGGCAAGGGTCGATTCAGTTCCGACACGACATCGCGATTAGTGAGATTCTTCACTTTGAGAGAGAACGTCCAACGGTTGTTCATCATACTGTGTTCGAGACCAGCATCGAGAGTAAACGATGTAGGAATCTTACGGTCTTGGTTGACGCTCATCTCAAAGTCATAGAAATATTGATGGATGTAAGAGACATCCAACAGCAGGCGAGTGTTGCTTCCCTTAGCCCCAAAGAGGTTCTCCCGATGGTATTCCACGCCACCATTGCCCAAAAGATAAGGAATGTTGGGGATACGTTTGTTATAGGTAGGATTCTCCACATTCGATTCCGGCATCCATCTTCGCACGTCGCGGAGGTCTTGGTAAGTGCAGTTTGCATAAGCATAGAGCCAAGGCAGGATGTCGTATTTCACATCGACCTCAATGCCATAAGTGCGCACCTCGCCGAAGTTGGTATAGTGATAGAAGGCCGGAACCACATCGGGCGCATAGCGAATCATGTCTTTCAGTCTGCTATAAAAAAGGTTGAGCTCTGCCTCAAGCAATCCGTTTTGCTCATGAAAACGGCGATAGAGTGTCCCCAGGTTGATGCTCTTCACTCGTTCGGGTTGCAGATGGGTAGAGGCCAACACAGAATATCCGTTACCAATCAGTTCTTCCGAGGTAGGTGTTCGCACCTCCGAACTAAACGAAGCCTTAACCATTAAATGGTGAGTGAGCCGATATCGCATTGATTCGTTCCAGCCTATGTAATGGCGATGCAGGTTAATATTTTCGGCATTAGACATATAGAAATTGGGTAAATAGCGTGTCTTAGATGTAAAGAAATAGTCTTTCACGATGAAAGCACTCTGAAAACGATTGTCGAAGAGCATCAAATCGTAAGACAACCCCGTGGTGACACTGTTCATCCTGCTGTTGAAATTGGCCTTAAAGCCCAAGGCCTTTTCCATCAGTTCGTCTTTTGGCAGCAGACGGGTGTAGGCTTCATAGACATTCAGATTGAACGAATGGTGTGCATCGAGCGTGTAGTTGAGATTGAGTTTACTGATAAGATCGTGACTCCTATTGTGTCCATCGGCGGGATAAGCCCCCTGTTCGCCACCATATGGAGAGGTGGGAGGATAGGCCGTTCCATCCCAATCATATCGTTTCATCGCCTTGTCCGAGAGTCCGTAGCCGGCATAACTGTAAGCCAGATTGAAGTCGAGTGCCAGGGCATCGGCAAAAAATTGCTCGCGTTTGAGAGTCAGTTCGGTAGCGAAGCCCGAAGAATGGTTAAACGCCTCGCGGATGTCCGTATCGATACCCTGTATCTCTTGCCGTGTGTTAGAATAGAGTGCTTCTAATTTCAGTTCGTCAAACCACCATTTCGTAGCCTTCAACGAGCCACCGAAAACAGCCTTCCGGTAGGCATCGTGGTTGCGTCTCACACGCCGCCCGTCCAGGTTGTGCAGCGTCATGAGGTAGCTATTGTCCGAATAAGTAAACAATCCGCCCACCCCAAACTGCAATCCCAGCCGTTGATTGGTACGTTTCAGCACAGCATTTGCCCGATGGGTGTTGAATGAACCACACTCATACGAAGCGTCGAGATACATAGGCGGATATTCTTTTGTTACGACATTGACGGCCCCACCCAAAGCCGAGCCACCGAATTTATAAGGAACGATACCCTTGTAGACCTCAATCCGTTCGATCATGTCAGTGGGAATATCGTTCAGGGTAACGAAATTTGTGAGCTGCCCCATCGATGTTTCATCAACAAAAAGTCCCAGTCGCTTACCCTCAAGTCCGCGAACCGACAGTCGCGAGGCACTCCCAACGCCGCCCGTACTGCGAACGGTGATGCCGGCAGAACGAGCCAACACCTCGTCGATAGACGATGCCGTGCCTTGCAGTTCCTTGAATGTCATTACCGATACAGGCATGGCCGACTCACGCATCCTACGCACTTCATTACGCCCCACCACTGTCACTTCGTTCAGTTTGACGGTCGTGCTACTCATCACCACATCGTGTTGAAATTCCACGCCTTGAGCAATCGTGGCCTTAAAAGTCTCGGTCTTGCATCCCACGCAGTGAAAGGTTAAGTTCACCCGATTGCTTTTCACCGCGATGCGATAGTTACCTTCCTTGTCTGAAGACGTGCCTGTACGCCCATTATCAGCCGAAACGGCTACATCAGCAAGGGGCATTTGTGTGTCGGCCTGGGTTATTTTTCCGTATATAACGGCTGTTTGAGCACTCAATGTGGTGCAGACCAACAAGAGAAAGCTCGTTAAACGAACTCTGCTTTTTGTATGATTCATTGTTTGTATTGGCTCCAATAACATTTTTATTTTTCACTTAATTTCGAGCACCTTGTACCAACCGGCTGCGCCAAACTTGATATACTCCAAGAGAAACCGCTCGATTTCCTCATCGGTGAGTTGGTCGTCGGCCACGATTTCGGTCAGCACAGTGACCCACATCGCACCGCAAATGCGCATCAGAAAGGGCGAGAATTCCACTTTTTGTTGCGGAAACTTCTCTTTCATCAGTTCCAAATACTCCATGCTGCGTCGCATCTGTTGGTCGATCAGCCACTTTCGATAGCCTCCCAACGACGTTTCAGCCGTATCGAAGAAAAGAAGTCGCAGTTCGGCGCGGTAGGTCTTAATGATTTTCAGGAGTCGTTTCATCAACTCGCGCTGCAAACTCTCGATAGAAAAGATGCCTATTGTCAAATTGTCGTTGCTGTTGTTGTATGCCATATGCTCGTCAAGCGCATGGAGCAATGGAGTCAGAACGGTGTGGAGCAGTTCGTCTTTATTCTTGAAATACTTATAAATATTGCCCAGAGCCACACCCGATGCTTTAGAAATCACACGCATAGAAGTTTTCTTCACACCGTGTTTGATGAACTCGTTATGAGCCACAGCAACGAGTTTTTCTTTGATATCGTCTTTCTTCACCTGCATGACATAAGCGATTTTTCCAGACGAACGAAAAGCGAACATTGTTTAGAAATGTTCATAAAAAAAGCGCACTGTCTAAAAAAGAGACAGTGCGCTTTGATAAATGGGCCGCAGATTTGCAGCCTTATGCTATTTCTGTTGTGTATCATGTCGAATTGTTTACAGTTTGCAAAAGTACAAACACTTCGCCTAACCGGCAATACCTACAACTTAGTATTTTTCAAACCTTCTTGCATTCCCTCCTATTGATGTCTTACAATACTGCCCTTTCATCTTCTGTGAGTTAACCGTCTGATAATCAGTATTTAATAAACGAAGTTGCAAAAGCTTAGGTTTTGGCGTGCGAAAGCTAAGAAAATGAAATGCAAAAGCTAAGAAAATGCAAGGCAAAAGCTAAGAGAATGAAAAATGGACAGATAAAGATGGCTCCACCCTATTTATTATAAGAAAGAGAGATGATTGGCTTAAGAAAGGAGGATAATGTAGTTAAGAAAAGGGGATGGATTCCGATTCGGGGTACAAAAACAAGGTGAAGGTCAATATTTTTCCTCTCGTTTCTGCACAACAATATGGATGATGGTGCCCAAAACTACTAAGAACAACCCCATCCATAGGACTTGATTGTGGTGTGTCCAACCGGCTAAGTAACTGAGAAGAAACCATGCCACGCCCGCACATAATAAAAAAAGACCACAATAGGGGAGAAACTTTTTCATGCTGATACTTGTTATCTGGCAGCAAAATTACGAAAAACATTTGGTAGGCCGGATAAAAAGCCATACCTTTGCAACGCATTTTCGCAAATTAACAATTCATTATTTACATTTTTAGTATGAATCAATACGAAACCGTTTTCATTTTGACTCCCGTTTTGTCTGATGAACAGATGAAGGAAACGGTCGCTAAATTCAAGAAGCTCCTCACCGATAATGGTGCCGAGATTGTGAATGAAGAGGCCTGGGGATTGAAGAAGATGGCTTATGCTATTCAGAAGAAATCTACAGGCTTTTACTGCCTGCTGGAGTTCAAAGCAGAGCCGGAAGTAATTAAAACTCTCGAAACTGGCTACCGCCGCGATGAAAAGGTGATCCGCCACATGACGGTGAAACTCGACAAATATGCTGTGCAGTATGCCGAAAAGAGAAAACACAAATGGACTGAAAAATTGAAGGAGGCTTAAAAAAATGGCAGAAAAACAATCGGAAATACGCTACTTGACTCCGCCGTCAGTAGATACCAAGAAGAAAAAGTATTGTCGTTTCAAAAAGAGCGGCATCAAATATATCGACTATAAGGATCCTGAGTTCCTGAAGAAGTTCCTCAATGAGCAGGGTAAAATTCTTCCCCGACGCATCACCGGAACGTCTCTGAAGTATCAACGCCGCGTGGCACAGGCGATTAAACGTGCACGCCAAATTGCGTTGCTTCCTTATGTAACCGATTTGATGAAGTAATTAAAGGAGGAAACAGAATGGAAATCATACTCAAAGAAGATATTATCGGACTGGGATACAAAAACGATATCGTTAACGTGAAGAGCGGATACGGACGCAACTATCTCATTCCGAAAGGTAAAGGCGTTATCGCATCGGCATCGGCAAAAAAGATCTTGGCCGAGAATCTGAAACAACAAGCTCATAAACTGGCTGCTATCAAGGCTGAAGCCGAGAAGAAAGCAGAAGCTCTCAACGGCGTGGCTCTCGTGATTGCAGCAAAGGTTTCGGCAACAGGTGTTACCTATGGCTCGGTGAACACAGCTACCGTAGCTGAAGAACTGAAAAAGCTGGGCATCGAGGTAGACCGGAAAATCATCACTATGCGTGATATTAAGAAGGTTGGCGACTTCGAAGCTCTTGTTCACTTCCACAAAGAAGTTGAAGTGGTTGTTCCTGTAAAGGTTGTTGCAGAGAATGCTGAAGTAGCTGTTGCTGCTGAAGAAGCTCCCCAAACAGAAGCCTCTCAAGCGGAAATTGCTGCCGCCACAGAGACGGCTCCCGTAGCTGAAGATGTTGTTACAGAGACTGAAGAAGCTCCTGCAGCAGAATAATCGCTGACTGCATAAGCATATTTATAAAAATCCCGGTTGACCAATCGTCAACCGGGATTTCTCATATAGTCACCATTTGTCTGAAGATCGGTGAAAGATTAGGCTTTCCCTGAAACCATGTTTACAAACAGACGGTGGATGGAAAGGTCGGCATTAAGCTCGGGATGAAAAGAGGTAACAAGCTGATGCCCTTGCCTTGCTGCCACAATATGACCGTTCACTTCGGCCAAAACCTCTACCCCAGGGCCCACTTGAGCAATATAAGGCGCACGGATGAAAGTCATCGGTACAGCATGGGATAAGCCCTTGATGGCATTCTCTGCATAGAAACTGCCGAGTTGACGACCGTAAGCGTTGCGACAAACCGTGATATCCATTGTCGAAATGCGTTGCAAATCATCTCCTACCACTTTTTTTGCTAACAAAATCAGTCCTGCACAGGTACCAAAAACCGGTAAGCCTGCCTCGATTTCCTGACGAATAGGCTCAAGCAACGCCAATTCGCGCAGCAGCTTCAACATCGTGGTGCTTTCTCCGCCGGGAATGATGAGCGCATCTTTGGGCTGTTGCCAATCCGTGGCTTGGCGAACTTCAAAGAATTCAACACCCAGTTGTGTCAGCATTTTCTCATGTTCGAGAAAGGCTCCCTGTAGGGCAAGAATGGCAATTCTCATTCTCTTATTGTCCTCTCTCGGCCATGAGCAGTGCGATTTCCTGCTCGTTAATGCCTACCATCGCTTCTCCAAGGTCTTCAGAAAGTTCGGCCAGCATCTTGGCATCATTGTAATTCGTTACCGCTTTCACGATGGCTGCCGCACGTTTGGCAGGGTCGCCCGACTTAAAGATACCCGAACCAACGAACACACCTTCGGCTCCGAGTTGCATCATCAGGGCTGCGTCGGCTGGCGTAGCTACTCCTCCTGCTGCAAAATTCACTACAGGCAGCTTACCGTTCTCGTGTACATAACGCACCAACTCGTAAGGAGCCTGCATGGCTTTAGCTGCTTCGTAGAGCTCATCCTCGCTCATCGAGGTGAGTCGACGTATCTCACTCTGCATCATTCTCAGATGTCGAACGGCCTGAATCACATCTCCTGTACCCGGTTCTCCTTTGGTGCGAATCATCGTTGCCCCCTCGGCGATACGACGCAAAGCCTCGTTCAGGTTCTTGGCACCACATACAAAAGGTACGTCGAACTTGTTTTTGTCGATGTGATAAACATCGTCGGCCGGCGAGAGGACCTCACTCTCGTCGATGTAATCGATTTCGATGGCTTGCAGAATCTGTGCCTCGGCAAAGTGGCCGATACGGCATTTGGCCATCACAGGAATGGAAACCGCTTCTTGAATGCCTTTGATCATCTTCGGATCGCTCATGCGCGATACGCCACCGGCTGCACGGATGTCTGCAGGAATACGCTCTAAGGCCATTACGGCACAGGCACCTGCGGCCTCAGCAATGCGAGCCTGCTCGGGGGTTGTTACGTCCATGATGACACCGCCTTTCAGCATCTGTGCCAAATTTCTGTTCAATTCTTGTCTGTTCTCTTTCATGTTGTTATGTATTTAAACGTTTGTCTTTTCGATATTCACTGGGAGAGAGCCCGTTCATCTTCTTAAAGAACTTTGCAAAATGCGCTTGCGAGTGGAATCCAAAAGCGTAGGCTATCTCTTGCACGGTCTTGTCTGAGACGGCGAGCAACTGCTCGATCTCTTGCATCAGAAATTCATCAATGATATTTTTGGGCGACTTCCCGCTGATGCGCCTTGTCACCTGAGCGAGATAACGACTGCTGACATTAAGACGGTCGGCGTAGAATTTGACATCGTTATTGGTGCGATGGTGTTTGGCTATCTCGTCTACAAATTCGTTATAGAGCTCGCTGCTACGTCCCATTAGGCCCGTATTGAGAACCAAGAGCTGACTCATATAGTTGCGGGCATTCACCACAGCCTCGAACAACGTGTTGCCATTGCTGATGAAAGTGGCGATGGCCGAGGAGAGATTGCCACTCAAACCATGCCTGAACTCATCGGTTCGTCCCATCTGCAATGAAGAAAGGAAAGTGGGCTCATCTTGTTCCCTACAGGCAAAGACGTCGGTATTGGTGGCAGAAAGCAGATGTCCGCCCTGCAAAAGCACGGCTCCGCAGCCATAATTAAGCAACGTTTCTGTTGCCGATGTCATCTCTTGCGAGGTGGTGATCGCACTTTTCGTGAAGTATTCTGCGTCTGCTCTTTTAATAATCACCAGCGAACACAATGGAAGAAGTGTACGGATAATCTCCTCGATTACTTCGGTTGTCATTAGCATTTCGTTCTGACTGGAAATGATAACCGGGTCGTAGATCACGTATTGGGGTTTGTGTTTCTGCAACTGAGCTGCAATTTCGACCACTGCATCGGCCTGTCTCACCATTCCGACTTTCACCACTAAAGGTTGCATATCGTTGATGATGGCTTCTATCTGACCCGTAATAGCAGATACGGGCAGATCGTAAAACTCTTGGATGCCTAACGTGTTCTGTGCTGTTATCGAAGTGATAGCCGACACGGCATTACCACCCAGCGCAGCAATCATTTTGATGTCTGCCTGTATGCCTGCACCTCCGCTACCGTCAGAACCGGTAATGGTCAGAATGGTATTTCGCTGTTGTCTTTCCACTTCTTGCGTATCTTTTGTAGATATAAGTGTCTCTGCTTGTACGATACAAAGGAAACAAAAAAAAGGAAACCGACGAAATATAGTTCCTTTTTGTACAAATAATGCGACGATATGTATAAAGGATAACCTCTATGACCATGCAATAGAGCTGAGACGGAGGTATTTTTAGGACTTCAAACGGTTAGTTTTGCATCATATAGAGGCCCAATTTGTAGAGACTGAACAAAGAGAGAGAAGGATGTCGCCCCTGAAGATGCCTCCGCAGCAAGGGATGGAGGAGTTTGAAAGTGAAGCGGAACAATCTGCCGAGATGCCACCTTTCCAACTGCTGCGAACAGTGGATGATGGGAGAAAGATCCGAGAGTTCGTCCCGGAATTGGTACAACGTGTGCAGGCTTTCTTCGGTTTTCGACAGGAAATCGGCGTTTGAGTCGTAGTGGTTGAAGCCTAAAGGATTGTAGATGTGTGTGACGGTGATACCAGCTTGCTCTAAGGTTTTACCAAAGAACACATCTTCGTATCCATAGGTGCGAAAGCGATGATCGAATGGAATACGTTCGAGCACCGTCTGAGCGATGAGTACATTGGAAGTGTTGAAGTGACTGTTGGGCGACAAACTCCTTTGTGTTGGAGTGTGAAAGATTTCTGCCTGTCGTTCGTATTTGTACTTCAGTTCGCTCCCTTTCGGCATAAGATCTGCCCCGATGCTATTTCCACCGTAAACCACTCGTTGCTCTTCAGTAGTATTGAGATAACGTAATAGAAAGTCTTCTACCACTACCTTCATATCGCTATCCACGAAAAGCAACCAAGGATAGCGAGCCGTTGCTGCAAGAATGTTTCTTATCTGCGCACGCCCTACATTCTCCTGTCGAACGATGTGGCGACAGTAGGACAGATCTTTTATATGCTCGTTTGTTGCCATTGTTCGAGCATCGGAACTTCCATCTTCTGCCACCAAGATTTCAAAGTTCAGTCCCACAATTGCTGTAGCCTGTCGATACAATTCCTTCACCAGAGGCAGACAGGCATAATTATAGGTGGGAATCAATATGGATAATTGCTGTTTCATACGTTGCCTGCAAATATAACCATTTTGAACGGTAACGATTTCCTTTTTCCTCGGATTATCTTCTGCGTTCATTGGATTAGTCGTATCTTTGCAACCGATTTTTAAGAGAAAATAGAAATGAGAAAAAACATTTTGACGTGTGTCGCCATTGCGACATTGGCATGGACAAGTACAAACGCTTTTGCACAGTTTGATTTAGGGAAATTAGTAAAGAGCGGAGTGAATGCAGTTTCCAAATCTACCTCGACATCCGATTTAGTGTCGGGTCTTACCTCAGTCTTCTCCAGCAAGAAAGTGGCTACGGTTGAAGATTTGGTAGGATCCTGGACTTACACAGAACCAGCCGTGGTCTTCACCAGCAGCAATCTGCTCAAGAGTGCGGGTGGAAAGATGGCATCGGCTACCATCGAAAAGAATTTGCAGACTCAACTCGGCAAGGTGGGTATCACGAAGGGGAAACTGAAGATGAACTTCACAAAGGACGGAAAATTTACGCAGACTGTTGCAGGAAAGACACTCAAGGGCACGTTCACGGTGAACGGAAAGTCTGTCGTTCTGAAATATGCCGGACAGGTGAAACAGGTCATCGGTACGACGCAGGTAGACGGAAACAATCTACTCATTGTCATGGATATCTCTAAACTACTGGGATACATGAAGACTTTGG
The DNA here is from genome assembly GCF_018127805.1 of Prevotella sp. oral taxon 475. Lineage (NCBI taxonomy): Bacteria > Pseudomonadati > Bacteroidota > Bacteroidia > Bacteroidales > Prevotellaceae > Prevotella > Prevotella sp. oral taxon 475. The sequence continues at coordinate 1,677,847 of NZ_CP072334.1, forward strand.
GGGCACTTAGTGGCAATCAATCCTTGAAAACAGCCACGTCTCTCCTCGGAAGCATGGACGGTATGCTTTGTGGACTGCGTTTGAATAAAGAATAAAACCCATTCTGCGTTTCTGCGGGTGCAGAAACGCAGAATAGCTCAAAAACGAAGTTTCTACACCTGCAGAAACGAAAGTATCGACATCAATTACAAAGACATATGAAAAGAACGGTGCTCGTTGGTCTGTTGGGAATATTGCTCGCAGACGGTTTCGCTCAAAAAGGAAAAGCCTTTCAAGGTTATCTCTACAACGCAGAGTATCAGGTGTACATGCGTATCAATCTGCACGAGAAAGATGTACTGGCTGAGGGACAAGAATTGTTCGGTCGGCTTCCTGGCTATCTCGGTTCGAAGCGCGACTCGCGCCTTTGGCTCATCACTGATGCCAAAATGACGGGAGACAAACAGGCCGAACTCTCCATTATCAATGATTACGGCAGCGAAGACCTCACAGCCAAGCTTTCCATGGAGAACGACAGTACCTACACCTTGAAACAGTTGCAGGGAAGCGCAATAAAGATTGTCGTCGACCAAAAATGGGTGAAACTACCTCGGCAGTTGCTCTTCAAAGTAAAAACACGGTAGATTTCTCACTACAAGGAATTCGAAAAGCCCCGAAAGCCAAACAGATGGCTTTCGGGGCTTTTTCTGTGTGGATGCCTCTGTCCTGTCTCTTCTGTGTAGAAGATGCAGCGGCGTAGCATAACATTATGAGTTCATCGACAAGAGGAATTCGTCGTTGTCTTTGGTGCGGCCCAATCGGTCGTGAATCACGTTCATGGCTTCTATCGGATTCATGTCCGAGATATATTTGCGGAGCACCCACATGCGGTCGAGCGTGGTCTTGTCGTGCAGGAGGTCGTCGCGTCTTGTGCTCGAAGCCACCAGATTGACAGCCGGGAAAATGCGTTTGTTGCTCAGCGATCGATCCAGCTGCAGCTCCATGTTTCCCGTTCCTTTGAACTCCTCGAAAATCACTTCGTCCATTTTACTACCCGTGTCAATGAGGGCAGTTGCGATGATGGTGAGCGAACCTCCGCCTTCTACGTTGCGAGCAGCACCGAAGAAGCGTTTGGGCTTTTGCAAAGCATTGGCGTCGACACCACCGGTGAGGATTTTGCCGCTAGCCGGACTCACGGTGTTGTAGGCGCGGGCGAGACGGGTAATCGAGTCGAGGAAAATCACGACGTCATGACCTGATTCCACCAATCGCTTAGCTTTTTCAAGCACGATGCCGGCGATTTTGACATGTCGTTCAGCGGGTTCGTCGAAGGTGGACGCGATAACCTCAGCGTTGACCGTGCGGGCCATGTCGGTCACTTCCTCAGGGCGTTCGTCAATGAGAAGCATCATGAGATAGGCCTCGGGATGGTTGGCCGCAATGGCGTTGGCGATATTCTTCATCAAGATGGTTTTACCGGTCTTGGGCTGAGCCACGATGAGCGCGCGCTGTCCTTTTCCGATGGGTGAGAAGAGGTCGACGATACGGGTGGAAAGGTTCGTGGTGGCGGGGTTGTTGCAAAGACTGAATTTCTCGTCGGGGAAGAGCGGCGTGAGGTGTTCGAAGGGGATGCGATCGCGCATGTCGGCAGGCAGCCGACCGTTGATTTTCTCGATACTCGTCAGCAAAAAATATTTCTCGCCTTCGTGTGGCGGTCGAACTTTCCCTTGGATGACGTCGCCTGTCTTCAGGCCGTATTTCTTGATTTGCGGCATGGGGATGTAGACATCGTCGGGGGAGGAGAGGTAATTGTAATCGCTCGAGCGAATGAAGCCATAGTTGTCGGGCATGATTTCGAGTACGCCATCAACGGGGATGAGATCTTCGAAACTATACTTCTCGGTTGTCTCTTTCGACAGATGAAGGCGTTGCTGGGATTCCACGGGCGGGATGCCGTTGGTGGGATTGTCGAAGATGTCGTAGTTGGGCAGTGCGCCTTGATCTTCGATGGGTAGATCGACCACGGTGATAAAATCGGTTCCGTCGCCGGGGTCGCCCTCCCAGATACCTTTTCCTGCGGTCGAAGATTTACCTTCTCCGGCATCCACGTTATGAGCATTGATTTTGGCTTGTAGCTGAGCGATGAGACTGTCATCTTCGTTTCCCTCAGGTAGAGAGTCTGTAGGAGATTGTTGTAAGAAAGAAGCTTCGGGCACGGAGAGATCTTCGGTGTCGCCCGTCATTTCGGTTGGAAGGGGTTCTTCGGTTTCAGCCGTCACCTCGACCGGTCTTTCCTGCGCTCCAACAGCCTTTGCAGGCAGAGCAGACAGCGAATCGGCTTCGCCCGACGGGGGCAGGATCTCTGCTCTGGTTTCATCGTTGCTGGCAAACTGATCTACAGCAGCGGCAGGTGTGTCTGTACTGACAGCCGTCATCTCGGCATTCTTAGCAGCCTCTTGAGCGGCCAATGCGGCGGCCTCAGCCTCTTTTTCTTTCTTCGATTTCCGTCCTCGCTTCTTGGGTTTGGCGGTTTCGTCTGCTGCGGGAGCGTCGTCTTTAAAGAGTGAGGGTTGTTCGGTTGTCGTCAGTTTATTGTTTTTCAGATCAAAATTCTCGCCTTCCTTACCGTTCACCGTATACACTCGGTCGGTATCTTTTTTAGCGATTCTGGTTCGTCTTTTTCTTTGGCCCAAAGGATTTTTGCTGCCCTCTTCAATGGCTTGTTGGTCGAGAATGGAATAAACCAAATCTTCGGTGTTCTTGCTGGGAATTTCGGCACCGAGTGTTTTTGCAATGTCCTCCAATTCAGACACCTCTTTTGATAACAGTTCTTCTTTGCTATACATATTGTATATCTTAAAAAATAATAAGTGTTGCTTGTTGTAATAAAAGTGCTTCAAGAAGAGAAACACGATAAAATAACGCTGCAAAAGTAATGAAAAAGAATTAGACAGGGGAGAAAGGGAAATATTACGACTGGGATATTAATATAATTTAATATTGTGTTCTTCCTGATGCCTTCTGAACTGTTCAGAACCGTCGCGGAGACCAAAATGGGGCTACTGAACTGTTCAGAAACGCCACGGAGACCAAAATGGGGCTACTGAACTGTTCAGAAACGCCGCGGAGACCAAAATGAGACTACTGAACTGTTCAGAAACGCCGCGGAGACCAAAATGGAGCTACTGAACTGTTCAGAAACGCCGCGGAGACCAAAATGGGACTACTGAACTGTTCAGAAACGCCGCGGAGACCAAAATGGAGCTACTGAACTGTTCAGAGCCATCTCGGTAGAAACACTCCCCTCCCTCAGCAAACGAATTGTGAATGATCAATTGTCTATTATCAATTATTTATACTACCTTTGCAACGACATTCAAACCCGCTTCTTTTCCGTGCCAGCCAATCAATTAGATAAAAAGGAGTACGGAGGAAATTGGGCCATACGCAGACAAAATAAAATCAAGTTTATGAAAGGAATCGTACTCGCGGGCGGATCGGGCACACGCCTCTATCCCATCACCAAAGGCATCAGCAAACAACTGATACCCATCTTCGACAAACCCATGATCTACTATCCCCTATCCGTACTCCTGCTCGCCGGCATCAGAGAGATACTCATCATCTCTACTCCACACGATCTGCCGGGATTCCAACGACTATTGGGCGACGGTAGCGAATGGGGCGTGAAATTCGAGTACGCCGAACAGCCCAGTCCCGACGGACTGGCACAAGCCTTCCTCATCGGCGAAGAATTTATCGGCACCGACAGCGTGTGCCTCGTCCTGGGCGACAACATCTTCTACGGCGCAGGCTTCACCGCCATGCTCAGTCGTAGCGTGCAGGAAGCTGAAAACGGACGGGCCAGCGTCTTTGGGTACTACGTCAACGATCCCGAACGCTACGGCGTTGCCGAGTTCGACAGCGAAGGCAACTGCTTGAGCATCGAGGAAAAACCCACTCATCCCAAAAGCAACTACGCCGTCGTAGGATTGTATTTCTATCCCAATAGCGTGGTAGACATTGCCAAAAACATCCGACCCAGTGCACGAGGCGAACTCGAAATCACCACCGTCAACCAAGAATACCTCTCGCGACAAGCCCTCAAAGTGCAAACCTTGCAACGAGGGTTCGCCTGGCTCGACACAGGCACACACGACAGCCTGAGCGAGGCCAGCACCTTTATCGAGGTCATCGAGAAACGACAAGGACAGAAAGTGGCCTGCCCCGAGGAAATCGCCTTGGAAAAAGGATGGATCACTCCTGAGCAGGTGCGACAGCTGGCTCAACCCATGATCAAAAACGGATACGGACAATATCTCATCAGAATCGCAGAGAATCGATAATCCCCCCACACACAGCAAACAATAGGTCAAACCATTATGGAAGAAAATATTAAAAACGAGACGCAGAACTCAGAAACCCAACAGGGCGGAAAATCCTTCCTGGACTTCCAAACTCTCTACGTCACCCTGATTCTCAACTGGAAATGGTTCATGCTCTCGCTCATCATCTGCCTCGGACTGGCAGCCATTTACCTGCGCTATACGACACCCGTCTACCAGGCCTACGCTAAACTGCTCATCAAAGACGAAAACGGCAGCCGAGGACGAAACAACCTCCAATACGCCACCAGTCTGGGAACGGTGTCGAACTCCACGGGAATGGAAAATGAAATGGAAATCCTCAAATCCAGCTCCATCGCCCTGCAGGCCGTCAAAGACCTTAAACTCTACGTCAGTTATATCGGAAAAGGTAAAGTCACCGACCGACTCATCTACAAAACCCAATACCTCTCTGTAGACCTCGACTCGGCCCACCTCAATCAACTCACTGCCCCCATCAACCTCTCCATCAAGAGAGAAGGAAAACTCTACCACGTAGAAGGCACCTGCGTTGGAAACAAATCGGGACGAATCGCCACCATCGACAAAACCTTCCAAATCCTTCCGGCCTTCATCAGTACACCGGCAGGAACACTCGCTTTCACATCCAACTCCACCTCGCCGATGAGAGACGGAATGGAATTCGAAGCCAGAATCAGTCCGCCCGATGCCATCGCCGCAGGATATGCCGCCGGACTGAGCATCACACAATCTTCCAAAAGCACCTCCATCGCCGTTCTCACCATCAACGACAAAAGTCCGCAAAGAGCCATCGACTATCTCAAACAGCTCACCGAATGCTACAACCGTCAGGCCAACAAAGACAAAAATGAAGTGGCCGTGCGGACGGAAGAATTCATCAACGGTCGACTTGAGAAAATCAATGGCGAACTGGGCAACACCGAAAGTCAGTTGGAAAACTACAAGAAAGCCAACAAAATGGTAGAACTGTCCACCAACGCCAATCAAGCCGTGACCAACAGCGACCGCTACGACCAACAGCTGGCCGAGGCCAATACCCAAATCGCCCTTCTCAACAGCATCAGCGAATACATGGGACAACCCTCCAACAAATACGAGACACTACCCTCCAACGTAGGTCTCACCGACCAGTCGGCCACATCCCTCATCAACAAATACAACGAGATTGTACTCGAACGCAACCGTCTGCTCCGCAGTGCCTCCGAACACAGCCCCACAGTCACCCCGCTCACCGCACAGCTCGACGACCTCACCAGCAGCATCCATCGCGCCATGGCCCAGGCCAAACGCAGCATGGAAATACAACGCAATGCCGTGGCCTCGCAGGTAGGGAAGTATAACATGAAGATTCAGCAAACCCCCGAACAAGAGCGCACCATGAAGCAAATCGGACGTCAGCTCGAAGTCAAAGCCGGCCTCTACCTCATGCTTCTACAGAAACGCGAGGAAAACTCCATCTCATTGGCTGCAACTGCCGACAAGGGAAAACTCATCGACAACCCCTCGGTTGTCGGGAAAGTAGCCCCACAATCCTCCACCATCCTTTTGGCCGGGCTCATTGCCGGACTATCTCTGCCCGCCCTCGCGCTCTTCCTCATCAGCTTCTTCAGATATAAGATCGAAGGTCACGACGACGTGGCGCGCCTCACCACCCTCCCCATCATTGCCGACGTAGCCGTGGCCAGCGAGACGGCCAAGACCAAAGCAGACATTGTGGTGCACGAAAACCAAAACAATCAGATGGAAGAAATCTTCCGCTCGATGCGAACCAACATCCAGTTCATGCTCAAGGAAGGCGAAAAAGTGATTTCGTTCACCTCGAGCATCTCAGGCGAAGGAAAAACCTTCACCGCGGCCAACTTAGCCGTATCGTTCGCCCTTTTGGGTAAGAAAGTGATCCTCGTAGGACTGGACATTCGCAAACCTCGACTGGCTGAACTCTTCGAAATCAAAGACCACCGGCACGGCATCACCAACCTGCTCACCAAGTCGGTCATCACGGAAGAAGACATCCGAGCCCAGATCCTACCTTCAGACGTGAACGACAACCTCGAACTGCTCATGGCCGGTCCCATCCCGCCCAATCCGGCCGAGCTCCTCACCCGCCAATCGCTTGACGACATCGTCGAGATTCTCAAGCAGAAATACGACTACATCATCATCGACACCGCCCCTGTAGGTCTCGTGACCGACACTCTGCAAGTGGGTCGCATCTCTAACATCACCGTTTACCTTTGCCGGGCCGACTACACCCCGAAAGAAAATTTCGACCTCATCAACAGTCTACACAACGACAGAAAACTGCCCAACATCTGCATCGTCGTCAACGGCATCGACCTCTCCAAAAAGAAGTACGGCTACTACTACGGCTACGGCAAATACGGCAAATACGCCAAGTACGGCTATTACGGACGCTACGGCCGATACGGAAAATACAGCAGTTATGGCAGCTACGGCAACTATGGCAATTTCGGCAACTACAGCAACAGCCAATACAGCAGCAAGAACGACACCTCCGTGAAACATTAATCCCCCTCAGAAGAAATGACCATAGCAGTAGACTTCGACGGAACCATCGTAGAGCACCGCTACCCCGCGATAGGCGAAGAAATCCCCTTTGCCATAGAAACGCTCAAGATGCTCATACGCGACCGACACAAACTGATACTCTGGAGTGTGCGCGAGGGTGAATTGCTCGACCAGGCCGTGGCCTGGTGTCGAGAACGAGGTGTAGAATTTTATGCCGTCAATCGCGACTATCCCGAAGAGGAACCCGAGAAAAACAACCACTTCTCGCGCAAACTCAAAGCCGACCTCTTCATCGACGACCGCAACATCGGCGGACTGCCCGACTGGGGAGAGATCTACCACATGGTGACGGATCGCCTCACCTACAAACAACTCCTCCACGACGCACTTCGGGCGCAAAACCCTTCTGACCGAGCGCAAAACAAGAAGCGATGGTGGCCGTTCTGACCCCACTCTCCGTAACAGCACCTCCTTTCGGGGTGAGTTGATGGATCAACTCACCCCGAAATCGTATCGCAACAATTCCCCTCTCACGCCGGTATAACAAAAAAAGCAGGCTTCCGAGACCTCGGATGGTTCGAAAATGAGAAAAATAAGCTTTCTGAGACCTCGGAAGACTCAAAAATGGGAAAAACAAGCTTTCCGAGACCTCGGAAGACTCAAAAATAGGAAAAACAAGCTTTCCGAGACCTCGGAAGACCCAAAAATGGGAAAAACAAGCTTTCCGAGACCTCGGAAGACCCAAAAGTTCATTTAAACAGCCCCCTAACTGAGAAGGCTTAGAAAAGAAAAGATGGAACTCAACCTGCAACCCCTTCACCTGCCCAGCGACAACGAACGCCCCATCGTCATGGCAGGACCCTGCTCGGCCGAAACCGAAGCACAAGTGATGCAAACCGCACAGGCTCTGGCCCGGAAAGGTTGCCACATCTTCCGCGCCGGTCTGTGGAAACCCCGCACCAAGCCCGGCGGATTCGAAGGTCAAGGCCAGAAGGCACTACCCTGGTTGAAGCGCGTAAAAGAAGAAACGGGTATGCTCATCGCTACCGAAGTGGCCACACCGCAGCACGTAGAGCTCTGTCTCAAACACAGCATCGACGTGCTATGGATCGGTGCACGCACCACGGCCAACCCTTTTGCCATGCAGGCACTGGCCGACAGTCTGCACGGCGTCGACATCCCCGTGCTCGTGAAAAATCCCGTCAACCCCGACCTCGAACTCTGGATCGGCAGCATGGAACGCATCAACCGAGCCGGCATCCGCCGTTTGGGTGCCATCCACCGCGGATTCTCCAGCTACGGCGGCAAAATCTATCGCAACTCGCCCATGTGGCAGATCCCGCTCGAGCTGCGCCGCCGCATCCCCGCACTGCCCATTCTCTGCGACCCAAGTCACATCGGCGGTCGACGCGAACTCATCGCCCCACTCTGCCAACAAGCCATGGATCTGGGCTTCGACGGACTCATTGTCGAAACCCACCACACCCCCGACCAGGCCTGGAGCGATGCCCAACAGCAGGTGACTCCCGACCGGCTCGACGTCATCCTCTCACACCTCGTCGTGCGCGACAAACAACAAACAGTGGAGGCCATCGACCAACTGCGCCGACAAATCGACGACCTCGACAACCAACTCATCGAGCTCCTTTCGAACCGCATGCGCATCTGTCGTGAAATCGGCCGATACAAACGCGAGCACAACATCACCGTTTTCCAAGCCAGTCGATACAATGAGATTCTCGAAAAACGCGGCGCACAAGCCACACGCTGCGACATGAGTGCCGAGTTCGTAGCCACCGTCTTCGAAAATGTGCACCAGGAATCGGTGCGCCAGCAAATGAAAATCATCAATCAATAATCTCCCCTTCACGATGGCAAAAGAAAAAATAGCATACGTCTGCTCCAACTGCGGACAAGAGGCAGCCAAATGGATTGGCAAATGTCCGAACTGCGGCCAGTGGAACACGTTTAGCGAGATTCGCATCGCCGCCCATTCGCCGGCAGTCAGCAATCGGGCTTCGCGACTTCAATCTACAGATTCCAACCTCCCGCAACCCATCTCGAAAGTGACGACAAGAGACGAACCTCGCATCGACCTACACGACGAGGAGCTGAATCGCGTGCTCGGCGGTGGACTCGTTCCCGGCTCCATCGTCCTCCTGGGCGGCGAACCCGGCATCGGCAAAAGCACCCTTGTGCTGCAAACCATCCTGCGAATGCCCGAGCGACGCATCCTCTATGTTAGTGGCGAGGAGAGCACGCCCCAATTAAAGATGCGCGCCGACCGCATCGAGAAAAACATCTCGGACGAGACGATCGTTCTGTCCGAAAATTCACTCGAACGGATTCTCCACCAAATCGATCTCGTACAGCCCCAGGTAGTTGTCATCGACTCCATCCAGACCATCCAAACCGAGAGCATCGACAGTTCGCCAGGCAGCATCGTCCAGGTGCGTGAGTGTGCCTCGGCCCTACTCAGGTTTGCCAAAACATCGTCTGTGCCAGTACTTCTCATCGGCCATATCAACAAAGACGGTGCCCTGGCCGGACCAAAAATTCTCGAACACATCGTCGACACGGTGCTGCAATTCGAGGGCGATCAGCATTATATGTACCGCATATTGCGGTCTATTAAAAACCGTTTTGGCTCCACTTCCGAACTAGGCATCTACGAAATGCAGCAAAATGGCCTCCGTCCTGTATCTAATCCCAGCGAACTACTGCTCACTCGCGACCACGAAGGCCTATCGGGCATCGCCATCAGCTGTGCCATCGAGGGCGTAAGGCCGTTTTTGATGGAAACACAAGCCCTGGTTTCAACCGCCGCCTACGGCACACCGCAACGCAGCACTACGGGTTTCGACCAACGCCGACTCAATATGCTCTTGGCCGTACTCGAAAAACGCGTGGGCTTTCAACTCATACAGAAAGATGTCTTCGTGAACATCGCCGGCGGACTTCGTGTCACCGACCTTGCCATGGATCTCAGTATCATCGCCGCCGTGCTGTCGAGCAACGTCGATACGCCCATCGAAAAAGAATGGTGCATGGCTGGCGAGGTGGGATTGAGTGGCGAAGTACGCCCCGTCAACCGCATCGAACAGCGCATTGCCGAGGCTGAAAAACTGGGCTTCACCGATATGGTGCTCCCCAAAAACAACATTAGCGGACTGGACACCTCGCGCTTCAAAATCCATCTCCATCCCGTTCGTAAAGTGGAAGAGGCTCTGCGAATTCTGTTCGGATAAAACAAAAGATAAGTTCCCTCGGTTGGAGGAGCGAAAGCTGTTCTGCTTCCTTTTTCGCTTTCCACCCCGGGGGAAAGCTCCATCTTTTGCCCGTTCTACGTTTCTCCACCGGGGGAAAGCTCAAACCTTTGCCCGTTCTGCATTTCTCCCCCGGGGGAAAACTCAATCTTTTGCCCATTCTACGTTTCTCCCCCGGGGGAAAGCCAAATCCTTTGCCTGTTCTACGTTTCTCCACCGGGGGAAGCCAAAATCTTGATAGAAACACCACACAAAAAGGTGCTCTTGATGAAAGAGGTCGCGCAGAGGCTGCATTCCACACTGCTCTCAACGCAAAAAGCCCCTGATAGACGAACTTTTATCGATTATATTCCGTAACTTTGTCGTGCTCATTTCAAACATTTAATTCATAACAACAATAAAGATGAAAATCGAACAATTTAACTTTGCCGGTAAAAAGGCAATCGTACGCGTAGACTTCAACGTCCCCCTGGACGAGAACGGAAACATCACCGACGACACCCGTATTCGCGGTGCTCTTCCTACTTTGAAGAAGATTTTGGCCGACGGCGGTGCCGTGATCATGATGAGCCACATGGGCAAACCCAAAGGTAAGGTAAACGCGAAGCTGTCGCTCTCGCAAATCGTCGGTAAGGTGTCAGAGCGTCTGGGCGTGGCTGTAAAATTTGCCGACGATTGTGCCAACGCCGCCGAAGCTGCCGCCAATCTCCAGATGGGCGAGGCATTGCTGCTGGAAAATCTGCGTTTCTACGCCGAGGAAGAGGGCAAACCCGTGGGCATCGACAAGGCCGACCCCGCCTACGACGAAGCGAAGAAGGAGATGAAGGCCAAACAGAAGGACTTTGCTAAAAAGCTGGCCTCATATGCCGATGTATATGTGAACGACGCCTTCGGTACAGCTCACCGCCGCCATGCTTCAACTGCTGTCATTGCCGACTACTTCGATGCCGACTCGAAGATGCTGGGTTACTTGATGGAAAAAGAGGTGACTGCTATCGACAACGTGCTCAAAAACGCTCAACATCCCTTCACCGCTATTATCGGTGGTTCGAAAGTAAGCTCTAAGTTGGCTGTTATCAAAAACTTGCTCGACAAGGTAGACAACCTCATCATCGGTGGCGGAATGGGCTATACCTTCGTGAAAGCACAGGGCGGAAAGATTGGTGACTCGCTGCACGAGGACGATTTGATGCCCGAAGCACTGAATGTTATGGCTGCAGCAAAGGAAAAAGGTGTTAACCTAAGCCTATCTGTAGCCACGGTAGCAGCCGATAAGTTTGACAATAACGCCAACCGTAAGATTGTGCCCATCGACCAAATACCCGACGGATGGGAAGGTATGGACGCCTCGGAAGAGTCGCTGGAGATTTGGAAGAAAGTCATTCTCAACTCTAAGACCATTCTTTGGAACGGTCCTGTTGGCGTGTTCGAGTTTGAGAACTTTGCTCACGGCACAGGCGAAATTGCCAAGTACGTGGCACAAGCAACGCAAGAAAACGGTGCATACTCGCTTGTAGGCGGTGGCGATTCGGTTGCTGCTGTAAACAAGTTCGGACTTGCCGACAAGGTTTCTTACGTTTCTACGGGTGGTGGAGCTATGCTCGAAGCCATCGAAGGGAAAGTTCTACCTGGCGTTGCAGCCATCGAAGGATAAGCAAAATTGATAACCTCTAAGAACATCGGCAAAGTCAATATCTCGTATATTGTACTTTGTCGATTTCTTTTACTCCACCTAACATGCGCACCATCTTTATTTTCCTTCTACTGATTTCGCTGGGAACCCGGGCGCAACGCCATCGTATTCTCACTCCACGCATCGCCACGCTACAGGTTGTGGCCGGAATCGATTGGCTCTCTCCACCCGTTATTCGTCTGAACGACAACGTACCGATCAACATTTCGTTCGACGATCTCACACACGAATACCATCGCTATGCCTATAAAGTAGAGCACTGCAACGCTGACTGGAGTCTTTCGAAAGAACTTTTCACCAGCGACTATATCGACGGATTCGACAACGACCACCTCATCGAGGACATCCAAGAGTCTATCAACACCGATGTGCTCTATACCCATTATCGTTTCCAGATTCCCAACAGTAGCTGTCGACTGAAGATGAGCGGCAACTATCGTGTCACTATCTACGATGCCAACAACGAGGATCAACCCGTGGCTGAATGTTTCTTCATGGTCGTAGAACCGATCATGGGCGTGACTCTCAATGTTATCTCCAACACCGACCGCGACATCAATGGCCGGCACCAACAGGTAGAGATGAAAGTAAACTACGGCGGTATTAAAATCTTCGACGTAAACAGTCAGATTCATACCGCAGTGCTACAAAACGGACGATGGGACAATGCCGTGCTCAATCCCCAACCACAATACACCACAACCGACGGACTGCAATGGCTGCACAACCGTGACTTGATTTTCACTGCAGGAAACGAATATCGCAAATTCGAACTCCTCAGCCTCAACCACACCTCCATGGGCGTGGAACGGATTCACTGGGATGGCACCATGTATCAGGCCTATCTCTGGCCCGATGAACCTCGCCGCAGCTACATCTACGATGAGGATGCCAACGGTGCTTTCTATATTCGCAACAGCGACAACATCGAAAATAACCACACTTCTCATTATCTCAACGTGCACTTCACCCTAAAAGCACCACGACAAAACGGGGAAGTCTACCTCAACGGCGCATGGACAAACGATCTCTTCGAACCTCCCTACAGAATGGAGTACGACGACATCCACCAGTGCTACAAGGCCTCTCTGTTGCTCAAACAAGGCTATTATTCCTACCAATACGTATTACAACAGCCCGACGGATCATCCACTTACGTTTCTTCAGAAGGCTCATTTTTCCCCACCGAAAATCGCTATCAAGCTCTGATTTACTTCCGAAAACAAGGCGAACGTGCCGATCGGCTCGTGGGTTACCAGCAAGTGCGCTATCCATAGCTTTTCAGATATCTTCAACCCACTGAAAAAATCATCCTGTCTCCCTCATATCATAAAGGGTGAAAAGGTCGATGGCGCAAGCCATTTCTCACCTTTTCACCCTTTACTTTTAATATAAATCGACACCTATCGCACGAAAATCATCCCCCTGCAGCCTCTTCAATGTATAAAAACAGGGTAAGAATCAGCCCTAATACTATCATAAGACAACATGATTCAGTCAAATAATTGCCGGTAGCACCCATCTATTTTATTTTCCTTATCCATCTATCGAAACGGTCAAATAGAGTCAAGAAAAAGTCAATACAGCGGAGAACTCGCCCTAGAAAAGTCGATAGATAACGGCCAAATAGGATAAAGGAAGTGTCAATGCACCTCTATTTACGTTCCGGATAGAACGATTCCCAAGTCTGATCGTCATAAAAGAGGCGAATTTCGGTGACACGTCGCTGCGGTTTCTCAATCACTTTGACGGCAACTGCCTCTGGCGTACGGGAGAGATAGTCTGCTTTCGGCACATTTCTCTCGATAGGCACGGTCTCTTGTCTCGCCTGCAACGATCCGTTATCCATCTCAGCAAAAAGCGATGGAGTGGAAACGGGGGAAGAGAAGTCGAGTTGTGGTTCTCCTGAAGTAGAAGGGTAGGTAGACGTTTCGGCAGTAGAACGTTCCGAACCGTCCACATACATTTCTCCCTTTCCAAACATCAGCCAATCGGTAGAAATCTTCGGAATCTTATTTTTAATAGCTTCAACAATGTTGATTGTAGGTTTGGTTCTACCATTAAAGATACTACTGAGTGACGCCGGAGACATTCCGATGGATTGTGCAAAGGTTTGTTGAGTCATGTGTTGACTCTCCATAATCCGTCTGATTCTATCTTTCATAAGCTTGCAGATAAGCGATTGGCCCCAAAATAGGCATTTTTTATTGCGTTTACAAAGGTAAAGCAAAAATTTAAGGTATACAAATATGTAACGAGTAATTTAGTATTCAAAAGTAAACATTTAGAAATCTGTTTATTTACAATCGTAAATCCACACAATAACACTTATACTTTAGATTTACAAACCTATATTTACATCTTTATTTTGCAACTTAACAAACATTGAACGAATAACGATTATCTGTTGATATATAACGGTTTATATCATCGCATAAAGCAAATATCGCACGATATTCACTGATTTGGCTCTCTAAACCTGATTAATAGCAATGAGATAGATGAAAGAAACTATATATACGACTGATATACAATAAATTATCCGATATTTACTTGAAAAGAATATGTATCTCTATAGGTTTCGACTCTTGAATATTTAGGTTTCGATATTTAGGTATTTAAGATTTAAAATCATGTATATAACAACAAATATAAACACAAAATGCTTTCTTGTTTATTGACGTGTTTAGATTTGCAAATCAAAACACACACCGCAAACGTATAAATAAAAGTTAACTGTAAATATTCGATGGGTTGGAGCATACTATTTTCTCAAGACTCGCGTATTCTGAAACGTAGGTCTGGAAGCTTGAAAATACGCGAGTATTGGAGAGGTAAAAATGGGCTAACTCCTAAGACTATAAGAGAGTTAACCTCGAAAAAGAGCGTCAGAAAAACACTTCATTCAGAGAAAAACAAGAGTAAAAATAGGGCTATTTTGTGAAAAAAGAGGAGGAGAGACCTTCAAATCGGACGGCCTATCAAGAACAAATAGGACATTCTTGGCAAACTTTTTCCTACCACAAACCATCAAACCTGATAGTCAAAAAGAAGAGCACAAGAATATCTCAATGCTACATAAGGAAAAGAAAGGATTCTATGATGAATGCAAATTCGGGATAAACCAAACTACATAGTGGTTGTTGCACTCCTGAACACTCCTATCATCCGATGATCAAAAAGAGGAACCGAAAAACGCCTTAGTGCAGAATAAAGAAAATTAGTTCCTTCATCAAATCGCCAACCGACGTATTGGGATTATCCAATCCCTTACTTTTGGCATCTATCTCTCTAAGCTTATGAATAATGTGCATCGTCTTCGTGGCCGGATAGTTTCTCATTCCGATGAGATAGTCTTTCACACCCCACACCGATTTCAGGTCGAGAAACTTCGCAACCTCCGCCTCATTATTTTTATGGGGTGCATAATAAGCAATCATCAGATTTTGAAAATAGCTGAACAACAGCGGCAGAAATGCGAAGATAGATCCCGCCTTAGGATTCTTCTCGAAGTATTGTATAATCTGATTGGCCTTGAACACATTCCGATTGACGATGGCATCGCGAAGTTCAAAACCATTAAACTCTTTGCTCACCCCTATCTGTTGCTCTACCACGTCGGGTGTAATGAGCAGATTGTTCTCGGGCAACGAGATCAGGACCTTATCCAGTTCGGAGGTCAAGCGGTTGAGATCGGATCCAATATGTTCAGCGATCAACACGGCCGATTTATCGTCGATGCTTGCCTTTTGCAAGCTGAGATAGCCCTTGATGAAAGCAGGCAGTTCGTAATCACGTTTTTTCTTACTCTCGAACACCACCCCCACCGCTTCGGCCTTTGCCAAAATCTTCTTTCTCCGGTCGATGGTTCCGTTCTTATAGCAAACCACCAAGATGGTGGTAGCCACAGGATGGTCGAGATATTTATCCAAAGCATCGAGTGAGCGCATGGCCTGTGCTTCTTTCACTATCACCAATCGATATTCGGCCATCATGGGATAGCCCTTACAAAGGTCTGCCACCTGTACGGCATTCGTATCTGCCCCGAAGAGAACCGACTGATTAAAGTCGCGCTCCTCGGGCTTCAGCACCGTTTCTTCGATCAGATGAGAGATGCGATCGATATAATAAGCCTCCTCACCCATCAGGATATAAACAGGCGAAAAGCGGCGTGCCTTGATGTCGCGCAGGATAGAATCGGCCCCTAATGCAGGTCTTTTTTCTGCCATGAATGCTTGATTGGTTGCGTGTTGGGTGTTGAAGTTGTCGTGAAAACGCAACTATCGCCCGACATTTTTTCGTAACTTTGCACAAGAGAGTGAGCCAAACGGCACTTCATCGATTTGTTTTTGTTGCGTTTGCCTGCACTTTCATCGTACTTCAACATTGCAAAGATAACAAAATGTATTCACTAAACCTACCTTCCTATCCAATAAAAGTGTCCGGCACAAAGACACATCCCACCGTCTTCGATCCCCTCCGCAGCAAATACGTTGCTCTGACTCCGGAAGAGTGGGTGCGGCAACACTTCGTGCATTTTCTCATTCACCACAAGGGATATCCCCGCCTATTGATGGCCAACGAGGTGCCGCTGAGCATCGGAGACAAGCATCTTCGGGCCGACAGTGTGTTGTATGACAGCGAGTTGAAGCCACGAATGATTATCGAATACAAGGCCCCGAGCATTGCGCTCTCCCAAAAAGTATTCGACCAGATTACAGTTTACAATATGCTTTTGCACGTAGATTATCTCATCGTGAGCAACGGAAGGCAACACATTTGCTGCAAGATGGATTACCAGAACAACAGTTACTCCTTTCTCGAAGACGTGCCTCCCTACAGCGAGATATAGCTGTTGGAGGATGAGCCCTTTTTTCTCGCGCGTACATTATATATATAATAGATGAACATCATTGCATTTATGAAAAGATGGACCCTACCCAGCGGACTCGTCATCGGAGCCGCAGTCTATCTTCTTTTCTCAAGAATCGCCGTCCTACAGCCTGTGGGCGATGCCGTCGGGCCGTTTTTGGTGAAACTCCTGCCCATTGTTATCTTCATCATGCTCTACCTCACGTTCTGCAAAATCCGGATGGACGACCTGCGTCCACGCATCTGGCACTTCCTTCTTCAAGGCATCCGCGTGCTGATGTCGGGCACTCTGGTATTGTTCATCACTCAGACTGCCGAACCAATGACCCGACTTGTACTCGAAGGAGCTTTCATCTGCGTGATTTGTCCCACAGCGGCGGCGGCTCCTGTCATTACCGAAAAACTCGGCGGAAGCATTGCTTCGCTCACCATCTACACCATTGTTGCCAACGTGGTGACCTCTATCATCATCCCACTGTTCTTCCCGATGATAGAGAAAAGTGCCGAAATCACGTTCTTCACAGCCTTTGTCCTGATTCTTCGGCGCATCACTTTCGTATTGATCGTACCCCTTTGCCTGGCCCTTCTCACCCGGAAATTGCGGCCATCCATAGCCGCACGCATCAAAGAGATGAGGAACATTGCCTTCTATCTTTGGGCTTTCAATCTGGCCATCATCATGGGTCTCACCCTCCGCAACATTCTTTCCACCCATGTTTCCGGCACGATTTTAGCTCTCTTGCTGATATTGCCACTCTTCATCGCTCTGCTTCAATTCTCGATTGGCAAGGCCGTGGGACACCGATATGGCGACAGTATTAGTGCCGGACAGGCTCTCGGACAGAAGAATACGGTTGTAGGCATTTGGCTCACCATCGCCTTTCTCAACCCCATTGCCTCGATAGCACCCTGCGCTTACGTGGTTTGGCAAAACCTCATCAACGCCTGGCAGCTATGGTATAAACAGAAATACGGTGCACTGAGATGGTAAGACCTTTTTCTCGCTCTTCGTCTTACGCGCTAAAAGCTAAGAAAACGACTTGCAAAAACTAAGAAAACGCAGTGCAAAAGCTAAGAAAACGCAGTGCAAAAGCTAAGAGATGGGAGACAAGTATCGCAAACTATTGATGTACAGGAGTTTCGGACGAAACAGAGAAAGATGGAACCAGCCGAGAGAACAGCCATTCCGCGGGCTTCCGTTCCATGCTTGAGGTTCTTTCATAATATTCATTTTAATTTAAAACGATATGGCAATTGGCAAATGGATTGGCGGATTCTTAGGGTTTATCAGCGGCGGACCGCTCGGTGCCTTGGCAGGAATCGCCCTCGGATCACTCTTCGATCTGGGACTCGACAAAGTGAACACACCCGACAACTACGGCTCTACCTCCAACGGCAGGCAGACCAACGAACGCTTCTCTGCCCACCGTCACCACACTACTGATGCCCGGGAACAGGAGGGAGAACGCAACTCGTTTCTCTTCTCACTGCTCGTTCTGGCGGCCTACATCATTCGTGCAGACGGCAAGGTGATGCACTCGGAAATGGAAATGCTACGCGGTTTTCTGCGAAACAACTTCGGCACGGCGGCAGTCGGTCAGGGTGAACAAATCATCCTCCGACTCTTCGAGCAGCAAAAGCAGATGGGCGTCTATCAATTTGAGAATATCATCCGGCAGAGTTGTCTGCAAATCCGGGCTCACATGGATGGTAGCCGCCGACTACAACTGCTCAATTTCCTGGCCCTCTTGGCCCAAGCCGACGGTCATATAGATGCCACCGAGGTGCAGGCTCTGCGCAATGTGGCTCTGTGGATGGGTCTACATGCGGGCGAAGCGGATGCGATGCTCAACCTAAAAAAGACCGACCTCAACTCGGCCTATACCGTGCTGGGTCTCACACCCAATGCCACCGAGGCCGAAGTGAAAGCGGCCTACCGCAAAATGGCTCTTCAACACCACCCCGACCGGGTGGCTACGCTGGGTGAAGATGTGCGTAAAGCGGCAGAAAAGAAGTTTAAAGAGATTGCCGATGCCAAGGAACGAATCTACCAAGCACGTGATTGGGCGTAGATAATCAATAAATAGCAATCTAACACTTTTCAGGTGATAATTCTGCAAACATACGTTTTATTTCCTAATATTCATTAACAAGTGATACTCTTTCAAGGTGAAAGACGTATTTTTGCGTCGGTTTTTCAACCACTCATTATCAACTTAAAAATTAAAAAACGATGAAAAAGATGATTTTCAGTGCTGCTCTTTTCGTTGCGGCCATAAGCTTTGCCAATGCACAAGAGGCTCAGACCAAACAGAAAGAATGCTGCAAAACTGAGCAATGCACCCAGAAGAAAGACTGTGGTAAGAAGGAATGCGGCGACAAGGACAAGAAGGCTTGCGACAAAAAATGTTGCGACAAAGGTGCCTGTGACAAGAAGCCTTGTGATAAAAAGGCCTGCGACAAAGGTGCTAAGAAAGACTGCCAGAAGGGCGGAGCTAAGAAGTGCTGCAAAAAAGAAGCTGCTCAGAAGAAATAAGCACTGACCCTCGGTCATAGCCGAAAAGGTCTTTCGCCCGAAAGGCGTTGACCCAACAGGCTCTATCCACAAAAGACTCTACATCCCGACAGAGGGACTTGTAGAGTCTTTTTCTTTTATTGCTATCAACCGTTTGTCCTGATGTGCACGCCACGCCCTACCCTTCGGTCTGCTCTTCTGCCAAAATCGTGCACCGTAAGGGCTTTCTTCTCCACCTCCTCTTTTTCTCAATAAGTATTGTTGCCCTTTTCAAGAGAATCCCTTACCTTTGTATCATCATCCATATTTTACAATTATGACAAACATGGAACTTCATCAAGAGCTTTTCCGCCAGCTTGCTATCGTTGCGGGCGATGAGAATCTGATGCGCAAAACCATTGAGGCGATCAAGCGCATTGTTGGGAAGAAAGAGCAACAAGATACCACCAAGATGACTCGCGAGCAATTTATAGAACGCGTGAAACAAGCTGAACGTAGCAAGACTCTCCACTTTGAACATGTAGAAGACATCGACCAATACGTACGCAGTTTATGAGATACGACGTACAAATTAAGGAACAAGCTACTAAAGACCTCAAACGTCTTTTGCATAGTGAGCCAAAAGCTTACAACAAGGCATTGCAACTGATATCCGAACTCTATGAGCATCCCACCAGTGGAACGGGGCATCCCGAACCACTCAAGGGTTGTGGTGCCAATCGTTGGAGTCGGCGCATTACGCAAAAGCACCGATTGGTTTACGATATTCACATCACAGAAGTGGTGGTAGTGGTGCTGACGACTTTTGGTCATTACGACGACAAGTAGCCGTTGCCCATCTTCTCGCCTCGCTTCATTTTCATTACAATCAATCGTATTTGCCTTTCTTTTTCTCCTTGGAACAGAAAAGGCGTCTCTCTTCCTGAAACAAGCGTCCTATTTCACTCGACGCATAAAAGGCAAAGAAAAGAGGATAGGCCTATTTCGGCCCATCCTCTAAAGAATAAAACTGTTTTGCGCAATGTCTTCTTGACATGCCTTGTGGAGCTGGTGGGAGTCGAACCCACGTCCAAACAGGGAAACCATACGCTTTCTACACGCTTATTTCGGACTTCATTTTCGTGCATGGGCAAGACCCGAACCACCAACCCATGCCTTATCCTCTAAAATTTCGCTCACCGTGCGAGGCAACGGCAAACTATTTCCGATTTCTCTGCACCGCTATATCAGCTGGCTTCGGAACAACAGCCTCTGAGCGATGTCTCGTTCCATCACCTGGTGACGGAATAAAGCCCAAAACCTACTGTGCTTCAGTTAGGCAGCGAGAGCGTAATTGTTTTCGCCAATTAAATTGTTGATCACTGGGATTATGGAGCCAGCCACCTACGCTCCGCGTGCTTACATACCATTTCATCCCGCTGTCAAATCCAGTCAGCCCCGATTTGTTTTGTCTCCGCACGGCGTTGATGCCCATGGGGTTCATTGCTTAGCGGGCGACAAACAGTTCGATACGATGATGTGTATTGATGTAAGAGTCGGCTGCAAAGGTAATGCAAAAGATGCGGTGAGGCAAATCTTCCGCCCATTTTTTGCGTTCTCGGCAAAGAGGCGTAATTTTGCAGTATGATTTATCCAACCAACTTTGAGCAGAAAATAGGGTTTAACGAAATAAGGGTTTTGTTAAGCGAGCGATGTTTGTCGACCTTAGGTCGCAGCCGAGTGGACGAGCTCGCCATGAGTCACGACGTACAGAAACTGAATACGTGGATGAACGAAACCCGCGAGTTGAGGAGGTTGCAGGAGGCCGAACCCGACTTTCCGCTGCAATATTTCTTCGACTTGCGCGCGCCGCTGGCCCGTCTGAAAATCGAGGGAACGCACTTCGAGGAGCAGGAACTCTTCGACCTCTGTCGTTCGCTTGACACGCTGCACCGGATCGTGCTGTTCTTGAACCGGCCGTCGGGGGGAGAGATTTCCGAACCAATAGACGGCGATATCGAATCGGCGAGTAGCATCACCTTCCTCTATCCCACTCTACAACGGCTCACGGTGGGCATCGTCACCTTCCCCGAACTGGTTCGGCGCATCAACGGCATCATCGATAAGTGCGGAAGAGTGAAAGACAGTGCATCGCCCGAACTGCAACGCATCCGTAGCGAACTGGCGCAGACTGAGGGCAGCATCTCGCGCATCTTGAACGCCATCCTGCGAAGTGCGCAGCAGGAAGGACTTGTAGACAAAGACGTGGCGCCGGCCATGCGCGAGGGGCGGCTCGTCATCCCCATCATTCCGGGACTGAAGCGGCGCATCGGCGGCATCGTCCACGACGAGTCGGCCTCGGGCAGAACCGTCTACATCGAGCCCACCGAAGTGGTGGAAGCCAACAACAGAGTGCGTGAGCTGGAGGCTGAAGAAAGGCGCGAGGTAATTCGGATTCTCGTAGAGCTATCGAAAGAGATTCGTCCGCACATCCCCGCCCTCATTGCTTCTTACGCCCTACTGGCCGACATCGACTTCATCCGCGCCAAGGCCCAGTTGGCCCTTCTCACGCAGGCCACGGAGCCCACCATTCTGCCCACCGCGCAGATAGACTGGGCGCAGGCGGTGCATCCATTGCTGCGTCTCTCGCTCGAGAAGCAAGGCAAGCGCGTTGTACCGCTGGACATTTGCCTAAGTGCCGAGAAGCGCATCTTGATCATCTCCGGTCCCAATGCCGGCGGGAAATCGGTTTGTCTCAAGACCGTGGCCCTACTGCAATACATGCTTCAGTGTGGCCTATCGGTTCCGATGAGCGAGTGTTCGCAAGTAGGGATTTTCGAGCATCTCATGCTCGACATCGGCGACGAGCAGAGCATCGAGAACGACCTGAGCACCTACTCCTCTCACCTGCTGAACATGAAGCAGATGTTGCGCCACTCTGACAGGCGCACACTGCTACTCATCGACGAATTCGGAACGGGCACCGAACCGCTCATCGGCGGAGCCATCGCCCAGGCCGTGCTCACGCAGTTTTGCCGTCGCGGCGCCTTCGGCATCATCACCACCCACTACCAGAATCTCAAGCGATTTGCCGACACGCACCCCGGCGTAGCCAACGGCGCGATGCTCTACGATCGGCAGGGCATGCGCCCCCTTTTCCAGCTCTCCATCGGTCAGCCCGGCAGTTCGTTTGCCATCGAGATTGCCCGCAAAACGGGGCTCCCCGAGGAAGTGATTCGAGAGGCCTCCCTACTGGCGGGCGAGGATTACATCCAAAGCGACAAATACCTGCAAGACATCGTTCGCGACAAACGCTACTGGGAGGGGAAACGGCAAGACATCCACCGTCGGGAGAAGAACCTTCAAACCCTCATCGATCGATATGAGACCGACCTAAAAGAGATTTCCCAGACGCGCCGCGAGATTCTCTCTCGAGCCAAGAGCGAGGCCGAAGCACTGCTGCGCGAGAGCAACCGCCGCATCGAGACGACGATTCGCGAGATTCGCGAGTCGCAGGCCGAAAAAGAGCAGACCAAGCGCATGCGCCAAGAGCTTGCCACCTTTCGCGATGCTTTGGAGCAGACCGACGATGCCTCTGGCGACGAACTCATTGCCCGCAAGATGGAGCAAATACGCCAGCGCAAACAGCGACACGAAAAACGGCTTGCCGAAAAGGCCGAACGCCTGCAACAGGCAGAGCAGAAGCATCGCGCCTCGGAAGATCAACCGGCAGAACAGTCCTTGCCGACAACGCTTCGCCCCGGCGATGCCGTCCGCATGCGGGGTCTCACCACCGTTGGACGGGTGGAGAGCATCGATGGCGGCGGACAGGCCACGGTGGTCTTTGGCAGCATGCGCACCAAAACCACCGTCGACCACCTCGAGCGCGTCGCCCCGACAGCAGCGTCCACACCGCTGCGTTCTGCCCTGAGTTCCTCTACGCGCCAGGCGATAGACGAGCGGCGAAACCGATTCCGCCAAGACCTCGACATCCGCGGCGAACGGGGCGACGAGGCGCTCAACGCCGTGATGCACTTCATCGACGATGCTCTCCTCGTGGGCATACCCCGCGTCCGCATTCTGCACGGCAAAGGCAACGGCATCCTCCGCCAGCTCATCCGGCAATATCTCTCCACGCTGCCGGCCGTCTCCTCCTTTCGCGACGAGCATGTGCAGTTTGGCGGGGCCGGAATCACCGTCGTCGACCTCTGATCCTTCCTTCCTCCCATCGCTGAGCCGCTCAGTAACGCCATTTTTGCCTCCGTGGCCGTTTTGAGCCGCTCAGTAACGCCATTTTTGCCTCAGCGGCCATTTTGAGCCGCTCAGTAACACCATTTTTGCCTCCGCAGCCGTTTTGAGTCGCTCAGTAACGCCATTTTTGTCTCCGCGCTCGTTTTGAGCCGCTCAGTAACGCCATTTTTGTCTCCGCAGCCATTTTGAGCCGCTCAGTAACGCCATTTTTGCCTCCGCAGCCGTTTTGTAGGGTACAGTAACACCATTTTTGTCTCCGCGGTCGTTTTGAGCCGCTCAGTAACGCCATTTTTGCCTCCGCGGCCGTTTTGTAGGGTACGGTAACGCCATTTTTGCCTCCGCGGCCGTTTTGTAGGGTACAGTAACACCATTTTTGTCTCCGCGATGGTTTTGTAGGGTACAGTAGCACCATTTTTGCCTCCGCGATGGTTTTGTAGGGTACAGTAGCAACGTATATGGCAAAAAAAATACGCACTGACTCATTCAGCGCGTACCATACTTACTTCTTTCCTACTTACTCCTTTCCTACTTACTCCTTACTCCTTACTCCTTACTCCTTACCCCGAAACCACCGACGTGTTGAGCAGTCCGTCGGTCAGCATTTGAAGCCGCAGGTGGTAGGAACCACCCGAACGATGGATGGTCATGAGCTGCTGCGGCTCGAACTCAGATGGCGAGAGCGACAAAGCCACATGCCCCATCGTGCGGCGCAGGTTCAGCTCCACGCAAGGATGAAGAGCGAGCGGAGCCAGCGCATCGCCCGTGCGGACCATCATCATATCCACCCCGAGACAACCCACATACCGACCGGCAAGACATTCTTGCAATAGACCGCCGAGCTCGCGAGCCACCACCTCGAGCAGCGACACGTCGACAAGCCGAGCCAACAACGCCCGCTTGACCGACTCGGGAGCCAACAGACTGCCCGTGTAGGCCCGGCGCGCCGTGTTGAAGAGCGAAAGACCCTGATACTGCACCCGTCCGTCAACATCTATCGAAAATTCCATTCCAAAATCTCTCACCTTCCGATAGTAAGGCTCGGCCGTGAGGCTACCCTGCCGGGAAATCATGTTGGCACACCAGCCCAGGGTGGAGATGTCGGGACAACCGTCGATGTAACGGATGCCGCGCCCGCTGCTGCTCCACGGAGCCTTGACCACCAGTCGCGGATAGCGAAGCAGGAGGGCGGAAAGCTCGTCTGTCGAGGTCACCACGAACGACCGTCCCGTGAAAGCATCGCGCCCGGCTGCGTCTTCGAGCCGACGGCGGAGCTGCGGCAGAAGTTGTTCGGCCGCCCACACCCGCGAACTGAGTTGGCGAACGCCTGCGAGCCATTCGTCTGTGGGTAGCAACGTCGGTGCCACACCCATGTCGGCAAGCCGCGCCTTGAGATGCCGATCCCATCCCCAGGGCTCTATCCTCAGGTTGCTGGTAGCGGCAGAAGAGCGTAGAAGACGGGCGAGCTGTTCCTCGTCGACGAGATGCACGGCTTTGCAGGGGCGTTTGAAGTGGCGCAGACGCTGGCGGGCAGCCTCGACGTCGGCCACCAGCACCCAGTCGCCCTCCTCGGCCCACAGAGCGGGCAGAAAACCCAGATCGGCCTGCAAAGCGCGCACCGCTTTCGGAGGCGTGAAGCTCCCGGCAGCCGATGCCAGCACCAAATCGTGTTCAGGGTTGAAGATGTGTAGCGTCATTCGTTTTCTTGGCCAAGGTTATTGGATGCCTCTCTCGTTGAGAGCCTTCGAATACTTTGCCGCATTGGCCAAATGCTCCCGATAGGTTCGGGCAAAGTTGTGCGTACCGCTGAAATCCTCCTTGGCACACATGTAAAGGTAGTCGTGATGCACCAGCCCCAGCACGGCATCGATGCCCGACACGCTGGGAATGCGGATAGGACCGGGAGGCAGACCGGCGTTGCGGTAGGTGTTGTAAGGACTGTCGATGTGGAGCAGTTTGTTATAAATGCGGCGCAGGTCGAAGCGTTTCCAGGCAAACTTGATGGTGGGGTCGGCCTGAAGGGGCATTCCGTTAGGATATTCGGCGTTGCGGAGCATAAGCCGGTTGTAATACATGCCGGCCACCATGGGTTTCTCGGCCTCATTGGCCGTTTCCTCGTCGACGATGCTGGCCAGTGTCATCACCTGTACAGGCGAGAGGCGGAGCTCCCGAGCCTTGGCCGTGCGGTCGACGTTCCAGAAGCGGCGACTCTCCCGCTGCATCCGCTCGAGCAGATTCTCGGGCGAAATGTTCCAGTACACGTCGTAGGTATTGGGGATGAAAAGCGAGATCACCGTAGCCGTGTCTACGCCATAGCGAGCGCAGATCTGCGGCTGGCGTAACACGCGCAGCAAATCGGTGCTGTCCATCATCAGCCGCTTACTCACCTCGGCCGCCAGTCGGTCGAGTGTTCGCACGCTGGGAATAGTCAGATTCACCGGAGCCTGCATCCCGTTTTTCAAATGCCGAAACACCACAAAGGCACCCTGCCCCGGCTCCAGGGCGTAGCGACCCGGACGAATATGCTCGGCGTAAGAGCTGTGGCGCGTCAAGGTTCGGAATCCCGTCAACGCATGGCTCTGTCCCGCAATCTGTAACTTGGCATAGACGGAATCGATGTTATCGTCGCCATCCACATACACGTAGCGCGTGGCCGAACCCACGATCAACGCCGAAAAGAAATAATAATAGATGATGACTACGATCATCAGCACGCAGATTCCGGCTGGAATGAGATACTTCTTCACACAATTCTGATTCATTGTTCGTTGCTGTAAATTCGGCGCAAAGGTAGCAATTAAAAACGACAACGGACGAGGGATCAATTATATTTTAGATTTTTCTCGGTTTGACTTAACCGATTGAGAAATAAACTTTTAGCGAATTATTTGAGAAATAGAGGTAACGATTTGGAAACTGTGCGAATTTCAGCGTTTTGCGTTGCTATGCTGTCAAATAACTCTTCTCACTGCAAAGATAGTCAAATAACTTAAAACACTCAACTTATAGCAATAATTTTCTTGCTTATGAAGGCTATGGTATATAGCGATTGGCATTTTACGTATGTTCAACGATATTGTTGTATAGATTTCTCAAATTTTGTTCTCTAACTTTGGGTTTTAATTGGCATTGCCATACAACAGATACTCGATAGTCAAACCTTTCTAATTCTTGCGTTTTACGTTTGTCCCTTTCTAAATTATCCGCAATCTTCTTCTCCCAATATTCCAAATTCGTAGATGGTAAATGAGCATATTTACATCCTTGATGTCCATGCCAAAAACAACCATTCACGAATATTACAGCCTTGTACTTTTGAAGAACGATATCCGGAGTTCCCGGCAACCGTTTTACATTTTTTCGATATCGCAGACCTTGAGCAAACAGATATTTTCGGACAATCTTTTCCGGTTTTGTTTCCTTTCCTGTGACATGAGACATTATTTCCGAACGTTTTTCTTTACTGACCGTGTCTGCCATCTCTACTTAATAACGATTCGTTCTTTAAGATGATCCATATTTTCTTTACGACTTTTCTTTGCATAGCCGAGCTTGTCGCAAGTCGCTTCTATTTTCTGGCAAAAAATATCGGCATTTAGTTTGGTCATACATAGTTCATCATTCTCGTTTCGTTCCGTACTATGCCATAAAGCTTCATCATTTAAGGGATGTTGCGGTCGGAATGGGGGAATATTAAAGATTCTATTATCTACTTGTGTGATCCAAGATGCTCCAATTTCTGTCATCGCACCCCATGCACTCGGGGTGTTATCACTCGTAACGAATATGACGAAGATTTTTTGATTAGAGTAACTTTCCACAAAGAAATCCCGTAAATAGTTATATATTGATGCAGTCCCTTCGGGAATGCGGCTAATTTCATCGTCGCAACTCGTGTATAAGATATCTTCGGGCGGAATGTTATTAAATACTAAAAATGAGTATATCAAATCAGCTAATGCTTTGTCTTTAGAAGCGTGACTAATCAGTATTTTCTTTTTCTGGGAATCCACTACGGTTTTTAATCCTAAAGCATTAGCATTATTATTGATCGCATCGGATATGACTTGTTCGATCGTTTCTCTCGAAGAATCTGGTGCTAATCGTCCTATACTTTCAGCTGCATTTTCACTCACTATATTTCTGAATGTATCAACGGCTTTTCTAAATTTTTCTTCTGTATTTTTTTGTTCATTCAATTTACGTTGCTTCTTCTCTCTATTCTGTTCATTAGAAAACAAACCTCTTTTCCGAAGAATATCCGGAAGTAGAATAGTTCGCACATATTTTATAACGGCCTCATATCGTGGGTCGTCGGACTTATAGCCTTGCCTATTGCTCAATGCCATATCTGGAAGTTCCGATAATTCGAACAAATCGATATATAGTTGTCCAACTACATAAACTTCATTCAATTTATTTTGACCGACTATCGGCAAAATATTGAACTCTCCCATTTTTTTATTCGCATATAAGGATATGAAGTTGTCGGGGAAATCGGTAAGTGCCGCTTTACGCCCTCTTGTAGAAGCGTATGCCCCGATCCATCCCATTATTTTAAGCGTATATTCATGATCTTTTCCTGCATTGTCTTTCAGATTGATTGGCTCTGTATACGGCTCTCTATGCTCAACTAATTCAGTTCGTTTTGTCGGATATTGGTTAGGAATATTTTTTGCTAAATCGGAAAAGTCATCCCCTAAAGATATAAATGCACATAACTCTTTTGCAATATTTTCGTCAAAGGTGTCTATTGTAACGGTTTCATTGCCTCTGATTATGTGTATTTTGAAATTATCGTTGACTAATGGGAATATTTTTAACAAATTCCGTTTAACCGAATCCATAGATTTATTCAATCTGTATTGAGGATTCCTCATTACGATCGCTGTTCCATGCTCTTGAATATACACGAATTTTATATCATCATCGGCAATAGGTCGTAACTTATTCCCGTCTATCGGTCTACGAGATAAAACGAAACCGGATTTCTCGTTATCGCTGATAGTCATTACATCAACGGATTCGGAAACAGACAATGCCGCCAACTTACCAACGCCTTTTCGTCCCATTTTTCGTCTCTCTCCGGAACGTGTCATAGATTCTTCTTCTTTAACTCGAGAGACACCGGCTACGTTCAAGAACTTCTTTACTTCTCCATTCTGATAAGACATACCATGCCCATCATCCTCGATTCTGATATCGTCTTTATTAGAAATGATATATACATTATGTGCATCTGCATCATACGCATTAGCGACAAGTTCGGCCAATACATAATAAATATTCGTATAAAGATTCGGTCCCAACAACTCTAAAATCCGAGGATCGACATTAAGCTGATATTCTTTCATATAAATATTCATGGAGTTAGTTGACAATTCGCGTCAAATGGCATATAATACTCTCGGCTATGACTTCTCCCAGTCTCGGTGGAACGGCATTGCCGATATATCTCGATGCTTTTGTAATAGCGACATACTCTTCGTCAGCGAAAAATTTATACGTCATCGGGAAAGTTTGTATAAGAGCAGCTTCTCTAATGGAAATAGCACGATCTTGTATAGGATGTCCGAATCTGCCGTTGCCTAAACCAGTGCATTGAGTTGTCATAGTAGGGGCTGGTTTTTCCCAAACCATTCTACCGTAGACACTACCAAACGAGCGTCCGTTATCGGTTTTATGACACCGTAATTGTAAATCCTTCGGCCAATCTTTCCAACTGCCTCCGTACGGAGTATGATGAAGACGTTCGAGATTTAATGGCGATAATGCTTTGGCTCTATGCAATGGATCGTTTTTATCGGTTTCTCCGGCTTTGAGTTCGGGTAAATCTCCGATCGTTTCTTTCACCGTTTTGTACTCGTTAGGCTTATGCGTCGGGTTGATCAACTCGATATTTCCCAATCGCGATGCTAATAACACCAATCTTTTCCTATTTTGCGGTATTCCGTAATCGGGGCAATATACTGGATTTACCCACACATGATATCCTTCATTTTTCAAAAGATTCTCGAAATCGGATAAAACGGGCTTTTCCTTGAAAGATAAGATTTGAGCCACGTTTTCCATCGTAACGATGTCGGGATGAACAGCCTTGACCAATCGTCCGAATTCATATAATAAATCGTATTTATTCGGATCTTTCTTTTTGTTTTTGAATGCATACGACGAAAACGGTTGACAAGGGGCGCATCCTGCCAACACTCTAATAGATCCTTTGCCGTAGGCTGTGCGGATTTCATCCGGAGACACCGTTTTAATATCCTTATATATGAATTTTGCATTGTTATTCGTTTCATAAGCATACCGGCAGGTCGCATCAATATCATACCCTGCAAGGATATTGAATCCCTTGCTTTTCATCCCGAAGCTCAATCCGCCGATACCGCAAAATAAGTCGATAACTTCAATAGATGGGAGCGATTCGTTTTTGATATTCTTTCCTTTCATAATCCGATTTCAAAAACAGAGTGTGCTCAATTCGACAACCGATCTATTTCGGATTGAATCTGACCTATAACCTCTTTATTGGCAATTTCTCCATCTAAGCTGAATACGATAAACACATTACCGCCATATCGTTCTTTGAACGATTCGAAACTCGCTTTCATTCGCTCAGTCAGCGAATAACTACCGAAATTGGCACTCGCTGTTATCGGTTTGATTTGTATGCCTATGGCTTTATCTCCGATTTTTGCGATATAATCAATATCTCCAGCATGATCCAATTCGGGATCGCTTTCTTCGAAGTTGATATTAGGAAATACTTTAACCAATCCGTCATTGATTACAGACTTTTCTCGTATATAACCGTCATAAGTACGATTTATAGTCAGATTGTATATATAGTCAATGCAGTCCTGTTCTGTCAATTCACGAAAAACAGCTTCCCATTCCGGAATCACGACTTCCGTAATTTTTGCATACAACCGTTCACCCAATTCATGGAGACTTTCGACTGTGATTTTCGTCGGATTTTTTCCTGCGGTATGAGCATTCTCGAAATACCATGATTGCCATTCATCGAACGAAGAAGGTTGGCAATCGCGAATAAGAGCCATTACAGCACCTACTTTATTCGGACGGGATAATTGGTATGTTTGGCAAGCGTAGTTCAGCACGCGTTCCTTTCTCCCGAAATTCATTGAATATCTATCCATAACGTTATAGGTTTATCAGTTTCTCGAATTTGTTTTTATATTTGAAATCAAAAGAATAGTCCACGTCTGCCAAACCGTTTTTCAGCATATGTGCATTTATAAAAGTTTTGTTGTCTAAGTATAAGTAGCACAACAACAAATCTTTATCATCATACTTTATGGCATCGTAACGTAAAAAGACCTTCCTTCCTTTTGTCTTTTCCGCAAGAAATTTTGTCGCATTACCATTGACAGATGGCTTTTCTTTGATTCCGAGCAGTCGTATGGTAAGTCCATTGTTCAATACAATAGTATTTGGTGACAAGATCGTTTTTACAGAAAAATACTCTTCCCGTTCTTTCTTGTCTTTATCTATCCGTGAACCGAATTGCAACTTCTTAATCTCGATTTTGCTTTCCATTTTGTGTAGGTCACTGAATATATAAGGCAAAGTTTTCTTCTTTTCGTCCATGTCGAAAACAGATCTATCGTTGCTGTATCTATATTCTACATTGCCGAACGAAAAGGATGAAGTGACCTTTTCCTCATAGTATCTTTTATAATCGGGATTTATTTCATACCCGATAGAATTACGTTGCAGATTACGCGCTGCCAAAGCCGTAGTCCCGCTACCCATGAATGGATCGAATACCGTTTCTCCAGCAAAAGAGAACATTTTTATCAAACGGTGCGGCAATTCTTCAGGAAATACCGCAATGTGTCCGTCTTGTTTAGCCCCACCGAAATTCCAATGGGAAGCAAAAAATGTATTCCATTCATCTTTTGTCATTTCCGAACATTGCTTTTGCTCAATAGCGGGAACGGGAGCCTTACCTTGTTTTTTGAAAATTAGGATAAATTCGTAATCTATTTTCAAAATACCGTTTCGAGGATAAGGAAAACTACCCATAACAGCTCCTCCCCCTGTCGTATTGATCGTTGTTTGCTTCTGCCAAATTACGGCTCCCATATAATCCATTCCGAGAGCTTCGCAAAAACGTATGATTTCGGTTCTTATGGGAATCACTTTATAACGTCCGTAATAGACGGAACGAGCGAATTGGTCTCCTATATTTATGCACAAACGGCAACCGTCATGCAATACTCGATTGCACTCCGCCCAAACCATATTCAGATTGTTGATATAACTTTCGTAACTATCATGAAATCCTATTTGCCCATCACTCCCATAATCTTTCAATTGCCAATACGGGGGCGACGTAATGATCAGATGGACGGATTTGTCCGGCATAAGAGAAAGATTCCTGCTATCTCCGTTAATAAGCGTGTGTATAGTCTTTATTTCCATTTCTATTGTCAATTATAGTCTTCAATGCTTTATCTGCAATGTTTTTATCGTCTCCGATAATTACATTTATCTTATCCGCAATCCAAAAGCTCAACAACTCTTCCCGTTCGATATTCAAGATATCCGAAAGCAATACCACTTGCTCCTTTTTAGCTTGCCTGTCTCCGCGTTCTATTCGGCTATACATAGGGACATCTATATTCAAAGCCGAAGCCAATTGCTTTTGCAACAATCCGCTTCGGACTCTGGCCGCTTTGATCTTTTGAGCGAATAACATTCGAATATTTTTTCAATTTGTCATTATTTGGCAAATTTACTACTTTTATTTCGTTTATGCACTATAGCAAGCCAATAATTTGGTTTACTTAAATATAACGATTGTAGTACAGCTAATTATTTAGCTATTTCCACTTAAATTCCCCTACCTTTCCTTTGCGGTTGTATTGGTCGACGTATGTTCTGCCTTAACTTCTCGAACTGTTCCTTGAACCATTCGGCAATAGGCTTTCGGTCAATGGCAAGAACTAGTTTCGTCCCGTCGGTGGGGTCTTTCAGCACTTGAAACCCTGCCTTTTCAGTCGTGAATTTCCGCTTGTGTTCCTCCGAATAGAGTTCCCCCGCATACTCCAACAGCTTTCCCTTGACGAGCGTTGCGGTCTGCCTTTCATCGAACCCGACAAGGCGGCAGAGGTTTTCGATACGGAGCATTTCACGGAAATAGGGAAACCATGCCGCCACCCTTGCGATTACCGCTTTCAGAAACGATATTTCCTGCTTGTGCCTTGTGTCCTTGTCTGCTATCTCCCTGCCATGCTTTTGCTGCATTTCCCGTATCTCCCGGCTGTGGTCTGCCTACATGGTCTGTATCCTATCTTGCAGGGCTTCGATGGTTTCCTCGTGGTCGGCTATCTCCCTATGCAGGGCGGTGTTCTCTTTTTCCAATGTCTTGACCTTGTTACTGCCGAAAAGAGAACCGACGCTCTCGGCGATGTTGGCGGTTGCGGTGGTTGCCGCCCCTTTCAGCTTCTCGGTCTGTATTTCTTTTTTCGCCCATCTTAGCTCTTCCCGTGCCGTTTCTTTCTGCTGCTGCAAGTCCACCACTTCCGCTTTGAGATTGTCGGCGAGTTTCTGTATATCCCGATAATACTGCTGCGTGGACTTGTGGCGAGCCTTCGAGCCATCTATGCCCCTTTGCAGCCCGTATTTCGCCATCGCTTCGGCATAGGTATCTTGGTAGGACTTCAATTTCAGCCGTGTCATAATATCGTCTGCGCACAGCCTCACGGTGTCGGTCGGTTTCTTGCGATATCGCTTCTTCGTCTGTTCCTCCCTTTTCCTGCACTTTCGCTCTCCCTTGACGATGGGAACGAGCGTGACGTGTATGTGCGGCGTTTCCTCGTCCCTGTGCAGGTGAGCCGCCACGATGTTCTCCTTTCCGAACGTGTCGACGAAGTATTTCAGATTGTCGGCGCACCACTCGTCCAAACGCCCCTCTTCCTCTATCCGCTTCATGTCCTCGTGCGTTCCCGACACGTTGATGCGGATTGCCCATACTTGGTTGCTTCCGATTTTGCGTGTCAGTCCCGCTTCTTCGAGTCTTCTCTGAACAGCCGCCGAACGGTCTTTCACTCCGTCGGGATAGCCGATGAGCCTGCGGTTCAGGTGGGTGCGTGTGGGGTCGGCGTTCTTCGGAATGATGAAACGATCGATATGTGCGGTCGTTCCGCTGTCGCTGCCGTGCGCCTTTTCCATGTGTAAAACTACGAAACCCATATATTCTTTCTTTTTTGGCTTGTGAAACAATGATTTTTTGTATCGTCGGGGCGATAACCCCGAACAGTTCGCGAATTTCCCACTCGGTCATGGCGGTTGCGCCTATATCGCTCGGCAAGGAGATATTGCCCTGCCCGTCCATCGTGATAATGTTCCTTTCTTCTTTCATCGGTATTCTGTTCTTAATTAAATGGCTCGGTAGATATTCTTCTCCATATCCTCCAACTTGTGCGACAAGGTTTCCATGTCTTGGCTTATCTTCTGGGCGGTGATTTTGGCGTAAATCTGGGTGGTCTTTATGTTGGTATGTCCCAAAGGGCGGCTCACCGTTTCGATGGGTACGCCGTGCGACAGAAGCACGGTCGTGGCATTCGTGTGACGCGCCACATGGTAGGTCAAGCGCACCTTGAAACCGCATTGTCTGCCTATATCTTTGAGTATCTTGTTGCAACTGCCGTTACTCGGAACGGGGAAAACATGACCGTCCCGAGCCAGTCCCTTGTACTTTTCGATGATACGTTTGGGAACGTCCAAAAGGCGGATGTTCGATTCGGTGTTGGTCTTCTTTCTTCGGGTGATTATCCACAGGTTG
The DNA here is from genome assembly GCF_018127805.1 of Prevotella sp. oral taxon 475. Taxonomy (NCBI): domain Bacteria; kingdom Pseudomonadati; phylum Bacteroidota; class Bacteroidia; order Bacteroidales; family Prevotellaceae; genus Prevotella; species Prevotella sp. oral taxon 475. The sequence goes on from NZ_CP072334.1 coordinate 1,712,111, forward strand.
CCGTCGAAGAAGGTTTGCAGGCGGTCGGCGGTGAGGTTCTTCACGTCCGAATACGCCAAACCCGTGAACACCGAAAAGACGAACAAGTCCCGTACAAGCTCGTGGGTGGCATTCTTCATCGGTGCGTCCATGAGCGTCTGTATCTCCGTTCGGGTGAGGTAGCCCCTGTCCACGCTTTCGGGAGAGTTGATATATCCGGCAAAGGGATTAAAGGGCAAACGTCCGTCGTTCCTCGCAATGGAAACGATATGCTTCAACACAATCATGTAGCCCCACACGGTATTGGTGCGGCATTTCTTCTCTGTGCGCAAAAAAACTCGAAATCGTTGATGAACGTGAGGTTTAGTTCCTTTAACGGGATGTCCTCACGCTTGTAGGTATGGGGCAGGAGCTCCCGAATATGGTTGCAGACCGTCCGATAACGGGTAAATGTACCCTGCGCCCTGCTGTGCCCGACTTTCTTCTCAAACTCGGCGTTATGCTGCTCGAACAGCTTCAGCAATGTTTCCTGCTTGATGCCGATACCGAGATAGGCGTCTTTGAGTTTGGCGGCGGTAACATAACCGTCCGTCTGCATTAACTCTTGATAGCGGCGGTTTACCTCCACACGGATTTTATCTACCGCAAGGTTGATTCTCTGCGCTTTGACGCTCTTGCCCGAAGCACGGTTGTTCTTCACGTCCCACAAGCGTGGGGGAACGTCCATCTTACAACTGAACTGTTTAATCTCGCCGTCCACCGTGATACGGCACATCAGAGGCAGGTTGCCGTTCGGCTTCTCGCTGCCTTTCTTCCTCTAAAATAATACCTTGAATGTACTACGCATAACTCACTCTTTTTTTTAGTTATAAAATTAGTTCTTAGTGAGTTGCCGACAGCTATGTAAATCTACGCAAAACGCAGAAACAGAACCTTTTAGCAAGAAATCTGCACCCGTTACGGGAGTAACGAGGTGGTAACTGAACTTCTGCACCGTTTGGCTTTAAGGTGGTATTTCGTTGGCTATGTCCCCATAGAAAAACAAAGCGTAACGAACGCTCTATCAGCTAATTCGCTACGCTTTGCCCAAATTTACTTTTTCGCTATGTGTTTATTTTATACCTTTGCAGCACCTCTTCCCGCGGCCTTTTCCGCCAGTATTTGGGGAGGAGGACAACTCCCAAAAAGGAATGATGATGAAAGAATACGACACCTACGTCTTCGACCTCGACGGAACGCTGCTCGACACGCTCGCCGATCTGGCCCAGAGTTGCAACCACGCCCTCGTCGCCCACGGTCTGCCTCCTCGCACACTGGAAGAAGTGCGCCTCTTCGTGGGCAACGGCGTCAAGAAGCTCATGGAGCGGGCCACGCCCGATGGAGAGCAGAACCCACTCTTCGCCGACATCTTGGCCGAGTTTCGCCGCCACTATCTGTCCCACAGTCTCGACCACACCGCCCCCTACCCCGGCATTCCCGAACTGCTTGCCGAACTTTGCCGCCGCCGAAAACACCTCGCCGTGGTGAGCAACAAGTTCCAGCCAGCCACACAAGCCCTCTGCCGCCACTTCTTCGCGCCCTACCTCTCCGTAGCCATCGGTCAGCGCGAAGACATCCGCCCCAAGCCCGCCCCCGACACCGTTCTTGAGGCCCTGACCCAATTGGGCGTGCCGAGCACGAACGCCGTCTACATCGGCGACAGCGACGTAGATATCGCCACAGCCCGCAACAGCAATCTACCCTGCGTGAGCGTGCTGTGGGGCTTTCGCGATAGCGATTTCCTATTGCGCTCGGGTGCCACGACGCTCATCTCCCACCCCGCAGAATTGCTGTAGTCCCAGCGTTCCGCTCTGCCCCGGCCTCGCATTCTTTTCCACCGAAAACTTGCTCAGCCCGAAAGATTGTGTTACCTTTGCGCCGTCTTTCAAGCAGAGTAACAGACTCTTTCAGGCAGAAAGGCAAAAGAAAAGAACAGAACAGAAACAATGCAACGTGTGAGCATATATAATAAAGGTATAGCAGGAGAGCAGAAAAGCTTCAACTTTTCTGCATCTTTTAACGCCTTTCCCTTGGTAGTCTCCAAGGAAATGACTACCTTACACACACACACACACACACACACACACACACACACACACACACACACACACCATATGCGCACCTATTGGTAGTGTAACACTTTTTCACTTTATCCTACGCGCGCGCGAAAAGCGTGCAACCTATCTGAAACAAAGGCTCTGCGAGGCTTTTGTGCATGCAGTAGATCATACCCGTTTCTCTCACTTTTCGAAGTGTAGAGAAACGTCTGTTTTTCCACCAATTATTTACTTAAAAACAAAAGAACTATGGAGAGATGTAAGCTCTTTTTAACCTGTCTCATGGCAATGCTATGGGTAGGTGTATCGGGACAACCTGCAAAGTATTACGATTTCTCGAAAGAGAACAGCGACCACACAATGTTGTATTACAAAATTATTGATGAAGATAAAAAAGAAGTGGCATTTTCTGCCCCTAACGGATCTGGAATAGTCTATCATTCATTAACCAAGTTGCATATCCCCGAAACAGTAGAGTACAACGGAAATACCTATACCGTTACACAGTTCGGGATCGAAGCTCCAACAAGCAATCCTCATATTTTTTGGCATTCAGGAATCGAGGGCATGTTGAATTTGGTCGATTTTAAACTCCCCAGTACGTTAAAGCGAATTAAGAGTGACCATTTTTTGGGTTTCAGTCATCAACTGAAAAAATTAGTAATACCAGCCAGTTTAGAAAGTTATTGCGAGGTGATCTATTATAGAGCCATGGGACTGGAAGAACTATATATGCTGCCACAAATTCCACCAATCTACGACGGAACAAACGGATCTTATCTGAGCTCTGCTATTGGGCTCATAACCGATGGCCTTAAATACATTTATGTGCCTGCCGATGCGACGGCTGCTTATAAAGCTTCGCCCTACTGGCAAAAGAAACGAGATGGCAGTTCTATTCTCAACATGTATCGCGAGCAATTTACCTTGAGTAAAAACGGTTATACCAGCCTGTATCTTGAGAGTGAAAATTTTGAGGTTCCTGCGGGCTGCACAGCCTATATCGTCAAAGGCTTAAAACATCATGCCAACGCTAAGATATATGCCGATGCCAAGTTGCAGGCTTTTCCAGCCGGAACGATTATTCCAGCCGGAACCCCTGTTATCATCGAAAACAAAGCGATGAAGAACCAAACCATTACCTACCGTGCTGCTCTCACCATAGGAACACCGGTGGTCATTACCGACAATCTGCTTGTAGGTGTCACCACTGAGCAAGAACTCAACACCCCTGGTGGTTTCTACTATATCTTTGGTAAGGGGCAATTTGGACAAGGCTTCTATTGGCAGGGCAGCCGTAAGGGAGCTAGCATAAAATTGAAAGCCCATAGAGCCGGACTTCGCATTCCCGACGGACATCCTATTGCAGCTGCGGGCAAATCGTTTGTTTTCGACTTCGAAGCAGCTAAGGCCGAACTCACCTTGGGTATTCGACAAGAGTCCATTTCTAAAGGAAATCCAACTAAGCAAATTACCTACGATCTACAAGGCCGTCGCGTATCTCACCCCACCCCTGGTGGTATCTATATCGTCAACGGAAAGAAGATCATAAAAGAATAAAGAGATGAAAGAAAAATATATCATTCCCATCATTAAAATTGTGCAGCTCTCGACCGATGCAAATATCGCCCAATTTATTGTCAGTTCCAAATCCATCGGTGAAGAAGAAGGCGAGGCTAAATCCGGATTCTTTGAAGAGGAAGACGAAGACGCATTCGACTCCTCGGAAGAAAAGCCCTGGGGAGAGGTGAGCTATTAGGTTCTGACTGGATGCTCTTCTGCTGGAACCATCTGCAGAATCGCTGCGTGCCATCACCATTAAAAAGAACGGAGGTGACTTCCCGATGTGCGGGAAGTCACCTCTTGCGTATCGGGAGATCATCTCCCGTGCATCAGGAGGTCATCTCCCGCGCATCAGGAGGTCATCTGCCGTGCATCGAAATCCTATCTGCCACCTATTGGGGCACTGTGCGTAAACACATCCAAGGGAGGTGGTCTATCCAAGTTCCCTAAGTTAGAGGGCTCACTCCAGTAACATCCGCTCACTCAGGGGCACGGCCAACAACATGTTAAAAAGGGAAAAGGGGCGGCGGCTTTATCATTTATTCCTTAATTTTGTGCCTCGAAAATGCAGAGAAAATCAGTTATAACACTCCTGCTGCTCGTCGCCCTGTTCGTGATGGCAGAAACCTACGCTCCTCTTTCCCAACGACGGAAAAAGGAGAAACGACCTGCGGCTCATGTGGCAGACGCAATGCGGCGAGACTCGCTGCCATCCGTCGACACTACACGGATGGACTCCTTGCAAAGAGCTATCTATCGACATAATCGAATGGTGGACGACTCGATTCGGCTCGACTCACTCAACCGACAAAAGAAAAACGGCATCGACGCACCTGTAACCTACTCGGCCACCGACTCATTGGTCTACAACGCCGCAACGAGAACGGCACATCTCTATGGGTCGGGCAAGGTAAAATACGAAGATATGGATCTGGCCAGCGAACGCATCCGCATGAATCTCGATAGCAACGTGGTGCATGCCACTGGCGCAGCAGACTCTACGGCCAAACGAGGACTGAAGGGACTGCCTGTTTTCACAATGGGCAGCGACAAATATGAGAGCGACACGATGGCTTTCAATTTCAAAACCAAAAAGGGCCTTATCAAAGACGTCTATACCCAACAGCAGGAGGGATTTCTGCACGGGGCGCGGGCCAAACGCAATGCACAGGGCGAGGTGTTTCTCCAACATGGACGATATACGACGTGCGATAAAGACTGTCCCGACTTCTATATCTCACTCTCACGGGCTAAGGTGCGACCGGGAAAGGATGTGGTCTTCGGGCCGGCTTATCTCGTCGTGGCCGATGTTCCGCTACCTCTGGCCATCCCCTACGGCTTCTTTCCATTTACGAAGAAATTCAGTAGCGGACTCATCATGCCGACCTATGGCGACGAGAGCGACCGAGGATTTTATCTGCGTGATGGCGGTTATTATTTTGCCATGGGCGATAAATGGGACTTGAAATTGCTGGGCGAGATCTATACGAAGGGGTCGTGGGGACTGTCGGCAGCCACCAACTATCGCAAACGTTATCGATATAACGGCAGTTTCTTCTTCAGCTATCAAAACACGAAAACGGGCGACAAGGGTCTTCCTGACTATTCGAAACAAACGAGCTTTAAACTCCAATGGAGTCATCGACAAGACAAAAAGGCCAATCCCTACAGTAATCTCTCGGCCAGCGTGAACTTCGCCTCAACAAGCTACGAACGCAACAACCTCAATAGTCTGTACAATCCGCAGAGCATGACGCAGAGTACGCGCACCTCGTCGGTAAGCTGGAACACTACGTTCTCGAGCCTCGGAATGACACTGAGTTCTACGGCCAATCTCTCGCAGAACATGCGCGACTCATCAGTAGCCATGACACTGCCCGACCTTAACATCTCCATCGCCCGGTTCTATCCCTTTAAACGTCGGCATGCTGCGGGGAAAGAACGGTGGTACGAGAAGATTGCACTGAGCTATACGGGACAGCTGAGCAACTCGATTACGACGAAGGAGGATCGGCTCTTTCGGTCGAACCTCATCAAGGATTGGCGCAACGGTATGCAACACAATATTCCAGTGAGCGGAAGTTTCACGGTGTTGAAGTTCATCAGTCTGAATCCGTCGCTCTCGTTCACCGACAGGATGTATTCCAACAAAGTGATGCGCTCGTGGAACGTGGCACGACAGGTGGAGCAAACCGACACGACGTATGGCTTCCACAACGTGTACGATTGGCGGATGAGCGTGTCGGCCAATACGAAACTCTACGGTTTCTGGACCCCGAGTCGAAAAATTTTCGGTGATAAAATCGTGGCCATCCGGCACGTCATCACGCCGCAGGTGAGCTTCAGTTATGCCCCCGACTTCAGTGCCTCGCGTTACGGCTACTACGAAACGTATGTCAAGACTGATGCGCATGGCAATGTCTCACTGGTAGAGTATTCGCCGTTCTCCAATGCGCTCTTCGGCGTTCCGGGAAAGGGAAAGACGGGAAGCGTGACATTCGACTTGAGCAATAACCTGGAAATGAAGATTCGGTCGGATCAAGACTCGACGGGCTTCAAAAAACTGAGCCTCATCGACGAGCTCGGGGCGTCGATGTCCTACAATATGGCCGCCGAGACGCGCCCGTGGAGCGATCTGAGCATGCGGTTGCGTCTGAAATGGTGGAAGAATTATACGTTCAGCGTCAACGCTGTCTTTGCCACCTATGCCTACGATTTGGACAGCAACGGTCATCCTTATGTGGGAACGCATACGGAATGGAGCCGCGGCAGATTCGGTCGGTTCCAGGGCATGTCGCAAAATCTTTCGTTCACCCTCACCCCCGAAAAGCTCAAAAAGCTCTTCGGCGGCGGTTCGAAAGACGACGAGAAGAGGAAACGTAATCAAAAAGACGACGAAGGCGTAGACACCGACATCGAAAGTAACGTAGACAAGACCATGATCGACGGACAACGCGGAGCTGGAAAGAAAGATGCCGGAAAGGCCGAGACCGACGAAGATGGATATATGAAGTTCTCAATGCCTTGGTCGCTGACTTTCGGTTACGGCGTGACGATGCATGAGAGCAACGAACTGAGCAAGTTCAACTACAACACGATGCGCTATCCCTACAAGTTTACACAAACGCTGAACATCGGCGGCAACATCCGCATCAGCGATGGATGGAATATCAGTTTCTCGTCGGGCTACGACTTCGAAAACCATAAAATTTCTATGACCACCGCTTCGCTACAACGCGACCTGCACTGTTTCAACATGAGTTGCTCGGTGGTTTTGGCTCCTTACACCAGCTATAACTTCACTTTCCGGTGCAACGCAGCAACGCTTACCGACGCACTGAAGTACGACAAGCGCAGCAACTCGGGTAATTCGGTGCAATGGTATTAAGCAACAGAAAGAAAAAATGGTCAACGTTGTCGTTCAGCCAAAGGAGCAAAGCCAAGCTTGCTTGAATTTTGTCGTGGCGAGAATTGAAAATCGTCGGCACAGAACTTTTAGTGAAACGGAAAGGCAAAACGCACTTTTGAGGAACGAAAAAAAACGATTTGTTTATGAAGAAAACCACACAGGCCATTCATCTGCCTTACAAACGGCGCGATGCCTACGATGCTCTCAGCATGCCGGTGTATCATGCCGTGGCATTCGAGTTCGACAATGCACAGCTCATGGCCGACGCTTTCTGCGGCAGAATTGATGCTCCCGACTATTCACGGGTGGAAAATCCCACGGTAACCAACTTTGAAGAACGTGTAAAAGCCATCACCGGCGCCCAAGATGTCGTGGCCTTCAACTCGGGGATGGCAGCCATCAGTAACGTGTTGCTGGCTCTGGCGGCAAAAGACAAATACATCCTTACCTCGCGACATCTCTTCGGTAATACCTATTCGCTCATCACCTCCACCTTGAAACGGTTCGGTGTGGGGGCCAGACTCTGCGACTTGACCAACCTCAAAGCCGTGGAAGAGGCCATCGATACCGAATGCTGCTGCCTATATCTGGAGATCATGACCAATCCGCAACTCGAAGTAACAGACATTCCGGCCGTGGCAGCAGTGGCCCATCGCAAGGGCGTTCCGGTGATTGCCGACACGACGCTGATACCTTTCACCGAGTTCTCGGCCCGAGACCTGGGTATAGATGCCGAGGTAGTGTCGAGCACGAAGTATATCAGTGGCGGCGCAACGTCGCTCGGTGGATTGGTCATCGATTACAGTACTTGCGACCGTCTGCATCATCCGCTGCGCCATGAGATGCTCTTCAATCTCGGGGCCTACATGACACCGCAAGCGGCCTATCAGCAAACGGTGGGACTGGAGGTGCTCGATGCGCGATACAAGGTGCAGGCCGCCAATGCGCTCTGTTTGGCTAAAAGACTGCAACAGTTGCCATCCATCCGGCGGGTCAACTACGTCGGACTGCCCGACAATCCCTATCATGAACTCTCCAAACGTCAGTTCGGTCCTACAGCCGGCGCAATGCTCACCATCGACCTCGACAGTCAGGAGGCTTGCTTCCGTTTTATCGACCGTCTGAAATTGATTCATCGCGCCACGAATCTCTTCGACAATCGCACGCTGGCGATACACCCAGCCAGCACCATTTTTGGCCTTTTCTCTGCCGAGGAACGCTCCCAAATGGACATTCTCGATACCACCATCCGCCTCAGTGTGGGATTGGAAGACGTGGACGACCTCTTCAACGATATCCAACAAGCCCTTCTCTAAAATGGAATGCTACGATTTCAACACACGTATCGACCGCACCGGCAGCGGCGACCTCAAACACAATGCTCTGCTGCCGCGGTGGGGACGCAACGATCTCTTGCCCCTCTGGGTGGCCGATATGGATTTTGCTACGCCGCCCTTCATCGTTGATGCCCTAAAAAAACGGATGGAACATCCCATCTTTGGCTATACCGTCGAACCTGAAGACTATTGGCCTGCCGTGATCGACTGGATCAAATCGCACCACAACTGGGACGTGCAGCGCGAGTGGCTCCGCTTCATTCCGGGCATTGTGAAAGGCATCGGCTTCGTTCTCAACGTTTTTACCAAGCCCGGCGAAAAGGTGATTATCCAGCCACCCGTCTATCATCCTTTCCGCCTTACGCCCGAGGCCAATGGGTGCAAGGTGGTGTTCAATCCGCTCAAACGCGGCGCAGACGGATATTACGAGATGGATTTCGAGAATCTGGAACAAGTGTGTGACGAACAATGTCGGATTTTCATCCTCTGCAACCCACATAATCCGGCCGGTCAGACCTGGTCTGCCGAAACGCTACGGCGATTGGCCGACTTTTGTTTCGAACACCATCTACTCGTCATAAGCGACGAGATACACGCCGACATGGCCCTCTTCGGCAATCGTCACACGCCCTTTGCCACCGTCTCAAAGCGTGCAGCAGAGATCAGCATCACCTTTGGCGCCCCTACAAAGACGTTCAACCTCGCAGGCATCGTCAGTTCCTACGCCATCGTTCCCAACGAAACCCTCCGCGCGAAGTTCTTCCGCTGGCTCTCGGCCAACGAACTGGACGAACCTACCCTCTTTGCTCCCATTGCCACGATAGCCGCCTTCCGACAGGGCGAAAACTGGCGCAGGCAGATGTTGCGGTATGTGGAAGAGAACGTTCTCTTCGTCGAAGATTTCTGCCACAGATACATTCCGCAAATCCGCCCTCTGCGTCCGCAAGCCAGTTTTTTGGTCTGGCTTGACTGCACAGCCCTGAGTCTCTCCCACCGTCTGCTACAAAAACTTTTCGTAGAAAAAGCCCATCTCGCCCTCAACGACGGCGAAATGTTCGGCGAAGGCGGACAAGGGCACATGCGGATGAACGTCGGTACGCCCCGAAGCATCCTCCAACAGGCGATGGAACAGCTCAGAGCCGCCATCGACTCACTCATCATCCAAGAATAAGGAGGTCGTAAAAGCAAATGAGCTTCCCCCTGGGGGGAAACGCAGAACGGACAAAAAAATGAGCTTCCCCCCGGAGGGAAATGCAAAACGGGCAACAATTTAAGCTTTCCCTCCAGGGGGAAACACAGAACGAGCAAAAAAATGAGCTTTCCCCCGGAGGGAAAGGCAAAACAGGCAACAGATGGATGTTTCTCCCCTGAATGAAACCTCAAACAGCCCAAAATCAGTTTTTTCGCACGCATAGAACGGCGAATACCGGGTTCTTCATCGCCCGAAACTTTCGCCATCCATAGAGAAAACTGCTCCAACAAACAAAAATACCGGATTGCTTCCCTGCCATCCGGTATTTTTTAGACTCGAACTATTCGTTCTCTGTCCTCATAATTTCTCGAAAAAGATTTTCTTTCAGTCGTAATAATCTGCCGTTATCTCGCAGATTTTCGTGATGACGTTTACCGCTTTCTGCATTACCTGCACCGACACAAACTCATACGGACCGTGGAAATTCACCCCTCCGGCAAAGATATTGGGACAAGGCAACCCCTTATAGCTGAGCTGTGCACCATCGGTTCCGCCGCGAATGGGTTTTACTTTGGGCGGAACGCCACACTCCATCATCGCCCTTAACACGATGTCGATAACGTGCATGTTAGGATCTATCTTCTCCTTCATGTTATAATAGGTATCGCTCACGGTAGCCATAGCCGTTCCTTCACCATATTTTTGATTCAAGGCACAGACGCATTTTTCGAAAAACACCTTCCGATCTTCGAATCTCTCGCGGTCATGATCGCGTATAATATAACTCAGCCGAGCCCCTTCCGTACAAGCTTGGATGCCGGTCAGGTGATAGAATCCCTCATAGCCCTCGGTAGATTCAGGCGTCTCGTCGGCGGGCAGCATCGCACAAAACTCGCAAGCAAGCCGATTGGCGTTCACCATCTTCCCCTTCGCATAGCCCGGATGCACGCTCACACCCTTCAGCACCACCTTTGCCGAGGCAGCATTGAAGTTTTCATACTCCAGTTCGCCCAAGTCTCCACCATCCATGGTGTAAGCCCATTCGCAACCAAACCGTTCCACATCGAAGAGATGCGCCCCCTTGCCAATTTCCTCATCGGGATTGAAGGCAATGCGAATGTCGCCATGTTTCACCTCGTTATGGTCGCGTAGCCAACACATCGCCTGCATAATCTCGGCAATACCAGCCTTGTCGTCCGCCCCGAGAAGGGTAGTTCCATCGGTCACAATCAAGTCTTCGCCCACATGCCTCTTCAGTTCAGGAAACTTCGTCGGCGACGAAACGATACCGGCCGACAGCTCGATATCACCCCCGTCGTAACCTTTCACGATACGGGCTCGCACGTTTTCGCCGCTACAATCGGGACTGGTATCATAGTGAGAAATAAAACCTATCGTGGGAATTCTTTTCTTACAGTTGGCCTTCAGCGTAGCATAGAGATAGCCATTGCCATCCATTTCCACATCGCTGAGCCCCTCTCTCTCCATTTCTTTCTTGAGATACTCTGCAAAAACAAGCTGTTTCGGGGTGCTCGGAACGGTTTCCGAACCATCGTCCGACTGGGTGTCAAACCGGGTATAATTGATAAACCTCTCTGCAATTTCCATGCGTAGCTGTGATTTAATGAAGTAACGAAATTGCAAACAAAAAACAAAGGTGGTGCGGGTGACGGATAATTTCAGTCTGTCCAAAAACTCCCAAACATCTCAGTTCTTTCTTCACAACTCGGAATTATCCAATAAAAAAAGAGTGACCCCGGCGGGATTCAAACCCACGATCTCAGGAACCGGAATCCTGCATTCTATTCAGCTGAACTACGGGGCCCCTTTTTCGCTTGCAAAAGTAAACAAAAAACTTGGCCCGTGCAAGTCTACCCCACTGAAAATATTGAAAAAAGAGGAGAAAAAGACTTGCATTCTCCATGTCAGAGCCTCCCTTTCCGCCTCCTCTCTCCCCTCTTCATCGCGTTGACAAACACGTTGTTGTTACACGGCAGACAGATAATCCCGTTAACCCAAACGCCCCGAAGCGTTGAGAAAACGTCTTGATCTGATAGACGTTGACAGAAGCACAGATGGACAAGGGGCACCTTGACAGTTACAGGATTGCTATATATAATAAGGTGGATTCGTGATGAGGAACCGCTCTTGCTTCAAAGAACACAACACCCACATCCTCTGACGACATGCTCGCCCTGCAACATCCCTTTTGCAAAAGCTAAGCTTTCGCCCTCCTATCTCTTAGCTTTTGAACCTTAAAAGCTAAGAGATGGGCATGTAAAAGCTAAGAGATGGTAAACCGCTTGTCGAATCTACTGAAACCCACCGACTTCCATCACGTTTTATTTTCCTCGTTGTCTGTTCGGCAACAGCTGTTTTAAGAATTCTTTCAACAGTCGTATCTCCACATTTTTTCCTCTCATATCAGCATCCAAGAATCATCCAAAAGAACAACAGGCCAGTCACCCTTACCTTTGCTTTCATGTCAGATCTGTCAGCCTCTTAAGGTGTAACAATCGTTAATAATCGAGCGTAATATTTTCGTTTTTAGTCGATATAGAGGCCGTTAATAATTAAATACTACTAATTTTACGAGAAATTTAAACAAAAACATTTGTGAGTTAGATATAAAAATCACTATTTTTGCCCGTCAGTAATTCAGTAAAGAATAGGTTGTCAATCATTAATGCCTGTTGAAAAGTTGTATTCCCACGTAACAAAAAGGGATATTTCATCCACATACCAGGAAGAGCACAGCCTATATACCATTACTTTCCCCTGCCCTATTGCACAAAAAAGCTATCACAAGCCAACCAAATAAAGACAGACTAAATAGATGAAATGTTTATGAATAAAAAGCTACTTATGTGTTTGACCACCCTCTTTCTGTGCGTAAGCGCAGTTGTGGCGCAAACAAAAATCTCGGGTACGGTGATGTCGGCAGGCGACAACGAACCCATTATTGGTGCTACCATCACGGTGGTAGGAACCAAAACGGCGGCAGTAACCGACGTGGACGGGCATTTCTCGCTCACCACCGACGCACACAATCCACAAATTACCGTTAGTTACATCGGCATGGTGGCACAGACGTTAAAGGCTTCGGCCAACATGCACATAGTGCTCAAGGCCAACGCTCAAGTGCTTAACGAGGTGGTGGTAACGGGTCTTACGCGCACAGACCGCCGTTTGTTTACGGGTGCTACCGATAAGGTTGACGCCGAGAAAGCCCGACTGAGCGGTGTGGCCGACATCAGTCGGTCGCTCGAAGGGCAGGCTGCGGGCGTGTCGGTGCAGAACGTCAGCGGAACGTTTGGCACAGCCCCGAAGATACGCGTTCGTGGTGCGACCTCTATTTACGGAAGTAGTAAGCCTCTGTGGGTGGTGGATGGCGTTATCATGGAGGATGCCGCCAACGTGGGAGCTGACGATTTGGCTTCGGGAAACCCTGAAACGCTTATCTCATCGGCTATCGCAGGCCTGAACGCCGACGACATCGAAAGCTTCCAGATACTGAAAGACGGCTCGGCCACCTCTATCTATGGAGCGCGTGCAATGGCTGGCGTTATTGTTGTTACTACCAAAAAGGGCAAACAAGGACAAGCACATATCAGCTATACGGGCGAGTTTACCACCAGACTTGTACCTTCATACAACAACTTCGACATCCTCGACTCCAAAGAACAGATGGGTATTTACCGGGAAATGGCCGACAAGGGTTGGCTCAATCTCTCTGAAGTGCTCAATGGTAGCGAGTATGGCGTATACGGAAAGATGTACGAACTCACCAATCGATATGACCGTCTTACGGGTCGTTTCGCATTGGAGAACACCACCGAGGCGAAGAACCGCTACCTGCAACAGGCCGAATTCAGAAATACCAACTGGTTTAACGAGCTTTTCTCTACTAATATCATGCAGAATCACTCTGTGAGTCTGAGCGGCGGCACACAAACATCGAACTACTATGCCTCATTCAGTGCAATGCTCGATCCGGGTTGGTACAAACAAAGCAACGTGAATCGCTACACGCTCAGCTTGAACCTGACGCAACATTTGTCGGACAAATTATCGCTCAACCTCATCGGCGGAGCAGCCTATCGCAAGCAACGCGCCCCCGGAACGCTGGGACAAGACGTAGACGTTGTTAGCGGCGAGGTGAAACGCGACTTCGATATCAATCCTTATTCTTATGCCAGCAACACCTCGCGCGTATTGGATCCCAATGAGTATTATGTTTCCAATTTTGCGCCGTTCAACATCTTCAACGAGCTGAACAACAATTATATCGACCTCAATGTCCTCGATGCTAAATTCCAATTAGAACTGAAGTATAAACCCATTAAGGGATTGGAACTCTCGGCTTTGGGTGCCTTTAAGTACATGGCTTCCACACAAGAACACCATGTAAAAGACAATTCCAACCAGGCAATGGCCTATCGGGCTATGGCCAATGGCATCATCCGCGAAGCCAATAAGTATCTCTATAAGGATCCGTCCAACCCCTACAATCTTCCCTTCTCGGTGTTGCCCTACGGCGGTTTGTATCATAAGGGCGACAATCGCATGAGCGATTACGACCTGCGCGCTACGGCTAACTACAACCATACCTTCGCTCAAAAGCACATTATGAACCTTTTTGCAGGTATGGAGGTGAAGAGCATCGAACGCCAGCGTACCGTTTTCGAAGGCTCAGGACTGCGTTACGATGCGGGTCAAGTGCCGTTCTACATTTACGAATACTTCAAACGGGCCGTCGAGGCAGGCAACACCTATTACATGATAACGCCAACAAACTCGCGTAGTGTGGCTTTCTACGGCAACGCCACTTATAGCTATAAGGGTCGTTACGTGTTCAATGGTACCCTTCGTTACGAGGGTTCGAACCAGATGGGACGTGATACCAACGCCCGATGGATGCCCACATGGAACGTGTCGGGTGCTTGGAACGTGCACGAAGAAAACTGGTTTGGCAAACTTTCACCCCTTTCTCGCCTAACCTTACGTGCCTCGTACAGTCTTACGGGTACGCCTCCCGATGCCTCATACAGCAACTCTACGGCTATCATTAAGGCTTCTAACCCCTTCCGCCTCTTTGCCGAAGACCAAGAACCACAACTCGAAATATACGAATTGGCTAATGCTAACCTCACCTACGAGAAGAAAAATGAATTGAACTTAGGGTTCGACGCCTCGCTATGGAACAACCGTTTGGGTATCACCTTCGACTTCTACACTCGAAAGAACTTCGATGAAATAGGTCCAATGGTTACTGCCGGAACGGGCGGACAAATCATACGCGCTGCCAACGTGGCCGAAATGAACTCTAATGGCGTTGAACTAAGCCTCTCGTCGGTGAACTTAAAGAACAAACATTTCTCGTGGACCACAAGCTTTATCTATGCATACGCCAACACCGAGATAACTAAGCTTTTCAATCAAGGCAACGTGATGAGTCTGGTTAGTGGCAGCGGATTTGCCAAACGTGGCTATCCTGCACGCTCGTTGTTCTCTATTCCCTTCATAGGTCTTAACGACGAAGGAATGCCCATGGTGCTGAACGAGAAAGGAATGGTAACAACCGATGACATTAACTTCCAAGAGCGCACCCTAACAGACTTCCTTAAATACGAAGGACCTACCGATCCGCTGCACACTGGCTCTGTTGGCAACGTGTTTACATACCGTGGTTTCAGACTCAATGTTTTCGTAACCTACGCCTTTGGCAATGTGGTGCGCCTTGATCCGAAGTTCCGTGCACGTTATAACGATCTCGTTTCAATGACCAATGCCTTTAAAAACCGATTGACAAAGTCTGGCGAAGAAACTCAAACCAACGTGCCTGGCATTATCTCTAAGGCTCAATACATGGCCAACACCAACCTTCGGCAAGGATATAATGCCTACAACTACACCGATGTTCGTATCGCTAAGGGCGACTTTATCCGCCTGAAGGAAGTGTCGTTGGGCTACGATTTGCCTGCACAATGGCTCAAAAACGCCATGGTAAAGAATGTGTCGCTCAAGTTGCAAGCCACTAATCTCTTTTTGCTCTATGCCGATAAGCGACTCAATGGGCAAGATCCCGAATTCTATAACGTGGGTGGTGTGGCTTCGCCTATGCCCAAACAATTCACTCTTACTGTAAAACTCGGACTTTAAACCCTACGAAGATGAAAATTAATAAATATATAATAGGTGGGTCGATGGTTGCTGTTTCGTTCGCGTTAGCCTCATGCAACGATTTCCTCAACAAGTATCCCGACAGCCGTATGGATCTCAAAAATCCCTCGGAAGTGAGTCAACTCCTCGTTAGTGCATACCCTTCGGCACATCCCGCCTACCTTACCGAGATGTATTCGGACAATACCGACGAGCAGTTGCACAGCACGTGGAGCACGTTCGACAGGTTTCAAGAGCAGGCTTACCAATGGAAAGACATCGATGAGGTGCGTAACGCCGAAACGCCTTTCCAACTTTGGGAAGCCCACTACACCGCTGTGGCCACAGCCAATGAGGCCATTGCACACATCAAAAGCGTAAAAAATCCTCGTGATTACGATGCACAGCTGGGCGAAGCATTGCTTTGCAGGGCCTTCGCCATGTTCCAATTGAGTACAGTTTTCTGCCAAGCCTACGACAAAACGACGGCTCAAAACAACTTGGGAATGCCTTACCCAACAGAGCCCGAACGAATTGTGGGACGCCTGATGGAACGTGGAACACTGGCGCAACTTTACGAAAAGATAGAAAAAGACCTGCAAGAAGGCATCTCGCTTGTTGGCACTAAGTATGCCCGACCTAAGTTCCACTTCACTAAGCAAGCAGCTTACGCCTTCGCAACACGCTTCTATCTCTATGCTCAACAATACGATAAAGCCGTGCAATACGCCAATATGGTGTTGGGAGATCAGCCTGCCGACGTCCTTAGAAACTGGACCGAATGGAATCGTTTAGGGCCAAGCGGAAACGTACAGCCTAATGCTTTCGTACAAGCATCCAACAATGCCAACATCTTATTGTTGCCCGTACCCTCCGAATGGGGTGTAATAAGTATCCCCGTATTGGCTGGAAGCAAGTATGCGCACGGTGAAATGACAAGTAAAACCGAAACGTTGCAGGCTCCTGGGCCATGGGGTAATAGCGGAACGGAACTACTTTACACCGTTACTTACAACAATGGCGTGTCGAAATATGCCTTGCGCAAGATTCCCTACGTGCCTCGTGTGACAGACGTTGCGGCAGGTATCGGCATCCCCTACACCGAGTTTGCCGTGTTTAACACCGATGCTACCCTGCTCGAACGTGCCGAAGCGTATGCCCTTTCCGGAAAATATGCCGAAGCATTGAACGATATCAACACCGAATTGGCTGTTTTTTCGAAAAAGAAGGTCCGGCTTACGCTTGACCAGATCAAGGATTTCTACAACTCCCTGGCTTATTACACGCCCACCAAACCTACGCCCAGGAAAGCTCTGCATCCGCTTTTCACCATCGAGAAAACCACGCAAGAGCCACTTCTCCAATGTATCTTGCAGTTGCGTCGCATCCTCACCATACATGAAGGATTCAGATTACAAGATGTGAAACGCTATGGCATCACTCTGTATCGCAGGCAAGTGGATATACGTTCGACCGTTACCGCCCTTACCGACTCGATGAAAGTGGGCGATCCACGCTTAGCCATCCAGTTGCCACAAGACGTTATTTCTGCCGGAATAACGGCCAATCCCCGTAACAAGTAAAACTATACGCTCATGAAGAAGTATTTATATTTGGCTGCAATCGCCTTCGCATGCTGTGCCACAACCTTGTTTTCGTGCAGCGATGACAAACTGAGCGGCGACTCTATCTTCTCTACTAAAGCACAAAAGCGGAATCCCTTCGACCAGTGGCTGTATAAAAACTACACCATGCCTTACAATGTGGATTTCCAATATCGGCTTAAGACAGAGGAAACAGATAAAGCCTATCATTTCGTTCCTGCCGATTCGGCCAAGACGGCCAAGCTGGCCATCATCACAAAGTTCATGTGGTTCGACCCATATACGGAAACTATCGGCCTCGACTTTATAAAAGAGAATGCGCCGCGCATCATCGTAGCCGTGGGCATTCCTGGTTATACGCGCTACCGAACCGAAGTGGTGGGCAGTGCCGAGGGTGGCTATAAGGTGACGTTAAGCAAGGTAAACGCCCTTACCGACGACCTGCTGAAAGACTATCGCAGCATGACTGGCTTTTATTTCCACACCATGCACCACGAGTTTATGCACATCTTGAACCAGAAAAAGCCCTACGACGAGTCGTACGACAACATCTCTCGTTCCGACTACGTAAGCGGCAACTGGACCTCTGTGCCCGAAAAGCGGGCATACGCGTTAGGGTTTGTGTCGCCTTATTCGATGGAAAACCCTGCCGAAGACATTGCCGAGCTTTACTCCATTTATGTGACCAGCACGCCACAGGAGTGGAATTCCATCTTACAGTCTGCCGGAACAAAAGGCACGAGCATTATCAACAGAAAGCTAAAGATCGTGCGCGATTATATGAGGAACGCTTGGGATGCAGACATCGACTTGCTACGCAACGCCATATTACGGAGAGGTGGGAAAATTTCCACGCTCGATTTGAATAGCTTAAAGTAGCAAGACAATGAAGACGAACATTAATAATATTAAAGAAGTAAAACGATAAGCAAATGAAAAAGGCATATTTCCTATTCATATCCGTGGTGCTGACACTCCTCATGCAATCGTGTTTGCACGAAAAGAATACGACTTTTGACCTCCCCGCCGCAGAGCGAGTAGACCAAAGTGTAGCAGATTACACCACACTATTAGAATCGTCTGAAGGTGGCTGGATGCTGCATTATTATGCAGGAAGAAACTATAGCTACGGAGGATACACCCTACTATTGAAGTTTAAAAACGGACATGTCACTGCCATGGGCGACGTGTTAGACCCCGAAGAAAAGGCCACTTCCGAATACGAAGTAGTGAAAGACCAAGGCCCCATGCTCTCGTTCAACGTATATAATAAGGTGATACACCCCCTGGCAGCACCCTGGTTGGGCAACCCAGAGGGCATTCAGGGCGACTACGAGTTTGCCATACTACGTGCCACAACAGACAGTATCGTGCTCAGAGGTCGCAAATGGAAGAACGAAATGGTGCTTACACGCCTGCCCAAAGACACCAATTGGGATGAGTACATGATGGGTATCATCACCGTGAAAGACGGAATGAGCGTCAGCACTTATAACTTTATCCAAGGCAACGACACCTTGGCACAAGGCTCCATCGACCCCGACACACGCCGAATCACCGTTACGCTGGGTCAAACCAAGTGGGACATGCCCTATTGCACTAATGCTACAGGCATCGTGTTGCGCCAACCTATCACCATCGGAGGCAAACAATATCAAAACCTTACATGGAATGAAACCGAGCGAGCCCTTACCGAAGGCGAACTCAAAGTGGCGCAATACACACCTTCCAATCACAAGAAAATAGACTTCTGGGTAGGCGAATGGCAACTCAAAACGAGTTTGAGAAAACGCATCACCCTCACCTTGGAACGAGCCACAGCCCCGAACACTCTGAAAGGATATTTGCTTTACGACAAGGTGAGCTACGAACTGCAACTCACCTACGATCCCATCAACGGGCGAATAGAGCTTCCCGGCCAACCTGTTATCGACCCCACCTACAAGTATCCCGCAGGAATCGTAATGGTTCCCGCCTCTCAGAAAGACAGTAAGCTCTTCGGAGAAGGTAAGGGCAGTATGTATTTCACCTGGAATGAGGATATGTCTCGAGCCGATGCCGAAGACAGCGGACAGATTTCAGGCTACACCGTAGACTCGTTCTTGGGCGTTGCCTATGGCGAAGACCTAAGTCCCTTGCTCAATCCAAAGGGAGGTTACGTATACGCCTTCACATTGCCGAACATCGAATACATTAAGAAACTAAAATGACAACCACTATGAACAAATTCATTTCCATATCCCTGGCCACGGGTCTGACTGCTCTTATGGTGGCGTGCAGCAGCGATAAAGACCTGCCAGCGTATGCTGCGGGCCTCTCTGTGGTCAAGGCACAAACCACATTTCATGTGCTGGGCGGAACACAAGAGGTGACATTGGCCGCACAACCGGCACAGGCTTATGCGCAAGATGCCTGGCTCGCTGTGACGAAAAAGGGAGAAACGCTTGCGTTGACTGCCGAGACGAACACCAGTCCGCAAACCCGGAACACCCTTTTAGTCATCAAAAATCAGCAGGGCGACTCCATCACGCTCAACATTCATCAAGAAGGCGTATCGTTCGGGCTGCCCGTTGGCGAAGAGATCTATACTGCCGACGAGGCTTTCGAGAAGTCTTTGGCAACTCCTTCCAACGTAACCGTCGACTACGGAGCTACCGAAAGTTGGATAACCGTGCAGAAAAACGGTGAAAACATTGACGTGAAAGTGGCTGCCAACACCACAGGAAAGCCACGCGTGGGCTGGGTAACGGCTAAAGCAGTGGGACTTACCGACTCGCTTCGGGTGGTACAAGCATCCTTGGCCGACATCGAAGGAGAGTATATTCAAACAGCTCTCATGAGGCTGCCCAGTAGAGATTTGGAGAAGAAAACCACAAAAGTGCGTATTGTGGCAACAGGTACGAACAAGGCCAACTTTATCGTTGAAGACAAATACGCCTGGGAGGTTAGCTTTACTCCTGGCAAAGGTCTTACGATGTATAACGGCAAAATCGTGGGCAAAAATGAGGTAAAACCAGGCGTTTTCGAATATCTCATCACCGTGATTGTGGCCGACGATTTTAGAAAAGGACATGAAACGGCCATCAACGGAACACAAGAAAGCGTCTTGTTGACCTTCGATGATAAGGGAAACCTCGTCTTCAAAGAAGCACAGAAACTGGCTTCCGAACAAACTTTCGCCTCCTATGGTTGGAACCGCTTCTCTGATTCGAAACCCGTTATGGGAGCTTTCCGAGGCATCGGTGAGGTATTTGTAAAACCCCAACTCAAGCGCAAACCTTAGATTCTCTAAGAACTGACAGATTCAAATAGCCGAGCGTGTTCTGCACATCTTCATTCAATGAACGAGAAGATGGCAGAACACGTTTTGCAAAAGCTCAGCTTTCGTCCTCCGTTTTCTTAGCTTTTACATCGCCATCTCTTAGCTTTTGCACCTCAAAAGCTAAGCTTTTACAACGTATTTCCTAAGCCCCTGATTCCCAACTGAATAGGAAGGCCATCCCAAACGAGGGAAAAATCTGCCGAGAAACGGGCGCAGAAAGAGCAGGTTTTGCGTACCTTTGCAGAAGACGAAAGAAGCCGAAGAGCCTTTCTATCCGCCCTCTGCACATACCTGAAGACTGCGAATGCGGAAAAAATCACTTGAAGAGAAATAATGAGCGAGCCCTTAGCCGAAAGAATGAGACCGAGAACGCTCGACGAGTATGTAGGACAGAAACATCTCGTTGGGCCGAATGCCGTGCTGCGCAACATGATCGATGCGGGCCGAATCCCCTCGTTCATCCTTTGGGGACCGCCGGGTGTGGGCAAAACAACACTTGCACAGATTGTGGCCAACAAGTTGGAAACACCGTTCTACACACTCAGTGCAGTGACAAGCGGAGTAAAAGATGTGCGTGAGGTGATAGACAGAGCGAAGTCGGGCAGGTTTTTCGGTTCGCATTCGCCTATTCTCTTCATCGACGAGATACACCGTTTCAGCAAGTCTCAACAAGATTCGCTGCTCGGAGCGGTAGAAAAAGGCGTTGTAACCCTCATCGGAGCCACAACCGAAAATCCCTCGTTCGAGGTGATTCGCCCATTGCTCTCGCGCTGTCAGCTCTATGTTTTACAGCCCCTATCTAAAGAAGATTTGGAGGAACTCATCCAACGGGCCGTACAGCAAGACGTGGAACTGAAAAAGAAAACGATCCGCATCAAAGAGAATACGGCTCTGATTCGTTACAGCGGAGGAGATGCGCGAAAGCTATTGAATATCCTTGAGCTGGTGGTCGAGGCCGCTCTGCCGGGTGAAGAGGTGCTCATCGACGACGAAACGGTGGTCAACCGGTTGCAACAAAACCCATTGGCCTACGACAAAGACGGCGAAATGCACTACGACATCGTGTCAGCATTCATCAAAAGCATCCGAGGTAGCGACCCCGATGCGGCTCTTTATTGGATGGCTCGCATGATTGAGGGCGGCGAAGATCCGCAGTTCATCGCTCGAAGGTTGGTGATCAGTGCGGCTGAAGACATCGGACTGGCTAATCCCAACGCCCTGCTCATCGCCAATGCGGCATTCGATGCCGTGATGAAAATAGGGTGGCCGGAGGGCCGAATTCCATTGGCCGAGGCCGCTGTTTACCTTGCAACAAGTGCAAAAAGCAACTCGGCCTACAACGGTATCAATCAAGCCCTGGAACTGGTGCGCAGTTCTGGCAATCTGTCTGTTCCGCTTCATCTACGCAATGCCCCTACCAAACTGATGCGCGAACTGGGGTATGCCGATGGATATAAATATGCACACGACTATCCGGAGCACTTCGTCCCTCAGCAATATCTGCCCGACGAACTCACGCAAACACGCCTTTGGCAGGCCCAACACTCGCCCGCTGAAGAGAAACTCTATCAACGCATGGTGCATCTATGGGGCGAACGGTATCAATAAATATAGATTTTAAGTTTTCAAAACGATGAATATTGTAGTATTAGACGGCTATTGCGCCAATCCCGGCGACTTTTCCTGGGAGGAATTGGCACAGTTCGGCGAAGTGAAAGTTTACGACCGAACAAGCAAAGAAGAGGTGATTGAACGGGCCAAAGAGGCCGACATGGTGCTCACCAACAAGGTTGTGCTCAAGGGAGAGACACTTCTCAAACTGCCTCGACTTAAATATATCGGCATTTTGGCCACCGGATTCAACATCATTGACGTGAAAGAGACACGCGAAAGGGGCATCGTCGTCTCCAATGTGCCTGCTTACAGCACCGATAGCGTAGCGCAGATGACGTTTGCTCATATCCTTAACATCACCAATCGCATCGAACACTATGCCGATAAGAATCGACAGGGCGAATGGAGCCAAGCTTCCGACTTCTGTTATTGGGATACGCCTCTGCACGAGCTTGCCGGAAAGACGCTGGGAATTGTGGGACTGGGAAACATCGGTTGCAAAGTAGCGAAAATTGCACGATGTTTCGGCATGGATGTTTTCGCCTTTACCAGTAAGAACGCAGCCGATTTGCCCGCAGGTGTTCATAAAACAACGCTCGACGGACTGCTTTCCATCAGCGATGTCTTATCTCTGCATTGCCCATTGACCAAAACAACGCGCGAAATGATGAACAAAGACTCGATTGCCAAGATGCGTCGAGGAGCCATTCTCATCAATACCGGGCGCGGTTCGCTGGTCAACGAGTCCGATGTTGCTCAAGCTCTTGCCGACGGACAGCTATCTGGTTACGGCGCAGACGTGATGACCTGCGAGCCGCCTCAGGCCGATAACCCACTACTCAAGCAGCCCAACGCCTTCATTACGCCCCATATTGCCTGGGCAACTGCCGAAGCACGCGGTCGATTGCTAAAAACAGCCATCGCCAATGCAAAGGCTTTTGCCGAAGGAAGACCACAGAACGTCGTCAACCAATAAAAGAAGAAAAACCGAAAAGACCCGTCTTCAAAAGCAACAACACACCGAAGAATGACTTACAGCGACCCCGAACTGGCGAGTACAGTTCAGAAAATCATCGAGATAACAGGCACTTTTGCTTTCGCCATATCCGGTATTCGGCATGCAGCAGCTAAGCATGTCGACTGGTTTGGAGGGCTTGTCTGCGGTATTGCCGTGGCCATTGGCGGCGGAACCTTGCGCGATGTAATGCTCGGTGTCACACCTTTTTGGATGACTTCGTCGGTCTATATGGTGTGCACAGTTCTGGCATTGCTCTCTGTTATCGTTTTTGCCAAATACGTAGAGCGGCTCTCCAATACGTGGTTTGTCTTCGATACCCTCGGATTGGCTCTCTTTACGATAGCCGGACTACAAAAGGCACTTGCCCTGGGACAGCCCTTTTGGGTAGCCATCATTATGGGTTGTATCACCGGAGCGGCAGGTGGTGTGGTGCGAGACGTGCTTCTCAACAACGTACCTGTTATCTTTCAGAAAGAGATTTACGCCATGGCGAGCATTGCCGGGGGTGCTCTTTATTGGGCACTTTATGCTCTTGGCGTGGAGATTGGGATAACGGTCGTCAGTTGTTTTCTCTTTATCTGTTTGGTACGTTTCCTGGCTATGCGGTACCATATCTCGCTGCCCATGCTACGCGAGCAGAAATAAAGAAAAGTGAAAGGCCGCCTTAGGATAGTTCCAAGTCTAAGGCGTGGCGTAGTTTTTCTATGGCAGGATTGCTCTGACGCAGGTTTTCAAAGGTTTCTTTAGGGGTGAGCAGCTTTTTCATTTCTTCCACTTTTGCCAGTCGGATATTAAGTTCAATACTGCCATTATGCAGTGTTTTCGACAGTGTTGAACGTATTCTGCTTTTCAATTTATGGATTTCCTCCAGCACCATCTCGTTGTCTGCCAGGACTTCCACCTGCGGAAACTCAGTAATACGTGGTTTCATGTTTTTCATTCTCGCCGCCATGGCCGTTAACTCCTGTGGCATTCGGTTGCACATCGACATCCATTGCAACTCCAATTCGTCTTGGGAGAATGTGGTATTCTCATCTTTATTCTCCACCTCAGCTTCTTTCTGAAGATAAGAAGGCTTACCGGGCCCGTTCCGTAAGTCGGCAAAAGAGGTGCCCATCCCTCCCAGTTTGAGGCGTGCACCCGGGGCAATGGTCGATGTAGAAACGACCTTTTCCTCGGCAGAGGGATGGTTTTCATCACTACCGACAGACTCGATTGGAGGTGTCGCCATGTGTTGATTCACCTCCGTTTTCTCCCCACCGGCCACCTGTATAGCCGGTTTCGGTTGGGGAATGGCTTTTTTTCCGAACAGGGATTTCAAACTCTTAGGGCTACGCCCCGCACCAACTTCATCGTCGGGTTGCGTGATCTGCGCCACCTGAATCAACGTCAGCTCCACCAATAAGCGTTTGTTGCTGCTCTGCCGGTAGTGAATGTCGCAGTTGTTCATCAGTTCCAACGCCTTATAAAGAAAAGGAGCCGGACATTTTTTTGCCTGCTGTTGGTAGCGTTCCCGTTGGCATTGACTCACCTCGAGTAATGGAAGCGTAGCCTCATCTTTAGCCATGAGCACATTGCGAACATGACTGGCCAGACCGTTGATGAGGTTTCCGCCATCGAAACCCTTGCCCATCAAATCGTTGAGCAGCACCATCATATCGCTCACCTGATTATCTACAGCCAAGTCGATGAGATTGAAATAATTGTCGCTATCGAGCACATTGAGGTCGGCAATCACGTTTTCGTAGGTGATATTGCCCTGACAAAAACTGGCGGCCTGGTCGAAAATAGAAAGCGCATCCCGCATTCCGCCGTCTGCTTTCTCGGCAATCACGGCCAAGGCCTCCTCTTCATACGTCACGCCTTCTTTCTGAGCAACGCCCTTGAGGTGATCGATAATGCCTTGAACGGTCATTCTCTCAAAATCGTAAATCTGACAACGAGAAATGATTGTGGGCAGAATCTTATGTTTTTCGGTGGTTGCAAGGATAAAGATAACATGTGCAGGCGGCTCTTCCAGCGTTTTTAAGAAAGCATTGAAGGCCGCTGTAGACAGCATGTGCACCTCGTCGATGATGAACACTTTATAGCGTCCCACCTGCGGCGGGATGCGTGTTTGCTCCATCAGAGTTTTGATATTTTCTACCGAGTTGTTGCTGGCCGCATCCAATTCGAAGATGTTATACGACCGCTGTTGGTTGAAAGCTTCGCAGCTTTCGCAGTGATTGCAGGCTTCTCCCTCAGCCGTGGGAGTCTGACAATTGATGGCTTTTGCAAAGATACGTGCGCAAGTGGTTTTACCCACGCCTCTCGGACCGCAAAAAAGGTAAGCGTGCGCCAACTTCCCGCTCTTCACTGCATTCTTCAACGTTGTGGTAAGAGCATTCTGCCCCACAACAGAGTCGAACGACATGGGCCGGTATTTGCGCGCCGAAACGATGTATTCACCCATTGATTTGACTAAAAATGTTTCTGCAAAGATACAGAATTTATTCTGGTTCTTTCCCATCCGCTTTCTAATTTAACCCGTTCGAAGACTTGACGAAACCTCCCTATCGCAGAGAAAGTTCCGGAAAAGAACATATCGATGCTCCCCGAATGGAATCGTAGAGGGGAGTATTCGTTTTTTATTTCCTTTACAAATAAAATTCTCAATCTGGAGAGAAAGGAGGCGAAAAATAGGAGTCGACAAGGCAAAAACAGAGCTTTCCACTGGCAAAAACTAAGAGATCGCCACTCAAAAGCTAAGCTTTTGCACGTCCAAAAGCCTCTTTTTGCATTACGGAAACAGGTTTTTGTACGGTAAAAAGGAGCTTTTTCTGCCCGAAAAAGGTATTTTTTATGAGCACTCTCTCTATAACTCCCTGATACTCAATTACACCTAAGAATCGCATATTTGCAGCCAAGAGAACGGTTGTTGATTTCTACGCGAATGGCGAAAGGGTAAAAGTGTTAAATGCATTCTTTTCTTTTTACTTCTTGAAGTCAGAGCTCCACCCAGCCATTGTCCCAAAAGACCATCAGCCAACGACTGACAAAAATAGCAGAATGAAGTATTTTTAGGCACACATATTGCTGCAAAAAGAAATAGAGATAAGTGACCACGGCTGTCTATATCTGGCAGCAGTAGATGTTCGATCGACAACTGTCAACAGGTATTTGCTTGACTTCGGCGCATCGATAAACAGCCGGAAATGGTCCGATAAAAAGGAAAAATATGGAGAAAAGAACGATTCCTGTGGTGGGCATGGCCTGTTCGGCTTGCTCGGCCCATATTGAAAGGAAACTCAATTCGCTGAAAGGCGTTAAGACAGCAACAATCAATCTACCGGGCAGAACGGCTTGGGTAGAGTTCGAACCCGAGGAAATCAGTCTTGAGGATATGAAAAAGGAGGTCAACGGAATAGGTTACGATCTCGTGATAGAGGTCCAACAATCGGCAGAAGCCATCGAACGGCGCGAGTTTTCAAGATTGAAGAGGAAGACATTGCTATCATGGCTCTTCGCCTTTCTTTGCATGAGTGTGTCGATGGGTTGGATTTCCGTCGGATCAAAAGAGGCGAACCACCAACTGGCATTACTCCTCTCACTGGCTAACTTCGCCGTTTGCGGTCGCGATTTCTTCACTCGGGCATGGTTGCAACTGCGTCATGGATCGGCCAATATGGACTCACTGGTTGCTCTGTCTACGGGCATTGCTTTCCTCTTCAGTACCTTTAATACTTTTTGGGGAGAAGCGGTTTGGGGTGCACGGGGCATCCAATGGCATACGTATTTCGACGCTTCGGTGATGATTATCACCTTTGTGCTCACAGGACGACTGTTGGAAGAGCGAGCCAAAGACGAGACGGCAGGTAGCATTCGACAGCTGATGGGCCTGGCTCCGAAGACAGCCCGGCTCGTCGACGGCGACGAACTGCATGATGTTCCCATTGCCACCATCAGTCGGGGGGACATTCTTGAGGTGCGTGCCGGCGAGAAAGTGCCGGTGGATGGCGAAGTGACACAGGCCGAGAGCTTTATGACAACAGGCGGAGCGTATGTAGACGAGAGCATGATTACGGGCGAACCCACCCCCGCTCTTAAGCAAAAAGGTGCGAAAGTGCTGGCCGGAACAATGGTTTCACAAGGCAAGTTGAGGTTTAAAGCGCAGCAGATTGGCGAACATACGGCCCTGGCACAAATCATCAAAATGGTGCAGCAGGCGCAGGGAAGCAAGGCTCCCGTGCAACGAACGGTAGACCGTGTGGCACGCATCTTTGTGCCCACGGTGGGCATCATTGCCTTGATAACGTTCTCACTTTGGTGGATCGCGGGTGGCTATACAGCTCTTCCGCAAGCTCTTCTCTCGGCGGTGGCAGTGCTGGTTATCGCCTGTCCATGCGCCATGGGCCTGGCCACACCCACGGCCTTGATGGTTTCTATCGGCAAAGCGGCACAGATGAATGTACTTATTAAGGATGCTTCGGCCCTGGAGAGCCTCAAAAGCATCGATGCTATGGTGATAGACAAGACAGGAACGCTTACTGTTCCCAACCAAAACATCGACTTTACTAAGGCCGATGTCTTGCCTTTGGAGCAACGAGAAACCCTGAAACCCCACGCCCGAGAGGCGATGGAAGAACTAAGAAAGTTGGGTATAGAGGTGTATATGATGAGCGGCGACAAGGAAGAAGCGGCGCAATATTGGGCCCAACAGGCAGGTATCGACCATTATTGCAGTAGGGTTCTTCCGCAAGACAAAGAAAATAAAGTGCGCCAACTGCAAGCAGTCGGACACAAAGTGGCCATGGTGGGCGACGGCATCAATGATACCCAAGCACTGGCACTGGCCGATGTGGGTATCGCTATGGGTAAAGGAACCGACGTTGCCATAGATGCCGCACAGGCTACACTCATGGGCGACGACCTGAGACGCATTCCGCAGGCCATCCGTTTGAGCCGAAAAACCACTTCGATGATAGCTCAAAACCTCTTCTGGGCTTTTATTTACAACATCGTCTGCATCCCTTTGGCCGCCGGATTACCTCATGTTTTCGGTATCGACTTTCAGATTACGCCGATGTGGGCCAGTGCCCTTATGGCCTTTTCGAGCGTGAGTGTGGTGCTCAATAGCTTGAGATTGAAGTTGACCAAATAGACAATTGAAAACAACTTAACCCTTAAATAAAGAAGATATGCAGAGGAAACGTTTTGCAATAAGTAGTTGCGGACTAGCTTTCAGCCTGTCGTTGGTGTTCGTATTGTGTGTTCAAGTGGCCTTTGCAGGTAAGCCTTTGAAGTTGTTGGCCATTGGAAACAGTTTCTCGGAAGATGCCATTGAACAGAACCTCTTTGAGTTAGCAGCAGCCACGGGGCACCGGATGGTGATCGGTAACATGTATATTGGCGGTTGTTCGTTAGAAAGACATTGCGACAATGCACGTAATGACAAGCCCGACTACAACTATCGCAAGATAGGAATAGACGGAAAAATGACTCGTACAGCCAACTATACGCTCGACAAGGCCTTACGCGACGAACAATGGGATTACGTTAGTTTGCAACAGGTTAGTCAGCTTTCGGGCGTGTACAGTAGCTTCCAGCCCTATTTAGACAGTCTTATCGCTTACGTTCGGGCACGTGTTCCCGCCACGACTAAGCTGATTTGGCACGTTACTTGGGCCTATGCGCAGAACTCAACACATGGCGGATTTGCCAACTACGACTGCAATCAGGGCAAGATGTATCATGCTATTGTTGAAGGTGCGCAACGTTTAAAGAAAGAAAACACCCACTTTAGTCTCTTTGTTCCCGTGGGTACAGCCATTCAAAACGCCCGTACTTCGTTCGTTGGCGACCATCTTAACCGCGACGGTTTCCATCTCGACCTGGTGCTGGGACGTTATACCGCAGCCTGTACATGGTTCGAATGTCTGTTTAAAACGAATGTTGTGGGTAACAAATTTGCGCCGAAAGGGTTGAGCGTAGCACAAAAAGAAGTGGCACAATGGTCGGCTCACCTTGCCATAGAGCGACCTTTCGAATGTTCGCCAATAAACATTGGCAACATCGCCACACCTGTTTCGGCATCGACTTTCAAATGAAACAAAAGAAAGCGTGTCTGCAAAGAGCTGGCCGTTACTTCACCAGCACTTTGCGTACACGCTTGTTTTCATCGCGCACAACGTTGATACCGCGGTGCAAACAGGCAGAGCGCGTTCCATCAATAGCAAAAATCTGCTGCTGGGCAGACGGTTTTTCTTGCACCGCTCGTTCTACTTTCGTACTTGTTTTGGGCGGATGTAACCGCACAATCATCGACTGTCCGTATTTAAAAGCTATCTCTTTCAACAGCACAAATCCATCTTCATACTCGCCCAATCCGTAGACAACGTGCACCTTTCCCTCACTGTCGTAGCCGTCTACCACAAAGCAATGGGCGAGATAACTCGTCGTTATGCCGCCATAGATCACAGGTCGGCCCGCTGAAAGCTCCTTAAACAGCGTGGTGAACCACGTACTATCGTCGATTTCATGAAGCATGGACGACATGTAAACAGCCTCATCATCATATCCGAAATGCGTCTTCATGGCAGGTGCAATATCCATTTCGAACGCCCCACTGTCCCATTTTCCATACTGCATCTTGACCGCTGCGCCGCAATCGGCCATGAGTTGAGCCACCGCCATGCGCTTTTCTTCAGGATAAGAAGAGAGCGGGCGATAAACGTTCTCCATCTTCGTCCAGTCGTATTGGTGTTTGTCGAAGTGGACTTCAACGGCATACGGACGGCGGTCATCTCCATTATAAGTGTACGAAATCTGCCCTTTCCCCGCTTCGGGATAAGCATAAAACTTCATGACCTGTGCCATGGCCGTTGCCACGCAGCCTGTTTTGCAATGCACACTGCTGCCGGGAGCCTGCGGACACAGGAGGTTATAGGGTGCGTTCTGCCCCCAAGCTGTTTGCAAAAGAGGCTTTACCTCGGTTTTTATTTCAGGTAACAAAGAGCGATACCAGTATTGTTGCGTCTTCTCGACTCCCGAAACAGGAATCGTAAGACCAAAGAGGAAAAAGGAGAAAAGAAATTTGATCATCCTTGTCTGTTGTCTTTGATTCATCAGAGCAGTCCTATATATTGACGAAAATTTAGAATCGATAGCCAGCATAGAGGTTCAACGCGCAAGGAGAACCCAATTCGTAGGTGTTGCTCCATTCTCTTTTATCAATGGCGAGAAAACCGATTTGGAAGCCGGCTCCCACAAAATAGCGATGGAACTCCACCTGCGTCAAAACGTGCAAACCTGTATCCCAACGACGCATGTTCACTTCTGAACCAAAGGTAGAATAGTGACGATCCACAGGGATGTGCCGATAGAAATACAAACCAGGTGTTGCATGCGTTGTGCCGCCTATGCCATAACCCACATAAGGACCAACACCGAGACTGATATAGGTGGTTTGTCCGGGATGAAACTGCAAGAGTGCGTCTACCGGAAGTTGTAGATACAAGCCGCGGATGGTGACCTTTCCACCATAATCAGCCTCTAATGTGCCACCTTTTTGATAAATCTCAAGAGCCGGTTGTAGATGGAATCGACCGCTGGAGAGGAGCCTTATCTGTGCACCAGCCCCGAGATGAAATCCTATGGGCATACCTGCGTTACCCCGCGAAGCGAGAAATCCACTCGTCAATCCCATCCTTACAAAGGGCGTAACCACCTTTTCTTGTGCTCCCAACCGCCCAAACCATATCGCCAATACAGCGATGATCCATATCCTTGCTTTCATTTGTCAGTTCTCCTTTGCATAAAATCTAAACAGAGCTTTTACCTCTTCCGTTGCCATTTGATCGTACAGCACCAGTCCGTAGATCTTTTTCCCCGACGATTCGGTAAAGAGATATTCTACCGTCAGCAATCTACCGTTGATCATCGACCTGGGATCCATCGGCAACGGGAATCTCCACAGATCGCCAGCCTCCTCGATTTGAAGATAAGGAAGGGCCTCGCTTCTCACCAAATTCCTTTCGGGCGCATATTGATAGGGCTTTCCCGTATAGACGTTCCGCCCGTTTTTCGTTTTAAAAACAAAGAGACTGTCGCCACTGAAATAGAGATGATGAGACACCTCAGCGACTTTCTCGACAGGAGAGAATTGTTTGAGTGTTCCCGTAGCTGCATGAATGACATAGATATTGCGCATTTCCCACCCATGACCCTTGATATTCGATTGGAAATAAGAGGTGGGAATGGTGGTGAGATACTTACTTTCGGGCACATCTCCATTGCTGTAGACGAAGCGTTCTTCGGTCAGATCAATATCGTCTTCGCAACTGAAAGCCGATAACAGCGTCGAAAACAGCATGCCGCAGAGCAGCCATTGTGTGAGTTTTACTTTCTTCATGATGTCTTTTTTATGTTAGACGGATTTGCAAAAGCTAAGAGAATGCGATGCAAAAGCTAAGAGAATAGAGGGTAAAAGCTAAGAAAACGACATGCGAAAGCTAAGCTTTTGCAAACGGCTTTGCAACGTCTTATATATAAATAACTTACAGAGTCGACTCATTTTCAAATTCTCTCGCTTGACATGGGCTATTCTTTCAACGCTTCTTCAACCGTCACCAAATCTCCATTTACACAGATAACTTGTACATTGGTGATAGGTTTAAATGGAATTTCGGAATGATTCTTGAGGATGTTATCAGTGAGCTCCTCAAATGGAAAACTCTTATAGTGAGGCAAAGGGTAAAAGTTGACGAGACACAGAGCATCGAAATTACGCAACTGAGGTGCTGCTTCTTCGGCATTATCCATCTCTTTTGCATACCCAATATTGGGCGAAAGAATCATAGCACCTGCCGATTCGCCGATGTATAACTTGCCTGCTTTTATCTGACGGGTAAGCAAAACGTCGGCCTCTTTCCGCATCAACTCCTGTAAAAGAAAGAAAGTGTTGCCTCCCGATACATAAATCAAATCACTTTCGTCCAGTGTTTGGGCAATTTCCTCTTTCGATGCGTTGCCTACTTCAAGTTCTTTTACCTTCAATCCTAATGCCAGCAAGGCTTGCTTTCCTTCTTTAACATAATCTTTATAAGGCTCGTGAAGGCTCGCAGTGGGGATAAATGCCACTGTTTTCCCTTCTAACTTTTTACCAGCAAAGGGTGGGAGTAGTGCCGATACGCCTGCAAAATAGGAGCATAAAAATAGTTTTATCATCGTTGATTACGTTTTAATGACTTGGTGGAGCCGGTCTGTCGAGTTGCTAAACGGCTATTATCACAAGTAAAACCGGCAAGATTGTCAATGCAAAAATACAGATAAAAACGATACAAGGGTGCGAAAACAAAGAAAAATGTTAACTTTGCAGTCGTCAAAAAGACAACAGAGTGCTTGAATAACCTCTTTAAAAACAAGAATAATGAATAAAAAAAACAATCAAGTGAGTGTGCTGTTTATGCTTTTCAGCATTCTCTTTTGCGTTTGTTTGATAGCGGCAAACGTATTGGAAACAAAGCAAATCTCGGTAGGTTCTATCTCTCTGACGGGCGGTCTGATTGTCTTCCCCGTGTCTTACATCATCAACGACTGCGTATGCGAGGTGTGGGGCTATGGCAAAGCTCGCCTGCTGATTTGGGTAGGCTTTGTGATGAACTTCTTCTTCGTGTTGCTCGGCGCACTCTGCGATGCCATTCCCGGTGCACCTTATTGGACGAACGAGGCAGGCTTTCATGCCATCTTTGGTTTGGCTCCACGCATCGTGGCAGCTTCGTTCCTGGCGTTCATCTGCGGGTCGTTCGTCAATGCCTATATCATGAGCCGCATGAAGCTCTCTTCGGGCGGACGCAACTTCTCGCTCCGGGCCGTGGTGAGCACTGTTTTCGGTGAGACGGCCGACTCGGTTATCTTCTTCCCGCTGGCTTTCTGGGGTGTCATTCCCACCGCAGAACTACCCTGGCTCATGTTCTGGCAGGTGATTTTGAAGACGGCCTACGAAGTGCTCGTCTTGCCGATCACCATCCGCGTGGTGCGATATGTGAAGAGATATGAGCAGGAAGATGCCTACGACAACGGCATGAACTACAGCATCTGGAGAGTGTTTAGCATTTAAAGCCTGATAGAATGACATTCACAAGAGAAAAAGAAGGACTTCAATCCTTGGGAAGTCCTACCCAATACAGCATGGATTATGCACCCGAGGTGCTCGAAACCTTTGAGAACAAACATCCCGAGAATGACTATTGGGTGCGGTTCAACTGTCCTGAGTTCACCTCCCTGTGCCCCATCACGGGTCAACCCGACTTTGCCGAGATCCGAATCGCTTATG
Organism: Prevotella sp. oral taxon 475; assembly: GCF_018127805.1. Taxonomy (NCBI): domain Bacteria; kingdom Pseudomonadati; phylum Bacteroidota; class Bacteroidia; order Bacteroidales; family Prevotellaceae; genus Prevotella; species Prevotella sp. oral taxon 475. The sequence goes on from NZ_CP072334.1 coordinate 1,745,719, forward strand.
TTCCGGCCGAACGAATGGTGGAAAGCAAGAGTCTGAAACTCTATCTGTTCAGCTTCCGCAACCATGGCGACTTCCACGAAGACTGTATCAACATCATCCTTAAAGACCTCGTCCGCCTGATGAATCCCAAATACATCGAGGTCGTCGGCCTGTTTACTCCCCGCGGTGGCATCAGTATCTATCCCTACGCCAACTATGGAATGCCCGGCACAAAGTATGAGTTGATGGCGCAACAACGCTTCGAGACATACGATATTCAGCGGTGAAACACTCGCTTGTATCAACGATCCTTGGGGAAAAGGGCAAAGGAAAGTTTCATTATCGTGAAACTTTTGCTATCTTTGCATCGAAGCGTCAACTGTGGCTCAATATAAAATTGGCTTGAAGTAGGAAGTGTTTCATTATCTTTTCAGTTTCTAAGAAACGCGCATGAGGAGAAAAATCATTGCATTTGGTCGTTATTACAAAGACTTTATGGCAACTTTGAACGATAAAGAACAAAGGAAAGTCAAGTACATCCTGTCTCTATTAGAAACAGAAGACAGGTTGCCCGTGAAGTTCATGAAATACCTATCGAAAGGATTATACGAACTGAGAATGAAATACGACAGCAATATCTATCGACTGTTCTTCATCTTCGACGACGACAAAATTGTTGTTCTGTTTAATGGCTTTCAAAAGAAGACCCAAAAAACACCACAGACCGAACTGAAAAAGGCAATTAAAATTATGGAGGATTATTATGCATACAAAAGAGAATCTGCTGACAAATATTAGCGAGGAGCTGGACTTAGAGTTCGGGAAACCGGGAAGCAAGGAACGAGAAAAATTCGATGAAGAAGCCTATGCCTTCTACACCGGACAACTCTTATCGGAGGCAAGAAAAGAGGCAAAAGTAACGCAGAGCGAGCTGGCGAAACGTTTAAACTCAACAAGGTCGTATATCTCAAGAGTAGAAAATGGAGAAATTATCCCCAGTGCCGCTCGGTTTTACAACATCATCTCGGCCTTGGGTATGCGTATTGAGATTGTCAAACCGATACTTTCTGTTTAAGACTCATCAAGACAAAAGGAACTACCATACGGAAAAGAAAGGTCTCGCCTCTACCCTACCGATAGAATTCATCTTCCCATAGAGACATCCCTCTTCTCCCTTCTCCTTAAAAAAACAATTCCGCAGAGCGCGGAATTGTTTTTTTTTGCCTACTTTTGCAGCCGTTATTCTCTTACATCTATATAACGGAAGAGAAAGTATAAGCAACTTATGAAAAAGAAAATACAATTCAGCCTCGTATATCGAGACATGTGGCAGAGCTCTGGAAAGTTTCAGCCACGTAAAGATCAGTTGGAGCGTATTGCTCCCGTGATTATTGAGATGGGATGCTTTGCGCGCGTCGAGACCAACGGTGGGGCCTTCGAACAAGTGAACCTGCTGGCTGGCGAAAACCCCAATGAGGGCGTTCGGGCCTTCTGTAAGCCGTTCAACGAGGTGGGAATCAAAACCCACATGTTAGACCGTGGACTCAATGCCTTGCGTATGTATCCTGTGCCCGACGATGTTCGTGCGCTGATGTACAAGGTGAAGCACGCCCAGGGTGTGGATATCCCCCGTATTTTCGACGGACTGAACGACGTTCGTAACATCATTCCCAGCATCAAATGGGCGGCCGAAGCAGGTATGACGCCACAGGGAACGCTCTGTATTACCACTTCGCCCGTACACACACTGGAATATTATAGCCACATTGCCGACCAACTGATTGAGGCCGGAGCTAAGGAAATATGTCTCAAAGACATGGCGGGCATCGGTCAGCCAGCGTTGTTGGGTCAGCTAACGAAGGCCATTAAGGACAAACATCCTGAGATTATCATCGAGTATCACGGCCACACCGGACCTGGTTTGTCGATGGCTTCGATCTTGGAAGTGTGCAACAACGGTGCCGACATCATCGATACGGCCATCGAACCGCTGTCTTGGGGTAAGGTTCATCCCGACGTTATCTCGGTGCAAAGCATGCTGAAGAACGAAGGCTTCGATGTTCCCGAAATCAATATGAGTGCTTACATGAAGGCGCGCGCATTGACCCAAGAATTCATCGACGAGTGGTTGGGCTACTTTATCAACCCAGCCAACAAGCTGATGAGCTCGTTGTTGCTTGGTTGCGGTCTGCCCGGCGGAATGATGGGCAGTATGATGGCCGACCTTGCCGGCATACACAGCACCATCAATAGCATTCGTACGAAGAAGGGCGAACCTGAATTGTCTACCGACGACATGTTGATCAACCTCTTCAACGAGGTAGAATACGTATGGCCACGTGTGGGTTATCCTCCCCTCGTAACGCCATTCTCGCAGTATGTGAAGAACATTGCGCTGATGAACCTCCTCACCATGGAGCAAGGCAAAGGCCGTTTCGTGATGATGGACGACGCCATGTGGGGTATGATTTTGGGCAAGAGTGGCAAGATTCCTGGCACCATCGCCCCCGAGCTGGTGGCCTTGGCCAAGGAAAAAGGTTTCGAATTTACCGATGCCGATCCGCATACGCTACTGCCCAACAACCTCGAAGAGTTCAAGAAAGAAATGGACGAGAATGGCTGGGAGTATGGTCAAGACAACGAAGAACTGTTCGAACTGGCGATGCACCCTGAACAATACCGCAACTATAAGAGTGGACAGGCTAAGAAGAACTTCTTGGCCGACCTGCAAAAGGCGAAGGATGCCAAGATGGGCAGCAAGTTGTCGGTTGAAGAACTAGCAGCCTTTAAGCACGCCAAGGCCGATGCGCTGGTGGCTCCCGTTAAGGGACAGCTCTTCTGGGAGTTCAATGGCGACGGCGAATGTGCACCTACCGTAGAGCCTTATATCGGTAAGGAGTATAAGGAAGGCGAAGTGTTCTGCTACATTGTTGCCACTTGGGGCGAGATTGTTACCGTGCCTGCCGCATTGGGTGGCAAGTTGGTTGAAATCAATGCCAAGCAAGGTAGCAAGGTGAATAAGGGCGACGTGGTGGCCTATATTGAACGGAAATAAGAGATACACACACGATTAAAATCAATCTTAGGCGCAATCGAGACGCAAGTCTGTGGTTGCGCCGCTTTTTTATCCTTCACAGATATGAATCCACAAGCACTCATCGACAAATACTACGGAATCGACGGTCCGTTGCGTCAGCTCCTCCTCATCCACAGTCGCAGCGTTGCCCAGCTCGCACTTGACATTGCCCATCGGCACCCCGAACTGCCCATCGACCACTCGTTTCTCGAAGAAGCCGCCCTGCTACACGACATCGGCATTCTTCATTGCGATGCGCCTCGCATCCATTGCCATGGCACCGCGCCCTATATTCTTCACGGTCGTCTCGGTGCCGACATGCTCCGTGCCGAAGGATTCCCACGTCATGCCCGCGTTTGCGAGCGTCACACCGGAGCGGGCATCACCCGCGCCGCCATTCTTGCTCAGCACCTTCCGCTTCCGCCGCAAGATTTCCTGCCCGAAACGCTCGAAGAGCAACTCATCTGCTATGCCGACAAATTTTTCAGCAAGACCCATCTCAACCGACAGAAAACACCCGAACAAGCTCTGCGAAGCCTCGAAGCATTCGGTTCTGACAGCATCGAACGCTTCCGCCATTGGCAACAACTCTTTTCTTAACCCTGATGTCTAAGGATGTAACGATACGCGCCTCATACCGGGCACGTCTTTGGTTGAGCGCCATCGTTTCTTCCCAATATCTTCATCCTTTCTTACCCAACTTGCAGTTTCGTCCTACCTCTTTTTGAAGACGAGATTGCAAAAAAGATTTCCATGCCTAAACCTGAAAGGTTTGGGGGATGGAAAAAGTTTTTCATGCACAAAAGGCCGCCATTTGGGTATCAAAAAAGATTTTCATGCACAAAAGGCCGCCGTTTGGATATCAAAAAAGATTTTCATGCACAAAAGGCCGCCGTTTGGGTATCAAAAAAGATTTTCGTGCACAAAAGGCCGCCGTTTGGGTATCAAAAAAGATTTTCGTGCACAAAAGGCCGCCGTTTGGGCATCAAAAAAGATTTTCATGCACAAAATGCCGCAGTTTGGGACTCAAAAAAGATTTTCATGCATAAAATGCCGCAGTTTGGGACTCAAAAAAGATTTTCATGCACAAAATGCCGCAGTTTGAGGAGCAAAAAAGATTCTTATATCGAAAAGACCACCTCTTGGCGTGCAAGAGGTGGTCTTCCGGAGTGTTGTGCAATGAAACGCGGGAGCTAAATCTCACTTAGCTCCAACCAGCGAAGACTTTTCTCGTCGAGTTCGGCCTTGAGGGCAGAGAGGCGGATACTTTTCTCGGTGAGTTGGTCGACGCTGAGTTCGCCGCTGCACAAGAGCGTTTCTATCTGGGTTTGCTCGGTTTCGAGGGCGGCAATCTCTCGGTCCAACCGCTCGAACTCTGTTTTTTCTTTGTAGGTGAGCTTACGGCGTGTGTCGCTTCGAGGCGTTGTGCGGGTGTTTTTCTCAGCCGGGGCCGGGGTCGGGGTCGGCTTCGTTACGTCCTGTGGTTGCAGCAGACTCCAGGCTCTGAACTGTGTGTAGTTTCCCGGAAAGTCTTGCACCTGACCGTCGCCATGAAAAACGAGCAGATGATCTACGACTTTGTCCATGAAGTAGCGGTCGTGACTCACGATGATGACGCAACCGGGAAAGTCTTGCAGGTATTCTTCGAGCACCTGTAGGGTTTTGATGTCGAGGTCGTTGGTGGGTTCGTCGAGCACTAAGAAATTGGGGTTGCGCATGAGCACCGTGCAGAGGTGGAGCTTGCGCCGCTCGCCGCCGCTGAGTTTGTAGACGTAGCTGTGCTGTTCTTCGGGCGTGAAGAGGAAGTGCTGAAGAAACTGCGAGGCCGTGAGATGCCGACCGCCGCCGAGGTCGATGTATTCGGCGATGTCGGCAACGACGTCGATCACTTTTTTCTGCTCGTCGAACTTCAATCCTTCTTGCGAGAAATAACCAAAACGCACGGTCTCACCGATGTCGAATCGCCCGTTGTCGGGTTGCACCTCGCCCAGGAGCATCTTGACAAAGGTGGACTTACCGGTGCCGTTGTTGCCCACGATGCCCATCTTCTCGAAGCGGGCGAAGTTGTAGTAGAAGTCGCGCAGGATGACTTTTTCGGCCGACCAGGCTTTGGAGACGTACTGACACTCGAAGATTTTCGAACCGATGTAGACGTTCTTGCTCTTGAGGCGCACCTGCCGTTCCTCGATGCGTTGCCGGGCTTTGGCCTCGAGTTCGTAGAAAGCTTCCTCGCGGTAGCGGGCCTTGTGTCCGCGGGCCTGGGGCTGACGGCGCATCCAGTCGAGTTCGCGGCGATAGAGATTGTTGGCGTGTTGGAGTTCGGCTCGGCGGTTATCCATCCGCTCCTGCCGCTTTTCGAGATAATAGGCGTAGTTGCCTTGATAGGTGAAGAGCGACTGGGCGTCGAGCTCGATGATGAGATTGCAGACGCGGTCGAGGAAATAGCGGTCGTGCGTCACCATGAGCAATGTCTTGTTGCCACGGGAGAGAAAGCCTTCAAGCCACTCGATCATTTCGAGGTCGAGGTGATTGGTGGGCTCGTCGAGGATGAGGAAGTCGGGGTCGGTGATGAGTGTGTTAGCCAGTGCTACGCGTTTTTGCTGTCCGCCGCTGAGCTGGTCCATCGGCTGGTTGAGGTCGGTAATTTTCAGTTGCGTGAGAATCTGTTTCGCCTTCAGTATTTTCTCTTCGTCGCCTTGATGATTGAAACAGGCCTCGAGCACGGTTTCGCGCTCGTCGAACCGAGGCGACTGAACCAGACAGGCCACCCGCAGTCCGTTGCGATAGACCATCTCGCCTCCGTCTCGCCCCTCCTCGCCCATGAGGATGGAGAGCAAGGTGGACTTGCCTGTTCCATTCTGCGCAATAAGGCCCACACGTTGCCCTTCAGCAATGGAGAAGGAGATGTTTTCGAAAAGCACTTTCGCGCCGAACCGCTTGGTGAGGTTCTGCACGTCGAGAACCGGTTTCGGATGAGCCATACGCTACTCTGCCTCCAATCGTTGGTTCACATCGTCGATATAGGCAAGGAGATCTTCTCGACCCGTCTTCTTCTCGGCACTCGTGATGAAATAGGGCGGCAGCTCCTCCCACACATCTTCAAGCTGTTTCATCCACTGCTCAGCATTCTGACGCGCCTTCACCGGTCCAAGTTTGTCGGCTTTGGTAAAGACGATGGCGAAGGGCACGCCGCTCTCACCGAGCCAGTTAATAAACTCGCGGTCGATTTTCTGCTGCTCGTGCCGGATGTCGATCAGAACAAAGAGATTGACCAACTGCTTGCGCTGCAGGATATAACCCGAAATCATCTGCTGCAACTGTTTCTGCACCGACTTCGACCGACGGGCGAATCCATATCCGGGCAGGTCTACTAAATACCAGGCATCATTAATGAGAAAATGATTGATGAGCAGCGTTTTTCCCGGTGTAGAAGAAGTCTTGGCCAGTCCCTTATGCTGGCAGAGCATGTTGATGAGGCTCGATTTACCCACGTTCGACCGCCCGATGAAGGCGTATTCGGCTTTGTTGTCCTTCGGGCACATGCTCACCAAAGGGGCCGATAGCACAAAAGCTGATTTCTTGATCTCCATTATATCGTCCTTATTTGATGGCTGCAAAGGTAGAGAAAAAAAACATTTTTCCCTACCTTTGCCCGCATATAACAAAGAGACAAAGCTATGACACAATATATTCTTATTGCTCTCATCCTTGTGGCAGCTCTGGGTTACGTTGCCCGGCAGGTCTATCGTGCCTTCTCGCATGGCGGCGATCCTTGTCACGGCTGTTCGGGATGCACCATGCACCAACAATTGAAGGATCGCAAGGACAAGACTTGCCAAGAGAAGACCTTAAACAAAAAAGAAAAGATTGTTCAACACTCTTAAGCAAGAGTGTTGAACACTTTTAAGCAAGGGTGTTGAACACTCTTAAGCAATGGTGTTGGACACCTTTGAATAGATCTACTGGTCGGGATTGGCCACAAAGCCGCGGTATTCGGGCACCAATCCGTTCATAATCACTTCGTAGCTTTTCTCCTCCAGGGCTTTGATGTTGAACGGTCCCTGACCCATCGGTTGAATGGGGGCGTGGATGGTAAGGGTGAGCCGATGCCAACGCACCCATTTCAGATCACGTGTGCGGGGCATCACGTCGAACGAGCCATTGATGGTGAGCGGAACGATGGGCAGTTGCAGTTCGTCGGCTAACATGAAAGCACCACGCTTGAACAAACCAAGATGACCGGTGAACGTGCGCGCTCCCTCGGGAAATACGACCAGCGACATTCCATCGTGTAGCGTGTTTCGAGCTTGTTCGATGGTTTTCTTCACCTTTGCCGTACTGCGTCTGTCTACAAAAATGTGATGCGCTGCCTGGCAGGCCATCCCAATAAGAGGCACACGACGCAACTGATGTTTCATCATCCATTTGAAGTTGCGTCCCAAGAATCCGTAAATCATAAAGATATCGAAGGCTCCCTGATGATTACTCGCGAAAACATACGATTGCCCCGGACGCAGATGCTCGCGCCCTTCTACCTTAATGGGCAATAGAAGAATGCGAATGATGAGCCACGACCAACACTTGCCGGGATAGTATCCCCAGAAATGTCCGTTGCCCAACAGGCACCCCACTGTGGTAACCAGAGCCGTGAGCAATGTGCTTACGGCTATCACCGGAAGGGCTACGATAAGCTGATAAATGCGGTAGAGAATGTTCATTGTGTTTTAGTTGACGAGGTGATGAGGTGACAAGGTGATAAGTTGACAAGGAAGTTACTCTGTTGGTAGAGGAAATTAAACCTTACTACTTATTTATTCCTTCCTACTTACTTCTTCCTACTTTCCTACTTACTACTTACTTCTTTACTTCTTACTTCTTTACTACTTCCTACTTCCTTCTCAACGTGATAACCACCACCTCTGGCGGAACACCAAAGCGGAAAGGTACAAGGCCGCCGATACCCGACGAGACGAAGAGCAAACGACCATTTTCGGTATAAAGTCCCTTATCCTCGGGATAAGCGAAACGAGTGGGACGCAAACCCAAAAGACTGACTTGCCCGCCATGTGTGTGTCCGCTCAAGGTGAGTTGCACGTCCGATTGCGGAAGGATGCTTCTGCGCCAAGCCGACGGGTCGTGCTGCAAGAGCACCACATAAGCAGAAGGCAAAATTCCGGCCAGCGTTTTCTTTAAGTTGGCCCGCGAAGGGAAAGGCGGTCGACCGTCGTTCTCCTCACCGGCAATGACGATAGAATCCCCTCCCCGACGTATCACACGGTGCTCGTTGAGCAGCAAATCCCAACCCATCTGCCGCTGATACTTCTTCATCTGCCGCTCGTTGGCCGCCTTCACCGCATCGGGCGCATCGATATACATGCTGTAATCATGATTGCCCAACACCGAGAACACCCCATCCCTGGCCTTCAATCCACTGAAGAGCCCCCGCAACGGAGCCACCTCCGAGGGTTGAATGTTCTGCAAGTCGCCCGTGAACACAATGGCATCGGCTCGCTGGGCGTTGATGCTGTCGACCACTCGCTCCAACAAATGTCGCCTCCCTCCTAAGAAGCTACCCACATGAGCATCGCTCCACTGCACGATTCGATAACCATCGAAAGCCTTAGGAAGTTGCTCCGACCCTATTTCTATCCGATTGACTACCAATTGTCTCTCGCCAAACATCCATCCATAGACCGAGATTCCGCTCCACAACAAGGCTAAAATCCATCCTGTGCATTGGCCCCATCGAGTTGCGCTTCCATGCCATCTACTCAACAACCGCCCCACAACCGTGCACACCATATACAGGAACCGCGGAACGACAAACACGCTCAACCCAATCAAATAAGCATCGAGCAGGGTTCGATTGTCAGGAATAAAATTCTTGGTCATGCCCAACAGAAGAGTAAACAAAGCCCATACGCCTGTCACTCCCCAACGCAAGAGACGCACACCGGGGTGCACCGTCTTTCGGAACTTCCGGTTGCGATACTCGACGTACAGATCGGGCAGAACAATAAGTAACAATAGCAATAGGAGGATTCTTGAAATCATCTTTTCTTAAAGGATAAGGGGAGTGAGAAAAACTAAGAATGAATAAAGCAGCGCATCAGATTCAGCGGTACGCCGCGCCTGGAAGCATAGTCGGCCAACTGGTCTTCGCCAATAGTTCCCAGGTCGAAATACTTCGATTGCGGGTGTGAGAACATCAATCCCGATACACTTGCGTGGGGCTGCATCATTCCTGTCTGCGTGAGATGAATACCTATCGACGACATACCGATGAGCTGGTTGAGAATGAAATTGACGCTGGTGTCGGGCAAAGAGGGATAACCAATGGCCGGCCGAATGCCTTGATAGCGTTCGTGGTGCAGATCTTCGGGTGTCAATTGCTCATCAGGTGCATAGCCCCAATAAGTTTTCCGCACCTCTTCGTGCATTTTTTCAGCCGTACCCTCGGCCAAACGCTCGGCCAAGACCTTCGCCATCATTTGCAGATAGTCGTCAGATTTATAGTCGGTTTCCATCGCCGCATCCACTGTAGTGGCAAATGCCCCCACTCTATCTTTGATGCCGCTTGAGACGGGCCGTATGAAATCGGCCAGACAAAGGTTAGGAGCACCATTCTCTCTGACTCGTTGCTGACGTAGCAAAGGCAGTCTGACCTCACCGATAAGCAGATCGTCGCCATCGCTATTGGCATCAAAAAGCTCGAAGACCGCATGCGTATGATACTTGCCCTCCCACTCATTCAGCATCGTTTCGGCATCTACGCGCAACTTCTCCTTCTCTTCCGTCGGCTTTCCATTCATTCCCCACGTATGGAAGAAGTACAACCAATTGATGTAAGGGCGTATATCACTTATCTGATACTTCAGTTTCATCTTCGAATTGTCTACCTGAACACGATTTCTTCTCCGCGATAATCGTCGTCGAATCGTCCGTTTTCGTCGAGCAGAAGATGACCGTTACAAAAGGTATAGACCACCTTCCATCGATATTCATGCCCTTGCATAGGGCTCCATTTACACTTACTCTGAATCACGTCTTCAGTAACCGTCCAAGGCTCTCCTCTTCTGACGATGGCAATGTCCGCCTGATAGCCCTTTCGTAGAAAGCCTCTGCGTCGCACTTCGAATAGCTGCGCAGGGTGATGACACATCAATTCGACCAAGCGTTCCAGGCTCAACACACCCTCATCCACCAGTTCGAGCATCGTGACAAGCGAAAACTGCACCATCGGCATGCCCGAAGCCGCCTTTGCACAGCCGCCTTTCTTATCTTCAAGCAGGTGAGGTGCGTGGTCGGTTCCTATCAAAGTGATGCGTCCATCGGTCAAGGCAGCTCGCAAGGCATCACGATCGGCTCGGCGTTTGATGGCAGGATTGCATTTGATTTGCGTTCCGAGACGGGCGTAATCCTCTTCCGAGAAATAGAGATGGGGCACAACCGCCTCTGCCGTGATGTGTTCGTCCGATCCAAAAAACTCAAGTTCGCGCGCTGTAGTGAGATGGGCCACGTGTAGACGGGCACCATACCGGCGAGCCAACTCCACCGCTAAAGCCGTGGAACGCCAGCAAGCCTCCTCGCTTCTGATCTGCGGATGCAATGTCACGGCAGGATCTTCGCCATACAGTTGTTTCGCTTCCGCCATGTTGCAGTTGATGATAGACGTGTCTTCACAATGCGTCATGATGGGGAGCGAGGCGTTTTTGAAGATTTTCTCCAGCACCTCTCGCCGGTCTACCAGCATGTTTCCCGTGCTCGACCCCATAAAAAGCTTAATGCCAGGAACGCGATGCGGATCGAGTTGAGCCAATAAATCAGTGTTGTTATTGGTAGCTCCGAAAAAGAAACTGTAGTTAACCCGACTGCTCTTCCTGCCCAACTTCAACTTCTCTTCCCACGCTTCCAGCGTTGTGGTCTGTGGATGGGTGTTGGGCATTTCGAAGAACGAGGTCACGCCACCATAAGCCGCAGCTCTACTTTCGCTATCGATATCGGCCTTATGGGTGAGTCCCGGTTCCCGAAAATGTACGTGGTCGTCTATCACACCAGGCAGAATGACATCCCCCGTGGCATCTACTCTTTTATCGTAGCAGTCACGGGGGATGTCGTTTCCTTCGATCACGTTGGCGATACGACTATCTTCAATGATGACAGACCCCTTAAAAGCTCTGCCCTCGTTTACAATCGTACCGCCGAAAATCAACGTTTTCATTGTTTATCGGGTTTAGCCAAGTCGTTCGGGGTGGGTGCCGGTGCAGCGTTGACAGATGTAGCGGGAGCCGTTGTGCCTGTTTGTGTAGGCAAGGGCACCTCTTTCATACCGTTCATAATCTGCTGATTCTCTTGTGCTTTCTCGTAATAGTCGCGCACATAAGAATCGTTCTTAAACTTATCGGTGGCCTTACTCATTATATCCTCTATCCATGGAGTAAGCTCGGGATATTCATAGCCTATCGTTACCATGAAAAACACACCGGGACCGAGCACGTTATCGAAGTTCTCGATGATGAACGAGGTGACGAGCTGATCTTCCTGGCCCGACAGTCGCACGGCTTCGGCCCTGAGTTTTGCGCTCACCACCTCCATGTTACTGCCGTTCATAATGGCCTGATCGTGTTTGTGTATCAGCTCTTGTTCCTGGTTTTTAAGCTGATTGTATTTACTGAAAAATTTAAAAAGCTTGTCGTTGAGCGGCGTTCCCGAAACGATTTGCTGCGCATCGTCGAGCTTCACCTGGATGTCTCCGCTTTCGAGCACCAATGGAAGCACACTGTCGTCGTCTCGAAAGATGTTGGCAATGCGCACAGAGTCTAACGAGCCCGAAAATCCAAACTTGCCGTGCACCACGTCACAAGAGTCTATATTCTTAAATTCATTGTCTTTCAGCACCTTCAGATAAAGCTTACTGCCATCCAGCGTCGAAATATTCGACGTGCCTTCTATGTTATAACTGCTTCCGCACGAGGCGAGAACAACCACCGAGAGCAATGCGTAGAGAACTTTGTTCATATAATAGCGTTTCAAATCTTGTTACACAAAGATAGTATGTAATGCTCGCGTGAAGAACTTTTTTTATGCTATTTAATTCTAAAACCGAGGTTTTTAGTATTTTTTGAGAATGCTTTCTATGCCTCTCCTCAACAAACACAGGGCAGAAAAAACTTTACTCATCCCGTTTCATCTCCGAGTCGATGCGATGAGTAGTATAGATTTCGAGTAGGGCTGCAATGAGTAACAACACCACCCACTTGTTGTAAACATACTCGGCGTAGGTCGTAAAACTGCTGAACAAGGGCCGGAAGCACATATAAGCGGTGTCTATCATCAGTAGGGCGGACAACAGAAAAAAGATATTGGCCACTGCCTGAATGCGCTTCAAACGCTTCACCACAAAGTTGTTGCCATCATATATTTGCATGGACTGCATCGTTGTGAACAACACTGCACCCGCAAAGAAGATCCAACATACCACTTGTTGCCGCCACATAAAGGCGAAACTGCCTGCACCCATCACCATCAACACGCCGCCGAGGAGAAAAAGTAGACTCTGCCATTTAGTTAATCGTTTCATCATTTGTCTGTATCGGTCGTTCATCATCGCTCAACACGTAGATGTCTTCATCGTCTGCTTTCATAAAATAACGCTCGCGGGCTATCTTCTCAATGGCCTTCGGGTTGCGCTTGAGTTCGCGTAAGCGTTTGATGTCGGCATCGTTGCGTTCTTTATATTCTTGAATTTGTTTTTTCAGGTCGCTGATTTGCAGTTGATATTGTACATCGCGCATCAAACTGTTCTCATCTAAAAAGCCGACAATAAGCACGCCCAAGACGATCACTATCAAATATTTGTAGTGCTCTAAGAAACTGATAAGACGTCCCAACTTATTGTTCATGCTCATGATTTTTCGTGTGCAAACTTACTATTTTTTTTTCAGATTCAATTGAAAAGCTTCTTCCTTGTTTTGCAAAAGCTAAGAAAATGCACTGCAAAAGCTAAGAGATGGCGATGTAAAAGCTAAGAAAACGATGCGCAAAAGCTAAGAGATGACCGTGGGATTTGTAAGGCGTTGTTTTTCAGGGAGGTAAGATATCGTTTCCTTATATATAAATATCGTATGCCAGAGGGGATGAGGGATGTTTGCCGATGGGGTGAGCGATGGCTTTCTTTGTGCGTTTGATTAAACGTGAATGTTCTTTTTTGCACGCCAAGAGTGCGATTTTTTTGAAACAAAAAACCGCTCCATCCCTTACGAAAGGGTTGGAGCGGAAAGATGAGGGGTGAGTTGAGGCTACGAAAGTAGACCGGAGAGAGCGGTGACTTACTGGCCCAGCAATTTCACAGAGAGCTTTTCGAGCATGTCGCGCGTCATGCTGTCGAGATCGTATTGTGGAGCCCAGCCCCATTCGTTTCTTGCAGCCGAGTCGTCCATTTGATTGGGCCAGCTCTCTGCGATGCGTTCTTTGAGTGGGTCTACGTCGTATATCATTTCGAAATCGGGCTTGTATTTGCGTATCGAAGCGTAGATGGTTTCGGGGTCGAAACTCATAGAGGCGATGTTGAATCCGTTGTGATGAACGAGCTTCCGACCGTCGGCCTCCATCAGTTGGATGGCTGCGTGCAGGGCGTCGGGCATATACATCATGTCCATACGTGTGCCTTTGGCGATGGGACAAACGAACTTTTCACCGCGAACGGCCGAGTAGTAGATGTCTACGGCATAGTCGGTTGTGCCGCCTCCCGGTGGCGTTAGGTAGGAGATGATGCCCGGGAAACGCACCGAACGGGTGTCTACACCGTATTTCTTTTGGAAATAATCGCTCAGCAATTCGGTAGTTACTTTGGAAATTCCGTAAATGGTGGCTGGTCGCTGAATGGTGTCTTGCGGCGTCATGTCGTGCGGTGTATCGGGTCCGAACGAGCCTATCGAACTGGGTGTGAATACGGCACAGTTGCATTCGCGGGCCACTTCGAGGATGTTCCACAGTCCATCAATGCCTATTTTCCAGGCCAATCGAGGTTTGCTTTCCGCCACAACCGAGAGCAGAGCTGCCAAGTTGTAGATGGTATCGATGTTGTACTTGCGCACGACATCGGCTATCATACCTGCATCGGTAACGTCTGCCACGGCCGACGGACCTCCGTCGCGCAGTTCCCCCGTAGGTTCTGCACCTGTGATGTAGCCTGCAACGACGTTACTATTGCCGTAACGCTTTCTTAATTCCCGGGTAAGTTCCGAACCTATCTGTCCTGTAGATCCGATCACCAATACATTGTTCATGTTAGTATAACGTTTGTTTGTTTTTCGATTGCAAAGTAAGTGCTTTTTCCTATACGAATAAAAAGTAGAGATTTAAAGATGTTTAAAAAGCAGACTGTTCGTAAAAAAAAGATTTGCAGGGGCGCGGGTGTCGGAAAAAATGAGTTACTTTGCCCTCACTAACTTAAAAATCCAACCAGATATGTATGGGAAAATGAAAGAACATCTCAGCCAGAGTTTGACCGAGATTCAAGAAGCCGGACTCTACAAAGAGGAGCGGGTGATCGAGAGTGCGCAGCAAGCTGCTATCAGCGTAAAGGGCAAGGAGGTGCTCAACTTCTGCGCCAACAATTATTTAGGACTGTCGAATCATCCACGGCTCATCGAGGGAGCGAAACGAATGATGGACCGCCGGGGATTCGGCATGTCGTCCGTGCGATTCATTTGTGGCACGCAGGACGGGCACAAAGAGCTGGAGCGGGCCATTTCCGACTACTTCCAAACCGACGACACCATCCTCTATGCTGCTTGTTTCGATGCTAACGGCGGTGTGTTCGAGCCACTCTTCACGGAGGAAGACGCCATCATCAGCGACGCACTCAACCATGCTTCCATCATCGACGGCGTGCGGCTGTGCAAGGCTAAGCGTTATCGCTATCAGAATGCAGACATGGCCGACCTCGAACGTTGCCTTCAGGAGGCGCAGGCTCAGCGGTTCCGCATCATTGTTACGGATGGTGTCTTCTCGATGGACGGAAATGTGGCTCCGATAGATCGAATTTGCGATCTGGCCGAACAGTATGATGCGCTGGTGATGGTCGACGAGTCGCACTCGGCAGGCGTTGTGGGCGCAACGGGCCACGGCGTGAGCGAGCTTTGCGGAACCTACGGACGGGTGGACATCTACACCGGAACACTGGGCAAAGCCTTTGGCGGCGCACTGGGTGGATTCACTACCGGTCGACAGGAAATCATCGACATGTTGCGTCAGCGGAGCCGTCCCTATCTCTTCTCCAACTCACTGGCCCCGTGCATCATTGGTGCGAGTCTGGAAGTGTTTAAGATGCTCGGCGAAAGCAACGAGCTACACGACCGATTGACGGAAAACGTGACCTACTTCCGCGAGCGGATGCTCTCCTCCGGCTTCGACATCAAGCCCACGCAGAGCGCGATATGCGCCGTGATGCTCTATGATGCCAAGCTCTCCCAGGTGTATGCGGCGCGCATGCTCGAAGAGGGCATCTATGTTACGGGCTTCTATTACCCCGTAGTTCCGAAAGAACAGGCACGCATCCGCGTACAAATTTCGGCCGGTCATACGCGCGCGCAATTAGATCAATGTATCGAGGCCTTTGTCAAAGTGGGCCGGGAACTCGGTGTCATTACGCGCTAATCCTCCATTCTCCCAGCAAAAAAAGGAATCCAGAAGATGCCGGGGTGCGAGAAAGCACTTCGGCATCTGTTCCTACTTAGGGGAACGACCGCTGGCACCCAGGGAAGAATTCCCCGCCGCGGGGAACGGCCGCGGAGACCGAATTATCAATTGCCGATGACCCAAGTCTGCGGGAAAATCTGTAATTTTGCAGCCAATGAAGAAAACGAAACATACGGCTACCCCTTGACTGAGGGAGCTAAGAAAACAAAAAAAGAAAATGGATATATCCGTCATCATTCCTTTGTATAACGAAGAAGAATCGTTGCCCGAGCTCTACGACTGGATCGACCGCGTGATGGAGGCCAATGGCTTCTCGTTCGAAGTGATTTTCGTCGACGACGGTTCGACCGACCGTTCCTGGCAAGTGATTCAGGAAATCGGTAGAAAGGCAGACGTCGTGAGAGCCATCAAGTTCCGCCGCAACTACGGCAAGAGTCCCGCGCTGTATTGCGGCTTCAAAGCCGCGCAGGGCGACGTCGTCATCACGATGGATGCCGACCTGCAAGACTCGCCCGACGAGATTCCCGAACTGCGCCGAATGATCGTGGAAGAGGACTACGACCTCGTCTCGGGCTACAAACAAAAACGCTACGACCCGCTCTCGAAAACTCTCCCTACCAAACTCTTCAACGCCACGGCACGAAAAATCAGCGGTATCCGAAACCTGCACGACTTCAACTGCGGACTGAAAGCCTACCGCCACGACGTGGTCAAGAACATCGAAGTCTACGGCGAGATGCATCGCTACATTCCCTATCTGGCCAAAAACGCCGGTTTCACCCGGATTGGCGAGAAGGTGGTGCAGCACCAAGCCCGCAAGTACGGCAGTTCGAAGTTCGGACTGAATCGATTTTTCAACGGCTATCTCGACCTCATCACACTTTGGTTTCTGAGCAATTTCGGCAAAAAGCCCATGCACGTCTTCGGACTTCTGGGCACGCTCATGTTTCTCATCGGCTTCGTCGCCACCTGCCTCTTAGGGGCCGACAAGCTCTATTGCCTGATGCAGGGCATTCCGCAGCGGCTCATCACCAGTTCGCCCTATTTCTACATCTCGCTCACGATGATGATCATCGGCACGCAACTGTTTCTGGCCGGATTCCTGGGCGACTTAATCAGCCGCTCCTCACAAACCCGGAACGATTATCAAATCGAGGAGGACATACGATGCGAAGCCTAATTCTCGCTCTCGCCGCCGGACTTTTTCTGGCGGCCTGCTCCTCGATAGACTGCCCGCTGAACAACACCGTCCGCAGCATCTACGTTCTACGCAAGGCCAGCGATGCGTTGCGTCCCGACACGCTCACCGACACACTCACCGTCCTCACGACCCGTGCCGACGGACAAGACACCATCCTGCTCAACAAAAGCGTAAAGACCGACAGTCTCGCCCTGCCCATGAGCCATGTGCGGGACGTAGACGTGCTCGTTTTCGAACTGCGCGACACCCTGAACCACACCCTGCGCGACACGCTGCGCGTGAAGAAAACCAACGAGGCCCACTTCGAATCGGTAGATTGCGCCTTGTCCTACTTCCACACCATCACCGCCATCAGCAGCACCCACCACGCCATCGACACCGTCGTGCTCATCCACCCAAGCGTAACCTACGATGCATCACAGCCCCATTTCCACATTCGTTTCAAGAGCGGTCATTAGTCTGTTGTTACTCCTGGCTCCGTTCTCGGCCGAAGCCCAGTCTGCCCGTCGAGCCCCCGAAGTCAAAGACACACTGCGCACTTTCCGCGGACTGCAACTCATGGCCGATCTGGCCGGAGCCCTTCAGCGTACCCTAAGCGACTACGGACAATACGAAGCCGGCCTACGAGTGAACCTGCGCGACCGTTATTTCCCCATCTTCGAACTGGGCTACGGCTCGGCCCGCCACGACGACGACCCCGTGACACACGTGGCCTACAAAACGGCCGCGCCCTACTTTCGCCTCGGCATCGACTTCAACATCCTGCGCAATCGGCACGACATCTACCGCACCTACGTGGGTCTGCGCTACGCCTTCACTCATTTTCGATACGACGTGACAAACCCGCTCCACTCCGACCCCGTTTGGCAAGATCCCTCGCCCGTGTCGATAGCCGCCGCCACGGCCCACTGCCATTGGATGGAGCTCCTCTTCGCCGTCGACGCCAAAATCTGGGGTCCCGTGCACCTGGGCTGGTCGGCCCGCTATCGCCGCCGCATCACCCACCGCGACGGACCGGCCGGCAACGTTTGGTATGTTCCCGGCTACGGCAAGAGCGGCACCTCCCGCCTCGGAGCCACTTTTAACCTCATACTCAACTTCTAAAGTCTCTTTCTGCACATGGCAGAACCACTGCTGGCACCCAGGGAAGTCTTCTGAAATGTTCAGAACCACCGCTGGCACCCAGGGAAGCTTTCTGAAATGTTCAGAAACGTCGCTGGCACCCAGGGAGGCCTTCTGAAATGTTCAGAAACGTCGCTGGCACCCAGGGAAGCCTTCTGAAATGTTCAGAAACGCCGCTGGCACCCAGGGAGGCCTTCTGAAATGTTCAGAAACGCCGCTGGCACCCAGGGAAGCCTTCTGAAATGTTCAGAAACGTCGCTGGCACCCAGGGAAGCCTTCTGAAATGTTCAGAAACGTCGCTGGCACCCAGGGAAGCCTTCTGAAATGTTCAGAAACGTCGCTGGCACCCAGGGAAGCCTTCTGAAATGTTCAGAAACGTCGCTGGCACCCAGGGAAGCTTTCTGAAAAGTTCAGAGCCTCCCTGCTCTCCATTATTAATAATCAATGATTCAAATGAAATCTTTCCCATCTCGCCGTCTGCTCTGGCAGATCTCCCTCCTTCTGTTTCTCATTGCCGGAACTCTATATATTGCCCGTCAGCAACGAACAGAGCCCTATCAGCATCACAGCGGAACCATCTTCGGCACCACCTATCACATCCGTTACCAAAGCCCCGACAATCTGCATGCAGACATCCGTCGCGTCCTGAACGAGGTGGATGCTTCACTCTCTACCTTCAATCCCCACTCAGTCATCTCGCGCATCAACCGAAACGAGACAACAGAAGTAGACGACAGATTCGCCGAAGTGTTTCGCCTGGCAGAACGCATCTCGGGCGAAACCCACGGAGCCTTCGACATCACCGTGGCCCCACTGGTGAACGCCTGGGGATTCGGTTTTAAAAACGGAACGATGCCCACGAAGCCTACGATCGACAGTCTGCTACCAACCGTCGGGTATGAGAAAGTGCAGCTCCTGGGTCGTTGCCTCCGCAAACAAAATCCACACACCATGCTTGATTGCAGTGCCATTGCCAAAGGCTACGGCAGCGATGTTGTGGCCCGACTGCTCAAGAAACACGGCGTGAGAAATCTGATGGTGGAGATTGGTGGAGAAATCGTCGTCGCCGGACTCAACGAGCAACAACAACCCTGGCGAGTAGGCGTTGCCAAACCCACCGACGACTCGCTCTCCATTCAGCAAGAACTCCAAACCGTCCTCCGCCTCACCAATTGCGCCATGGCCACCAGCGGCAACTACCGCAAGTTCTACTACCGCAACGGTCGGAAGTATGCCCATACCATCCATCCCCGTACCGGTTACCCTGTACAACACAACATCCTCTCGGCCACCGTCGTGGCTCCCAACTGCGCAACGGCCGATGCCTATGCCACCGCCTTCATGGTCATGGGACTGCAAGGAGCCCGACAAGTGCTCAAAGCCCATCCCGAACTCTCGGCCTATCTCATCTATTCCGACGTAAAAGGTAGGAACGCCATTTGGGTCTCCCCCACTCTGGAACAGAGAATACAAAAATGATTCGACAACTCCCCTTCTCCGATCAACTCCTTCAGCTTCCTCTCTTCCAGGGCATGAGCCGGACAGACCTCGAAGCTGTCGTCGGACAAACACGCTTCAACTTCATCACCCTCAAACCTGGAACACCCATCGCACGGGATGGTCAGGAATGCCAACACCTACACCTCTTGCTCGATGGCATAACACAGGTGGAAAGCTACGCCGACGACCATAGCTATACTTTCATTGAGACCCTTCACGCACCCCTCATCCTACAACCCGAATGCCTCTTCGGGCTCACTCCACGCTTCACCCACACCTTCATGGCCCAAAGCGAATGCCGACTCATCACACTGAGCAAAACCGAAACCATCCGGCTCTCCGACGATTTCTTCATCTTCAAACTCAACCTTCTCAACATCCTTTCCACACAGGCACAGAAGATGGGTAGACTGCCCTGGCACCACAGTTCCGACAATCTGAAGTCGCGCATCGCCCAGTTCTTCCTGCACCACTGCCTACATCCGGCCGGCATGAAACTCGTCAGCATCAAAATGACACAGCTTGCTCGAGAACTCAACGACAGTCGACTCGACATCTCCCGCGCTCTCCATACATTGCAAACCGATGGGCTCATTCGCCTCTCAAGAGGCAAAATCGAAATTCCTGCCATCGAACGGCTGAAATAACACCGCCTCTCCGAAAAAAGAAATGCCCCCAAAAAGCGAGACGTTCAACACGCTTCTTGGGGGCACTTTCGTGGACAATGTTCCTCACTCGCCAAGCAAATCAGGACGCAAGCGACGGGTCCGCTCCAAAGCCTGATCCATCTCCCAGGCCTTGATCTTGGCTTCGTTCCCACTGAGAAGGATGTCGGGAACTCGCCAACCCTTATAATCGGCCGGACGCGTATAGATGGGCGCAGCCAGCATATCGTCTTGAAAACAATCGGAAAAGGCACTCTGCTCGTCGCCGATAACACCAGGCACCAGTCGCACAATGGCATCAGCCATCACAGCAGCAGCCAGTTCTCCGCCAGTGAGCACATAATCACCGATGGAAATTTCACGGGTGATGAGATGATCGCGCACACGCTGATCGATGCCCTTATAATGTCCGCAAAGAAAGATGAGGTTGCCTTTGAGCGAAAGATCGTTGGCCACATGCTGATCGAAACGCTCTCCGTCGGGCGACGTAAAAATCACTTCGTCATACTCGCGTTCGGCTTTCAGCGCAGCAATGCATCGGTCGATGGGTTCGCACTGCATCACCATTCCGGCAAATCCGCCGTAAGGATAATCGTCCACACGCCGCCACTTGTCGGTAGAATAGTCACGCAGATTGTGCAAATGTATCTCTGCCAACCCTTTCTTCTGAGCCCGAGCCAAGATCGATTCGTGACAAAAGCCCTCAATCATTTCGGGCAATACAGTGATAATGTCTATTCTCATTCAGCTTGCTTCCCCGTCTTTTGTTTCTTCAAATACCACCACAGAGCCACTCCAAAAGCCACAAGCGCAAGTGCTACGATGACAACGAGTTGAATTTGGCTATTGTATTCTTCAATCTTATCGTTGAGTTCTTCAAGTGGAACAAATGAGTGGAGATACCAACCCAACGTGGCAAGCACGCAATTCCAAAGCCCTGCACCGATAGAAGTGTAGAGGATAAACTTCCAGAACTTCATTTTCGAAAGTCCGGCGGGGATAGAAATGATCTGCCGAATGCCGGGAAGCAAACGTCCCGTTAGCGTAGCAACAACGCCGTGGTCGTAAAAGTATTTCTCGCCCTTCTCGATCTTCTCCTGATTGATGAGGCAAAGATGCCCTATCCGACTATTGGCAAAGCGATAAATCATGGGGCGTCCCAAATAGTAAGCTGCCATATAATTGGCCGTCGAACCGAGAACGGCTCCGGCCGTAGCAATGACAACAACGAGAAAGAAGTTCAATTCGCCGGCAGCAGCACGATAAGCTGCCGGGGGAACGATGAGTTCCGATGGGGCGGGAATCACCGAACCTTCGATGAACATCAATAGAAAAACCGTCCAATAATTCAAGTTATTTAAGAGGGGTAATAACCAACTCATTTTCTTTTTCCTTTCTGAGTGATATAATAATGATAATATTCCTCCGGATTCATGTCCTTCGGAAAGAGTTCGGCCAACACGAATCGCGCTTCAGCAGGATTCACTTCGCAGGCCGTTTGCAAGTGTTCCAGAAACTCGTCTTCCTTTTCTAACTCATGGCAGCACCTGGCCATCTGCGCATGGCCCTCAGGCCAATTCTTATCCACCGAATTGAAAAGAATCGTATACATCTTGTAAGCCAAGGAATAGATGCCCGTGTCATAAATGGAAGCACAGATACGAGCATATATCGAGGAAGAAAAATTGGCACGCTGTACAGCATCCATAAAGTAGAGCTGTGCCTCTACAATACGCATACTCATGAGCATGATGTGCCCTTTGAAAACAATCATCTCGTTCTCGTCTGCCTTTCCCGTGGCGATAATCTTGTCGATATATTCTATAGCCTCTTCAGGACGCTCGAGTTTAGACAGCGCAAAAGCCATTTCTTTGTAAATCTCGGGCAGATTCTCCGAGTCGGGAGCTGCTTTTTTCTCTGCCTTTTGCAGTTGCTCGAGTGCCTCTTCGGCTCTTCCCAAGCAGAGAAGCGTGCTTCCGATGAGAATATCACCCGACTCATCCTGGCTATGCAATTCTTTGAATCGGCGGTAATAAGTAAGTGCCTCCTCATAATTCCCCAGACTATACATACCGTTGGCCTTATTGAGCACGGCCTCTTCGTCATCGGGATTGATGGCAATTGAAAACTCGCTGCTCTCTATCGATTCGGGGATTCGGTTGCGCATAAACTGCGAAGAGGCTAGTTGATTCCAATAAGGTGTAGAGAAAGGCTCCTTGTCTACAAGATTTTTATAAATCTGTTCTCCCTGTTCGTATTTGCCTTGTCCCACAGCAATACGTCCTTTCAGTTCCTGATAGTCGGTAGACTCATGATCATTTGCCAACGAAAGCCACTGCTGAGCCACATCCATCATATTGTATTCAGCATAAATATTGGCAACATCCAACACAAAGTCCTCCCGCTCATCCTCGTCCAAGTCTTCGTAAAGATTATGCAGATAAGCCTCAGCCTCTTCGTCTTTCTCCTCAAAAATCAAGATTTCGGCCATCAGATAAGTATAGTCGGGGTCGTCTTTCTCCTCCACCTGTTCGGCATACCATCGTGCCTTTTCGGGATTCTCGCGTTCGAACAACTCTATTCTTGCCATAAAAATAAGCGGAGAAACTGCTCCAGGAAACATCTCCACTCCTATTTCAGCAGCCTTGATGGCCTCTTCGAGCCTTCCTTTATCATGATAATATTCGGCAATATCTGCCAGGAAGTCGGGTTCGATAAATACGTTGCGTCCTTCTTTCTGTGCTTCTTCATACAGTTTGAGTTTCTCGAGAAACTCCTCACTGCTGAAATAACCATCATCCATCATCTGAAATCTATCGTTTTTTTCGGCGAATCCTCCAGCTACGGGGCACACCTTCCCTGTGAGATTGAAACATAGGAGAAAGGCAGACGATGCCCGCCCTCTCATCTATCATTAAGGAGTCTGTCTATTTATTTTGTTTCGCCCACGTATCTTTTAAGCCCACCGTCTTGTTGAACACAGGATGCTCGGGTGTAGAATCGGGGTCGGCCATAAAGTATCCGATGCGTTGGAATTGTAAATACTCGCCCGGTTTCTTATCGGCTGCAAAATTCTCGACATAACAATTGGTGAGCACCTGCATCGAGTTGTTGTTGAGAAGCTCACGAAAATCGCGATCGTCTGCCGACGGATTCTCCACACAAAACAGTCGGTCGTACACACGTACCTGAGCCTGTGTGCAATGATCGGCCGACAACCAATGCAGCGTACCTTTCACCTTGCGGTTGGCACCCTCCATTCCACTCTTGCTATTGGGGTCGTATTCCGCCTGAACTTCAACCACATTTCCGTTCGCATCCTTCGTACAACCCGTACATTTCACGATATAAGCGTTTTTCAGACGCACCTCTTGTCCCGGCGTCATGCGGAAAAACTTCTTCGGAGCATCCTCCATAAAATCTTCGCGTTCCATCCAAAGGTTGCGTGAGAAGGTGATGGTATGAGTTCCATCGGCTTCATTCTCCGGATTATTCACCGACAACATCTCCTCGGTTTTCCCTTCGGGATAATTGGTGATGACCAGTTTCACGGGGTTCACCACAGCCGATACGCGGCAGGCTCGTTTATTAAGATCTTCGCGAACAGAGGCTTCGAGTAACGCCATGTCGTTGAGTGCATCGAATTTGGTATAACCGATGGAGCGAATAAACCCGCGAATACTCTCGGGCGAATAGCCTCGCCGACGCATTCCGCACAAAGTAGGCATGCGAGGGTCGTCCCATCCGGCCACCAGACCTTCGTCTACAAGTGTGTGCAACTTGCGTTTGCTCATCACAGTGTAAGTAAGATTTAGGCGGTTGAACTCGATCTGCCTTGGGCGAAAGTCATGAATATTCTCCGTTTCGCCATTCATCTCTTTAAGGAAGTCGACGAATTTATCGTAAAGCGGGCGATGGGGCACAAATTCAAGCGTACAGATAGAGTGCGTAACTCCTTCGAAATAATCGCTCTGTCCATGTGCAAAGTCATACATAGGGTAAGCATGCCACATCGTTCCCGTTCTGTGGTGCGGCGTATGGATAATGCGATACATAATAGGGTCGCGGAAGTGCATATTGGGATTGGCCATATCGAGTTTGGCTCGCAACACCATGGCCCCTTCGGGTGTCTCCGGTTGATTCATCTTTTCAAACAGTGCGAGATTCTCTTCCACAGGTCTGTCCCTGTAAGGCGAGGCCGTTCCCGGCACCGTTGGGGTTCCTTTCTGCTCTGCAATTTGCTCGCTGGTTTGCTCATCGATGTAAGCATCGCCGCGACGAATCATCCATACCGCAAAATCCCACAGCTTTTGAAAATATTCTGAAGCATAATAGATGTTGCCCCATTTAAAGCCCAACCACTGAATATCGTTGAGAATATTTTCCACATATTCATCTTTTTCTTTGCTCGGGTTGGTATCATCGAAACGAAGGTTGCACACACCCTTGTATTTTTCTGCCGCTCCGAAGTCCATGCAGATAGCTTTTGCGTGCCCAATATGCAGATAGCCATTCGGTTCCGGTGGGAATCGCGTTTGGATTCGCCCGCCGTTTTTACCTTCAGCCAAGTCTTGTTCAATGATTTGTTCTACAAAACTCAGATTTTTCTTCTCCTCGTTTGTGTTTTCTACTTTTACTGTCATACTATATATAATAATGTACGTACTTATCTATCAAGCTGCAAAGATACGACAAAGGCATAGAATATCAAAATCCCCACTTCATGAAGTACATTTTTTAGAGAATACCTGCAAAACATGTTCTTTAACATATAAAAAAGTTTGTACGCTTGATTTTGATACCCTAACTTTGCAATCGTTATCCTGAATACAATCTTTTTGCCTTAAAAGAGCTAATACCTATTGAGATGAAATGCGCTACACTGTGAAGTGTGGCGCATTTACCATTTTATAGCTATCGTCTCAATAGGCTGTTTTCTCTTCGTTTTGCTCCCACATATCGAAAGCTTTGCGTGCCTCTTCAGGCAAAAGCTGCAACATCCGCCTTTGCCTTTGAGCAGGTTGGAGCGGCATTTCGCGATAGATCAAATCGTCGTCAAAACCTATTCTTGCTGCATCTTTGCGGTTATTAGCATAGTAGATGGTGTCGAGATGTGCCCAATAAATGGCCCCAAGACACATCGGACAGGGTTCGCACGAGGTGTAAATATCACAGCCCGAGAGATCGAACGTACCCAACTCTCGGGCTGCTTGCCGGATCGCATTCACCTCGGCATGTGCCGTTGGGTCGTGGTCAATGGTCACGCTATTGGATGCTTCGGCTATGATTTCTCCGTTTTTAGCAACCACAGCCCCAAAAGGACCGCCACCTTTCAGCACACTTGCCTCACTCAGGGCGATGGCTCTGCGCATCAGTTCTTCGTTGTTCATTCGTCTTTTTGTTGTATGATTTTCAGATAGTCGTCGTAAGCAATGTATCGCCCGCCCATGGTTCGCAGGTGTGGCGTTTCAAACTGGCAGTCGATAAGGGTACCTCCGTTGTCGCGAAAGAAGTGTGCCAGATGGATAAGAGCCAACTTACTGGCACTCGGCACGAGCGAAAACATGCTCTCGCCGAAAAAGCATCGTCCGATGGTCACCCCATAAAGGCCGCCTACGAGTCTATCTTCCCGCCACACTTCTACGCTGGCAGCAAAGCCCTGTTCATACATTTTGCAATAGGCTTTCACCATATCCACGCCCAGCCAAGCCCCTTCTTCTTTGATGCGCAGCCGACTACAGTGTTTAATGACCCCGTCGAAGTCTTCGTTAAAGCTGATGCGATAGGTGCCTTTGTTTATCAACGCGCGCATCGAATGCGACACATGAATCTCTTTCGGGAAAATAACAAATCGCTGCATGGGGCAATACCAATGTATTTCTCCGCTATAACGAAAAGAATACCACGGAAAGATGCCCCAGCTATAGCCCAACAACAATCGGTCGACAGAGAGATCTCCGCCAACGGCCAGCAGTCCGTCGGGTTCTCCTAAGTGAGGATCGGGGAATGCGAGATCGGAAGAAAGAGAGAAAACCATGAGGAACGATTAAAGCCTCTCTCTGCCATTCTGTGGAGAAACGTCTGTAGAAAGACGGGGAAGCACCTCCAACACCAACTCCGAAGAGTTGGCATCGCCCTCTTCATCAGGACTGTTCGGAGCCTTGCTCACCTCTGCCCGTCCGCCATTCTTAAGTTTCCCGAACAACATTTCGCGTGTAAGCAGAGGTTTGAGTTGAGAAGCGATGACGCGATCCATCTCTCGTGCGCCGCTCTGCGCCGTAAAACCAAGGGAGAGCAAATGCTTTTCTGCCTCTGCGGTAAGAGTGAGCTGCACCTGTCTTGCCGCCAATTGGGCATGCAGGGCAGCGAGTTTCTTCTGTAGGATGAGTTGTGCCATGGCCCTACTCATATCGTGGAACACCACCATGGCCGAAAGACGATTGATGAATTCGGGCTTGAATGTCTTCTTGACCTGTGCCAACATCGCCTCGCCGCGCGAGATATTGCCATTGAAACCCACGCTGGCCTGTGCGGCATATTGTGCCCCGGCATTGCTCGTGAGGATGAGAACCACATTGCGGAAGTCGGCTTTCCGTCCCTTATTATCGGTCAACCGAGCATAATCCATCACCTGAAGCAGAATGTTATAGATGTCGGTATGCGCCTTTTCGATCTCGTCTAAGAGCAGAATACAATTGGGACTCTTGCGTATGGCATCGGTCAACAACCCGCCATCTTCATATCCCACATAGCCCGCAGGTGCTCCGATGAGTTTTGCCACGGCATGTTTCTCGGTGTATTCGCTCATGTCGAAGCGCACCAATTCGATGCCCAGTTCTTGCGCCAGCACGCGTGCCACCTCAGTTTTGCCCACCCCTGTGGGTCCGACAAACAAGAGCGAGGCCAGCGGTTTGTTCTCTTCCGTGAGTCCCGCTTTTGCCATCTGCACAGCTCTCACCACCTGTTGCACCGCTTCGTCCTGTCCAAACACCTTTTCCTTGATACGACTTTGCAGTGTGGCCAAGGCCTCGTTGCCCTCTTCTTTCATGGCTGCGGCCTGCACTTTGCATACTTTGGCCAGCACGTCGGCCACGAGTTGTTTATCCACCTCCTGCTCATGACCTTCCAAGGGATGCAGTTCGCGGAAAGCACCAGCCTCATCTATCAGGTCGATAGCTTTGTCGGGCAGGAACCGATCATTGATAAACTTCGCACTGGCACGCACAGCATAGTCGATGGCCTCAGGCGTATAGCGCACATGGTGAAACGATTCATACTTCTTTTGCAACCCCTTTAAGATACCGATAGCCTCTTCCACGCTGGGTTCGCCGATGTCTATCTGTTGAAACCGCCTCACCACACCCGCGCTTTTGGCAAAATAGCGATTGTATTCGGCATAGGTAGTCGACCCGATGAAGCGCACATCGCCTCGTTCGAGATAGGGCTTGAGCATATTCGAGACGTCCATCGAGCTTTCGCCCGTTCGTCCTGCGCCCACCAAATTATGTATTTCGTCGATGTAGATAATTGCCTTTCCCTCTCCTTGCACGCCCTCCATCACCTGTTTGATGCGCCCTTCGAGTTCGCCTCGATATTGAGTTCCGGCTATCATCGCCCCCATATCCATCTCATAGATGCGGCATCCCACCAGGCGGACCGGCACCTCTCCGCAGGCAATACGTGCCGCTAAGCCATACACCAACGACGTTTTTCCAACGCCGGGTTCACCCACATGCAGCGGATTGTTTTTCTCCTTGCGGCACAACACCTGAATGGTGCGCTCCAGTTCGGTCTCCCTTCCGATCAGCGGATTGTGGTTTTTCCAGGTCTCGCTCACGCAGGTCACCAGGTCTCTCCAGTCTTCCTGCTGCTCGTCGTCGTCGAAAATGCTGGTGAGCGTACTCTTATATTTATAGACATCGGACAGTTTGACGAGAAAGTGCACCGTTTTTTCGCCCAACTGCCGCCTCAAAAAGTAAGCCGCATCCAATTTTTCTTGCTTAGCGAGAATGCCGGTGATGTGACCCACTTGCAAACGGTCTGAACCCAAATCTTTAGCGCATTTCTCCGCCTCGGTCACGATGTCGTGGAACATTTTCGAGGGTTGCGGATCGTAAGGCACATCGTCCGGCACCCGTTCCATGCTCTTTACAGCCCCGAAAACCTGTTGGCGCAACACGTCAGCATCACCGCCTAACTTGGCAAAAGTTTGGCAAAAGTTGTTCTGATCGGTCAACGCCAGCAACAGATGCTCGGGCGTAACGAACTCGTTTCGATAGTGCAGGCAATAGCCAAGTGCAGCATCAAAAGCCTTATTGGTTTCTGCCGAATTGTAATCTTGTGTCATTTTTGTTATCCCGGTTGGCAAGTCAGCCGTAGCGGAAAGCCCTCTTCTCTTGCCATGGCCGTGGCTTTTTCTACCTTAGACACAGCTATATCATAGCTATAGATGCCCACCACGGCTTTATTATGTTCGTGAACGGCGAGCATCAGTTCTTCTGCCTCGTCGGGCGATTTGAAGAAAACGTTTCTCAGCAACATCACAACGAAATCCATTGTGGTCACATCGTCGTTGTGTATCCATACTTTGTATCGCCGCGGCTCGCGCAGGTCGGTACGCTCTCTTTCTCTGATTGCAGACTGTTGCTTTGCCATATTGCTGCAAATATAAGGTAAATGCGAGAGATAACAAAAATAAAATGGGTAATTTTGCATAATATAAATAATCTCGATGGACGGACGGTCGGAAACTATTCTCTATGTCTGATAAACAAGTAGAATCAGGAAGTAGACGACGAAATTCGGTCTTCGATTTCCACCACCGAGGGGAGTAAGGAGTCGGCAGAAAAGAGTGTGGGTTGTAAAAGCTAAGAAAACGCCATGCGAAAGCTTAGCTTTTGCAAGCTGAAAGCTAAGAAAATAAAGAGTAAAAGCTAAGCTTTTGCAAGCCCCTCTCGAAATGTCCCTGTACAAAAGGCTTCCCGAAGAGACCATCAAACAGAGGAGAACTTTCTCCCAATAGGGTGCAAAGGCCGGCTCCCGACCATTCATATACAGAAAGAAATGAACTCTATAATCTCTTCTTACCTCACCCCCGACGAGCTGTTTCGCCGAGTGGAAGCGGTGATTGCGGCCCTGGACGAGGCTCCGCAAACAGTGAACCGACTACTGCACGACACATTGGTGCTGACCTGTGCGGGCGGTTTGCGCGAGAGTAGGCAGGCCTTTGGCAACTTGTTTTCACAGGTAGACTTTCTCTGTAAGCGACATCGTATGGCCGTGCGCGATGTGGTGGCCATCCAAAAGATGCGCCGCGACAGCAATCGAGCCGACCTTATCTCGGCCGAGGACGTGCTTTATCACTGCCGTGCGTTGTGTCTTTTCATCTCGGCCGTATTCTCTGTAGATGTGCCTTCGGTGTTGGTGGGGCGCATTCCGACACTGAACAAGCCCGCCGAGAAGCTCAGCCACATCGACTATCGTTACCTTCGCTGCATCGTCAGAGGCTGGGAGGACGACGTGTTGCTTGTGGAAAGAGAGGGCAACAACGACGGACGAGAAACGAGAGTAGACTGTTCGGCCCCCGAATGGGCCTATCTGCGCAGATTGACCGTGGAGGGAATGCAACTCAATCTGCTCGACTGCACCGAGAATCAAGGCCTCATCGTGCCGCAACTGGTGGTCGTGGAACCTGACTTCTTAGTGGACATCAGTGCCATTGCACGATGTTTCACCGACTACGGACACCATCCTTTGGCCTACACCGTGAACCGAATGGCTCCTCAAGTCAACTCGCAAGCGATTCTCATTGGTGGTTTTGCCGGGGCGGCTCTCGACGATGTGGTGAACAACAAGGGGGTGTATGACTGGCGAACCACCCTCGTCAACACCTTTAAAGAGCATGCTCTGGCTTTCTGCACCTGTCCCGACCTCAATGCCAAGGAGCCTTTCAAAGAGGTGGCCATTAAACAGGCGCGAAACATCGGACAGATTGTAGACGAGCTCTTCGGCGGCGATGAGGGCATTTACGCGCGAGAAAAGGCCATTCTCGAGCCGTCGTTCGTGTGCGAAGCATTGGGTTTGCAGGGCCGTGTCGACCTGATGACAACCGACTTCCGCCTCCTGATCGAACAGAAATCGGGAGCCAACTACAACATTCTGCGCAACCAGCCGAACGCTTATGGCAGTTTTCAAAAAGAGGATCACTATGTGCAATTGCTGCTCTACTACGGGGTGTTGCAACACAATTTTCACCTGTCTAATCGGCAGGTAGACATCCGTCTGCTTTACTCCAAATATCCTTTGCCCGGCGGACTGGTGGTGGTGAGCTATCTGCAACGGCTCTTTCACGAGGCACTGCACCTACGCAACCGCATCGTGGCGCAAGAGTTTGCCTTTGCCCGGCGAGGATTCAAACAGACTCTCCCTCTGCTTTCACCCGAGACTCTCAACGAGAAGGCTCTTGACACTCCTTTCTTTCACCGTTATCTTTACCCGCAAATCGATGTCGTGACACGCCCTCTCCATCGCCTTTCACCACTCGAGGAGGCGTATTTTTGCCGAATGATGACTTTCGTTTATCGCGAGCAGCTGCTATCAAAAGTGGGACATATAGAAGGGAAAGGGGGCTGCGGAGCCGACCTTTGGAACATGCCGCTGGCCGAAAAACGGGAAACGGGCAACATCTTTACAGGGCTTCGGCTCGAGAAAATGGCTTCCAGTAGGGCCTATAACGGATTCGACTTACTTACATTTTCTATCCCCGAACAGGGCGAAGACTTTCTGCCCAACTTCCGTCGCGGCGATATGGTGTATCTTTATGCCTGTCGAGAAGGGGCTGAACCGGATGTACGAGCCAGCATTCTCTTCAAAGGCGTACTGGCAGACTTGAGTACAGACCGGCTCACCGTGCATCTGAACGATGGTCTGCAAAACGCCGACATCCTGCCACAAGAGAGTCTTTTCGTCGTAGAACACAGCGCAAGCGACATCGGTCACACTGCTGCTATCAAGGCTTTGCACACCTTTGCCACGGCTCCACAAGGACGCAGAGCATTGCTTCTCTCACAGCGCGAACCGCGATGGGAGGCTTCAGCCCGGCTCACACGTAGCTATCACCCGCACTACGACGAGGTGTTGCTCAAAGTGAAGCAGGCAAAAGACTATTTTCTGCTTGTAGGTCCGCCCGGAACCGGCAAGACTTCAATGGCCCTGCGCTTCATCGTAGAAGAAGAACTGGCCTCTTCTGCCACGCCATCATCCTCCGTCTTGCTGCTCTCTTACACCCATCGGGCGGTG
Source organism: Prevotella sp. oral taxon 475 (assembly GCF_018127805.1). Classification (NCBI taxonomy): domain Bacteria; kingdom Pseudomonadati; phylum Bacteroidota; class Bacteroidia; order Bacteroidales; family Prevotellaceae; genus Prevotella; species Prevotella sp. oral taxon 475. The sequence continues at coordinate 1,777,262 of NZ_CP072334.1, forward strand.
GATGAGATGTGCGAGATGCTCTCTTCGGCAGGTATTCCCTTCATCCGAATGGGTAGCGAGTATAGCTGCGACCCACGTTTTCGTTCTTATCTTTTGGAGAATGTGGTAGAGGAAACACCACGACTGGAACACATCCGGCAACGAATCGAGCAGACACAGGTATTTGTGGCCACGACATCGACTCTGCAATCGCGGCCACATATCTTCACCTTAAAACGGTTTTCACTGGCCGTGGTAGACGAGGCTTCGCAGATTCTTGAACCCAATATCATCGGGTTGCTCTGCGCATCGGCCCCTTTCCGCAATGCCAAGGAGGGCGAAATAGATGCCGACGGATGCGCTCGGCCTGCCATTGAGCGGTTTGTCTTGATTGGCGATTACAAACAATTGCCCGCCGTAGTGCAGCAGAACGGGGCACAGGCGGCCGTTCAGGATCCGCTGCTCGAGGCCATCGGACTGACCGACTGCCGCCTCTCGCTCTTCCAACGACTCATTCGCTGGGAGCAACAGCAGGGCCGAACCCGCTTCATAGGCACTCTTGCGCGCCAGGGCAGAATGCATCCCGAGGTGGCTGCCTTTGCTTGCGAGCGGTTTTATGCGGAAGAAGGACTGGACATTGTTCCTTGTCCGCACCAAAAAGTCACGTCGCTGGGCTATGACTTACAGGCCGAAGATGAGCTCGACCGTCTGTTGCAATCCCACCGATTGTTGTTCTTCGCTTCGCCAGACAGTAGAAAGCCTGGCCTTTCCGACAAGGCAAACCCTGCCGAAGCCTGTATCGTGGCCCATCTCCTGGCCCGCATCCGTCGCTTCTACGGAGACCGATTCGAGGCCCATCGCACCGTGGGCGTCATCGTGCCTTACCGTAATCAGATTGCAATGATTCGTCGCGAGGTGGAGCGATTGGGGCTTCCCGAACTGAATGAGGTGACCATCGACACGGTGGAACGCTACCAGGGTTCGCAGCGCGACGTGGTGATCTACTCCTTCACCGTGCAAAACGTTTATCAACTCGACTTCCTCACGGCTAATTGCTTTGAAGAAAACGATCGCACAATCGACCGTAAACTCAACGTCGCACTTACCCGTGCACGCACTCAAATGCTGCTCACGGGCCATGCTCCAACGCTGAGCCGCAACTCGCTTTTTGCCCAACTCATGGCTTTTGCTCGGAAAAAGGGCGGCTATGTGGCTCACTTTCCTCTCGCTGTCGAGGCAGAATGTTCTGCCCGAACGTAATGACGTTGTTTCGTTCCATCCGCCATGACAACCGAAAGAAATGTAGAAATCTTTTGAAAAGCCAGGTCGGGTTCTTCTTTTTTCACTACCTTTGCAAGGGCAGAAAGGACAAACGAGGATAACAAAAACAACGGTTCGATGCCTTTCGCACAGAGAAACAAAGAGTCATTCACCCAAAGAAACCCATCGCAGGATATGAAACAAACAAAAATTGTAGCTTCCATCAGCGACCGCAATTGCAGTCAGGAGTTTATCCGCAAACTCTTCTTCGCTGGCATGAACGTAGTGCGAATGAACACTGCACATGCCTCTGAAGAAGGCATCAAAGAAATTATCAGAAACGTGCGAGCCGTGTCGCCACACATTGCCATCATGATGGACACGAAAGGACCCGAAATAAGAACGACCAATGTGGCCGAACCCATCGAATATAAATCGGGCGACATCGTGAAGATCTTCGGTAGACCCGATGTCGACACCACCCACGACATGCTCAACGTATCGTATATCGACATCGCCAACGACGTAAAAGTGGGCGACGACATCCTCTTCGACGACGGAGAACTCGACATGAAGGTGCTCGAAGTAGACGGCCCCATGCTCGTGACACAAGTGCAGAACGACGGTCGGCTCGGTGCACACAAAAGCGTCAACGTGCCCGGAGAACACATCGATCTGCCCGCCATCACCGAGAAAGATCATCGCAACATCGTGCTGGCTATTGAGGAAGACATCGACTTTATCGCTCATTCTTTCGTTCGTTCGGCCGAAGACGTGAGAGCCGTACAAAAGATTCTCGACCAACATGGAAGCGACATCAAAATCATTTCCAAAATCGAAAACCAAGAGGGCGTTGACAATATCGATGAGATTATCGATGCTTCCTACGGTATTATGATTGCCCGCGGCGACTTAGGCATCGAAGTTCCCATCGAGCGCATCCCTGGTTTGCAGCGCGAGATGATTCACAAATGCATCCTCAAAAAGAAACCCGTCATCGTGGCTACGCAGATGCTTCACACCATGATCAACAATCCACGACCCACCCGAGCCGAAGTGACCGACATCGCCAATGCCATCTACTACCGCACCGACGCTCTCATGCTCAGCGGCGAAACGGCATCGGGCAAATATCCCGTTGAAGCCGTCAAGACGATGGCCGCTATCGCCGAACAGGCCGAAAAAGACCGACTGAGACTCAAAGGTCTGCAGATCTCGCTCGCAGACGAATGCAGCCAAAAGGAGTTTTTGGCCTACTCGGCCATCGAATCGACCCGCAAACTCGGTGTCGCCGGTATCATCACCGACAGCGAAACCGGCGAAACGGCTCGCATTCTGGCCTCCTTCCGCGGAGCAACGCCTGTGCTGGCGATCTGCTATAAAGAAAAAACGCAACGCTGGCTCAACCTCAGTTATGGCGTCATTCCTATCTATCAAAAAGAGCATGTCTCGCCACACTATCTCTTCACAGCCGCACTACGCATGTTGCGACAGAAGAACTACATCCACCTCGACGACAAAATCGCTTACCTCAGCGGTAGCTTCGGTGAAGGCGGCGGCACCACTTTCATCGAAATCAATAAGGTAGAGAAAGCTTTGGCCAGCGATAGCAACTACCAGTTCCACCTGCCCGATCACACGAAGATAAGCTAATGGAGTGGACGAGGTCTCATCTTCCTACGTGGAAAGGATGGGGTCCTGTTGACAGACAAGGCCTAAGTTCTTGATTTGGGGTGGAGACCTATTCATCAATGATTGATCGCAGCACAAAGGTGTATCAGAATTTCTGATACACCTTTTTTCTTTTATAGGATTGTTCGCTCCATCTTCATTCCTTCCTCAAACTGCGGCATTTTGTGTATAAAAATCTTTTTTGATACCGAAATGGCGGCCTTTTGTGGATGAAAAACTTTTTTGATGCCGAAATGGCGGCCTTTTGTGCATGAAAATCTTTTTTGATACCGAAATGGCGGCCTTTTGTGCACAAAAATCTTTTTTGGTACTGAAATGGCGGCCTTTTGTGCACAAAAATCTTTTTTGGTACTGAAATGGCGGCCTTTTGTGCACGAAAATCTTTTTGGGATCTCAAACTCTTAAGATTTGCCTATTCCATATCAATTGCATGAGGGAAAGGAAAGAAATGTAAAAAGAAAAAAGAAGATGCACCACAAAGAATGATCATACACCCCTGTGACGTTCATTCTCCAACAGAAAAACATTTGTCTTCACTCCTCCCACTCCTTTAACTCCTTTAACTCCTTCCCTTCTCTCCTTCCCTTCTCTCCTTCCCTTCTCTCCTTCCCTTCTCTCCTTCCCTTCTCTCCTTCCCTTCTCTCCTTCCCTCTTCCTTTTCCCCATACTTTCTAAGGGAAAAGGAGGAGGAAATCAAAGAAAAACGCTATTTTTGCGATTGTAAAACCAAAGAAAAAGAATCCATGAAACAGATTACCTATCTTCTGCTCCTGACTGTGAGTTTCGTTCACCTCTTCACAGCCAACGCCGAGACCCTCGACCTCAACGCACGTCTGAAAAAGAAAGGTTACCGCCGAGGAGCCAGCGTGACCATCCTCAATCAAAAAGGCTACAGTCTGAGATTCAGTTCCGGCGAAGGCAAACGGGTGCCTTCCTATTACAACGCCGTGCGCCTGTATTGGGGCAACACGCTCGAGGTGGAGGCCGAACGACCGATCAAAAGGCTCTCGTTCATCTTCCAAACAGGCGGAAAAGCTCTTGCCCCCACGGCCGAATTCTTTCAAGCCAAGCCAGGAACATTGGATGCGAACAAGGGTCTATGGACAGGACAGAGCAACCGTTTGCTGTTTTCCTTTCTGCCACCCACCGGTAGGTATTTCTCACTCGTAAGCCTTGACATCGAATATGCTGAACCCGGTAGCGGCGACGAACCTGGAAAACCCAACGAACGACAGACCGTGAACACCATCGCCCGCCTGCAAGCATTGCTCTCAGGCACGTCCGTCTGCCTGCAACTCTCCCGTGCCACTGTGCTTTTCCGGCACAACGACGAAACGTTCGTGCAAGACGACACCGGGGCCTTCTGTCTCCAACTCCCCACATCGGTTGATCTGACCCGCGAAGACCTCATCGCCGGAGACGTTTGCGGAACCATCGCCAATAGGCAAGGCATGCTCTGCCTGACCGAAGTGACCGATGCAACACTCCGTCGCATCGGTACGCAGACGCTGATTCCTCTACCTGTCCCGGCCACCGATCTGCAAGCGCATCCCTGCGAATGGGTAAGCACGACCTTCACCCAGGGCGACGGCTCTCTGCAGATGGTAGACCGCTTTGCCGTGGGCACATCGGTCTACGATGGAGCCCGACTCGAAGTCTGCGCACTCGTCATTCCTCACAACGCCCATCTCCAGCTCTGCCCCATTGCCAAGAGCGACGTCACCCTCTGCTTCTACGACGACCAGAAGAACATCTACGGTTCGGCCTCGCAGGTGAACGTCAACATCCATCGCACCCTGAAAGCCAACGCTCCCAACACACTCTGTCTGCCCGTGTCGCTTTCGGCCCAGGAGACGGAGCGCATCTTCGGTCTCGGAACGAAAGTGGCTACCTACGCCGGAGCCGACGAGACGGGCATTCGGTTCATCACCACGGCAAGCAGTACGATACAAGCCGGTCGGCCTTATCTGGTGATCCCCCACAACGACGTTCGTCTCATCAGCACCAACGCAACGAATCTTTCTCCCATCGACGGCTCCACAACCGAAACAACTTTCATCGGAGTGCTGCAACCCGTCACTCCATCCGCCAACAGTCTCTACCTGGGCTCCGATGGTCGACTGCGCCTCTTCCCCGGCAACAAGTCCATCCGAGCCTTCAGGGCCTACTTCACACTGCCCGCCCAATTCTCGGGTCGGCCTCTCCTCATCGACGGCATCCCCACCTCCGTCGCACCATCGCCTCTCCTCGACGGCAAAACGCAGGAAACGCCCATCTACGATCTCTCCGGCCACAAGCTGCCGCGGCATATGCCTCTACCCAAGGGTTATTACATTGTAGAGGGCAGAAAAGTTCTGATCCAATAAGTTTTTACCCCCGGTAGATGGTTAGAACCGGCAAAGGAATCAACTCCCCCGGTAGATTGTCTGAACGCGCACCCCATTGAACTTTCCCCCTGGGAGAAACGACAAGAGAAGAGCGCAGCCCCCAACAATGGAGTGCTGCGCTCTTCTCTTATCGTTGTTCGCCGGAAGAAAACCTTTAACAGGAATCCGGCACGCTGAACTTAAAACAGTTTTTCAGGATAAACGCCCTCTCGAATCAAGCTTTGTATCCTTGCCACGGTGCCCTCGCGGTCGGCCGAGTAGGTCACACCAAACCACTTACTCGTCGTGTCGAGTACCTGCACCGTTGCCGTTCCCTCGTTCACCAGATGGTTCACCATGAGCGGAATGAAGAACTCGGCCTTGGGATGAGCCAGGTTTTTCGGGTCGGAGAGGAACGTCCGAAAACCTTCTTCGCTATATTCGAAGTAGTCGGGTGTAAAACCCCACATATTCATCGACACCGGCGTATTGTCGTCGATAGCCACCCATGCTCCCTGCTCGTCTTTGTAGCTCACAGCCCCGTTCACCCGCATGATTTCGGTACGCTCGACAACGGTGGTGAGATGCCCATCGGCATCGGCCGAACAAACGCCACGTGCCACGGTGCCATTCTCGCTCAACGTGTTGCCCACGCGGAAGCCCACCATCGCATACCGATTCCGAGATCCCTCGGGAAGCTGAGCGAGAAATCTGCCCATCACCATAAACGAGTCGCGGTTGTAGAAGTCGTCGCAGTTGATCACGCAGAACGGTTCCTTCACCACGTCTTTGGCCATGAGCACGGCGTGGTTCGTACCCCAGGGCTTTTCTCTGCCTTCAGGCACCTCGAACCCGGCGGGCAGAGCGTCGATGCTTTGAAACACAAGTTCGGCGGGGATGTGCCCCTCATACTTCGAGAGAATTCTCTCGCGGAAGTCTTGCTCGAAATCTTTACGGATGACGAAAACGATTTTGCCGAATCCCGCCTTGATGGCATCGTAGATGGAATAGTCCATAATGGTTTCGCCGTTGGGACCGAGCCCGTCGAGCTGCTTCAATCCGCCGTAGCGACTTCCCATGCCGGCGGCGAGCAATAACAATGTTGGTTTCATTCTTTTCTTCTATTTAAGATTGTACTTGCAAATGTAATAAAAAAAAGTGAGAGGGGAAAAGGCAACCTCGAATTGCCCCCTCTTGCGCAGTCTCGCATCTACATTCTCCAACGCGATATTTGCCCATTTCGAAAGATTGTATTACCTTTGCCACCGCTTTCTTGATGGAAGCACAGATGCCTCCAAAGAAAGGATTGATCTTCAGAACAGAAGAAACAAAAGGAAACGATGTAGCGTATGTGTATATATAATAAAGGTGTAATGGCAGGGCAGAAAGGTACCAACTTTTCTGCATCTTTTAACGCCTTTCCTTTGGTAGTCTGCGAGAAAATGGCTATCTTACATACACAATATGCGCACCTATTGGTAGCGTAATACTTTTTCACTTTTTCCTACGCGCGCGAAACGCAGCGAAACTATTGCCTGCAAAGGGATTCTCAGCAAATCTCTTTGCAGGCTTTTTCGTGTGTTTTCCGGCGAGAGTGAAAAAGAGATCTCGGCAGAAAAGAAGAGAGAAAAAATAACCATTTATCACTTATAAAATTAACAGGATATGAAAAAGAATCAATTAGAGAGGCGGGCATACACTTGTCCCGCTATCAGCATCTACGGATTGCCTATGGAAGGCCTCTTGCAGTCGGCCACAGGGCAGCACAAGAATGCCGGTTCGGGCGGAAGCTCGGGCGACGCCAAGGAAGACTTCTTTTGGGATGAAGAAGAGGAAGGAGAAAAAGAAGAATTGGAATTCATGTATTAAAAAAGAAAGGAAAAAACAATGAAACGTATCTATAAAACTTTGCTTTCATCCCTTGCCATGACCACTCTCGTTGCCGCCTGCGCAAACGAAGACACGAATCAGACCGCCGGAAACGCTGTCGGAAACACCGCGCAAGAAGTCACCACCACTTTTACCAGCACCGCCGGCACGCGCACCACAATGGAACATGTGCAGAACGGACCGGGAAAATTCTTTTGGGAGGCGGGCGACCAAATTTGGGTCGACAACGGCACTACACGGGTAGCCAGTACCACGAGTAACATCACAGGCAAGACCAACCACGCCCGCTTCCAACTGTCGGGCTCTTACCTCAACTCTACCTATCCGGTTTATTACACCGGACAGGGTAGCACCTCCGGCGACGAGGTGGAAATCAAGGCCACCCAAGCGCAGACCGCTGCCAACAGCTCGGCTCACCTCGGGGCTTCGGGCGACTGTGGTTATGCTTTGGCACAGAAAAAGACCAACGGCTTTTATTTCGCACTCGAACATCAGGCCACCTATCTCTACCTGCTGCCCCGAAGCGAAAACGCCCTGATACGCCAGTTCGTCATCGAGAAAGTGACCGTCACGGCCGACAAAGACATTGCCGGCAAATTCCCCCTCACCGCCACCGGATTGGCTACGACTCCCAGCTCCAACGGTTCGAAAACCATTACTCTCACTGTACCCCAGCTGCCCCTGCGCGCCGTGGCCACCCCCGAGGACAACGCCCTCTACATCGTGATGGCCCCGCAGACCACGGCTCTCAACGTGGTGTATCATCTGCGCAACATCGGCACAGGGATGACCGGAACAGTAACCAAAAATTTCGCCTCGGCAACCTATCTGCCCAACACCGTCTACGACCTCACCTCCAATCTGGGGCGCGACTACAGTCGCGAGGTGACGCCCTACATGTGGGATGCCAAAAAGTGGTATTACGATGGGCAAACCCCACCCTACACCCCAGCGAAGGCTCCGCAGAACAAGACGACCGATCCGCTGCGATGGTTCAACGACGAGTTTACCGAAAACGGTCCCTGTGCTGTGGCCCAAAACTCCTGTCGCGACTGTCCCAATCAGTTTGAAATGGCTTGGTATCTCATCTTCGGTCCCTACTGGGATGCGGAAGAACTTTGGACAGCCAACAACAAAGTGTATAAAGGCGTGATACGCCTGAAGAAGTGGGCCCACTTAGTGGCCGATCACGGGGCCAGTTCCACAGCGATTCCCACCACCCTACCTCCAAGTTCTTCGTGCAAGGACCAGCAAGCATTTTTTAACCTAACCGACCATTGCGTCATGGCCAACAATTTCTCCGTATCCACCGGCATTCCCACCCCCACCGAGATGACGAAATATTTCGCTCTTCCTGCAGGTTCGGATGAAAGTCAAGCCACCTATTGGACAAGCACCGGAACGGGCGTTCTTAATGGTTATAAGCCTTACCCTCTGGCTCCTTATCTCGGAATTATGGGTTCCACCATGTTTATGGGTAATTACAACTATATCGGACGAGCGCGTACAGAACCTTATCGCGCAGTGAAGTTCGAATAAAGTGTGCTTCTAAGCAGTTGGAAGCATACTTGATTTCTCTGCCTTCCAACTCAGAGGATGTCCATCGACCTTTCGGCCACGACCGAAAAGCAAATTCGAGCAAAGAAATGAGTTTCGGCCGCGGCCGAAACTCATTTCTCATTCAACCAATCCACCGGCTGCAGCCGACAACACCAAACAGAGAAAACCCATACCGCCATAACCTGCGGTAACAGCGCAAGCCATCGCGCAACAAGCGGGAGGCCATCTCCCACCTATTCGGAAGTCACCTCCCGCACACTCGGAGGTCATCAGCCGAAAAGAGAATGGTCAATTCTCAATTGTGAATGATCAATTGTCAATTCATTTTTCATACCTTTGCAGACAGCTCGAACGCTATTCTCTCCCAGGCGCACTTCCTCCCGAAGAGATGCAACTGAGTGAGAACTGCATCAACACATCCCCCATCGCAATGAAACTCAACACCCATTCTAAAAACCGAATTCTCTTCTCCGCCCTGTTTTCATTCTGCGTAGCCATTGCCCCGGCCATGCCGGCGCAACGCGGCGTATGGCGAACGGCTACACTGACCGACGGCACTTCCATTCGCCTTCAGTTGCAAGGCGACGAGCATCTGCATTATTGGCAGTCGGAAGACGGGAGATGCTTCTCCATCGACGACAACGGCATGGCCCATCTCCTGACTGAACCGACGAGAGCCAAGGCGCAGACCCGCGCCAAGGAAAACAATCGCCGTAGAGAGGCGCGCCGACTCCGGCTGACGTCACAACGCACACCGTACACAGGGCATAAAAAGGGCCTGATCATCCTCGCCGAGTTTTCCGACCGCCACTTCGCCGCTGGCCACGACAAAGCCCTTTTCTTCCGCATGGCCAATCAAGAGGGATTTACGCATCAAGACGGAGCCAGGGGGAGCATACACGATTACTTCAAAGCGCAGAGCAATGAGGCTTTCGACTTGACGTTCGACGTGGTCGGACCAGTGCGCCTGGCTCACAACATGGCCTATTACGGGGCCGAGACCGAGGACGGCGATCACGATACTCGCCCGGGAGAGATGGCCGCCGAGGCCTGTCGGGCCGTTCAAGATTCTGTCGACTTCAGTCTCTACGACTGGGATCAAGACGGCGAGGTAGATCAGGTTTACATCATCTACGCCGGCTACGGTCAGGCTTCGGGCGGACTCCCGAACACCATCTGGCCGCACGAATGGACGCTCTCGTCGTCCGACTACGGTAGCACGCTCACCCTCGACCACGTCACCATTGACACCTATGCCTGTAGCAACGAACTCGAACTCGGTCCGCGGCTTGCCGGAATCGGTACCGCCTGCCACGAGTTCACCCATTGCCTCGGATTCCCCGACATGTACGACACGGCCGGTCACGGTTCCTTCGGGATGGGATCGTGGGACTTGATGGACTACGGCGGCTATAACGGTCGGGGCTACACTCCGGCCGGATACACCAGCTACGAGAAGATAGAATCGGGCTGGCTTCATGCCGTAGAACTGAAACAGGATATCGACGTGCCTACACTTCTTCCGCTAAGCGAGGGAGGCGGTGCCTTCATCATCTACAACGACAACGAACCCCGGGAATACTATCTGCTCGAGAATCGCCGCAAGAGTCACTGGGACTCGGCCCTGCCCGGCGAAGGCCTCTTAGTGTTGCATGTCGACTACGATGCTGCCGCCTGGCAACACAACCGCGTGAACGCTAATCCCAATCATCAGCGGTGCACCATCTTTCATGCCGACAATTCGGCCGGCACAACCATGGCCAGTCAAGCCGGAGACCCCTACCCTTTCAACGATAACGATAGCCTCACTGCCACGTCTCAACCCCGCGCGTCGGTCTTCAACCTCGGCCCGGATGGCAGCGACGTTCTCAACAAATCGCTCACTCACATCCGCCGTCATCCCGATGGCCATGTCTCGTTCCGCTTTCGCCTCACTTCGGGCGGGAATCTCACAATCCCGGGCGACACGCTCTTTTACGAGTCGTTCGACAAGTGTCGCGGTCGCGGCGGCAACGATGGCCTATGGGCCGGTGCGGCTGGCTCGGGTGCTTTCCACCCCGACCGTCTCGGGTGGACTTCCGCCACCAGCGGCAATGCCGAATACGGTGCCCATCAGTGTGCTAAGTTCGGTACGACAAAGACCTGGGGAAACGAGCGCACGCCTCTCTTCTATGCTGAAGACGGAGCCACCATCACCTTCAAGGCCGCCGCTTGGGGAACTGAAAACTGTACCCTCAATATCAGCAGTCTCAACCCCCGCCTCACCATCACGCCTGCGTCTTTCGCGCTCTCCAAAAAAAGCTGGACCACCTGCACCGCTACCCTCCACGGCACGGGGCAGCTCCGCCTCTCGTTCATCGGCAGTCAGCCTCGTTTCTTCCTCGACGAGGTGCAGGTTCTCCGCCCCACCGCCACCGGCATCTCTGAGATTCCCGTCGAACCTACTGCCTCAGAGCATGATCCCTCTGCCACTCGTTCGCAACGCATCTACAGTCTCGACGGCCGCTACCTGGGCACTCGTCTCGACCTCCTGGGCAAAGGCATCTACATCGTAGGGGGAAGGAAAGTGGTGAGGTAAAATCCAGAGACCTTTATTTGTCCATCTCAAAAGATTGTGCTACCTTTGCCGTCGTCTTCACAGAAACCGCTCGTTTCTGTAACAACAAGACCATAGGTTTCTTTCAATAAGAGAACAGAACAACAAAAGCAAGCCATGTGTAGCGTGTATATATATAAAGGTATAGTAGGAGAACAGAAAGGAATTGACTTTTCTGCATCTTTTAACGCCTTTCCCTTGGTAGTCTCCGAGAAAATGACTACCTTACACACACACACACACACACACACACACACACACACACACCATATGCGCACCTATTGGTAGTGTAACACTTTTTCACTTTTTCCTACGCGCGCGCGAAACGCGTATAGTCCCATCGGCAAAGGGCTCTTCGGAGTTCCCTTTGCTTCTCTTTTCATGCCCACTTAGCAAGGACGGGAAAGAGAAAATAACAAAGATTTTCACTCATAAAAATATTAGAGATTATGAATTGTAATAAGAGAAAGGTCTACATACGACCTACAAGCAAAGTAATGACAATGGAAGAGGAACATTTATTGCATGGTAGCGGGCAACACAAAGATGCCGAGAACGGCGGAAGCTATGGAGATGCCAAACAAGGCTTCTTTTTCGATGACGAAGAAGAGCGCGAAGAAGAAAACACCCCACAATCTTGGGGCATTTAACAACAAGAGAGCAAAAACGGAAAAGAATATGAAAACAATTAGCAAGAAAACCCTTTTATTCTTTGCAGCAACAGCCTTGATGGTAGCTTGTGCGAGCGAAGATATCGAGAAACAAGAGCATACAGGCAAACAACGATTAACCACCTTTCAAAGTGGTAACGTATCGCCAACGCGCACCACAATGGAACATACCATCGGTGGCAAAGGAAAATTCTTTTGGGAAACGGGCGACAAAATCTGGATCACCGCTGGCGCAACTCCTATCAGCAGTACCTCGAGCAACATTACGGGTAAAACCAATCGTGCTCAGTTCTATTTCTCCAGTACGCTTTCCGGCGCGAGCTATCTCGTTACCTATACCGGTAAGGGAAGCACCCAAGGCGATGCCGTTACCATTGCTGCTACACAGACGCAGAGTGCACCCAACAACACCGAACATCTTGGCACATCTGGCGACTGCGGAACAGCCACAGCCCATCGCGACATCCATGGTATCTACAACTTCGAGCTCGAACATAAGGTAGCTTACCTGTGTTTTCAACCTCGTTCTACAGATGCATTTGTAAAGCGGAGCAAGCTGATAAAAATAGAAGTGACATCCGATCAAAACCTTGCCGGCACCTACAGTCTGGGGGCTACAGGTCTGTCGGCATCACCCACCAGCGGAGCCTCGAAAACGATCGTACTCAACACCAATCACTTTCTCCTCGATAATGCTACAGCCGACCTTGACAAGAATGGCAGCTATATAACTCTTGCGCCCGGCCTGCATCATCTCACGATTTACTATTGGCTACGCAACACTACAGATTATACAGATATGACCGTATGGCCGAATGTTAAGAAGCCCATTGAGGGTTTTATTCCCCAGCAACTCACCATCAACGTAGAAGCCGGTAAGATTTACGACATTACAGCCAACCTTAAAATACCATCATATAAAGGTCTAGTCTACGGAGAGGATCCTCAAGCAGCCAACACTGCTAACAATCCCAATATTAACGAATGCAGCTGGCTCGCCAGTAATGGCAATCCGCTTTGGAGCGACAAAATGCTTTGGGTGAGAGACCATACGGACCTTTTTCAAGGTGGTATGTGGTTTAAAAAGTTAAGCACCATCGCCGCAGAGCAAGGCAAGCCCGAAGCATATTATAAAACTATCGCCTCGGATGGCAACAATTACCTAACCACAGAACCCTCTTCACCTTGGATGAGATCTGCCACCGAAGGTTTTCCACAGAAGTTAGACGATTATTTCTTCTTGCCTGCTACAGGCGTCGCGTCTGGTAGCCCCGACAACTATTCGATTCAAACGTTGGGATATTATTGGACAAGCACAGAAGCTCCATCATGGAGTCCTTCCTGGCACAATTGGTATTATATGCACTTTGATAAAACCAATATATATATAGAGACAGAAACTTTAATTTATCAATATACATATAGCTTAGAATGGACTCCGCAGTAATCCCTCAAATGCAAATATCTGGGAAGAGTTGAGGCGGAGAACTATCAACGAGTAAACAAAATCGTTTGCTTTTTTATGAACGAGTTGGCAGGGGAACTCCCTTGTCAACTCGTTCATTGAATATGCAAGACGCGTTTGGGGCCATTTTTAGAATAAATCGCTACCTTTGCTGCCCAATACGATAAAAGATTGTAAACAGATAGAGATGATCAAGAACATCAACCTTTTTCTTTTAGCACTCGTCATGACGGCGGCCTGCGGAACGTCGAGCCGAGTGCCGGTGACCGGACGGAAGCATTCGCTAATGGTATCGGATGCGCAGATATTGAGCCTGAGCAAGCAAGAATATTCCAAGTTTTTGCAGGATGCAAGGCTCTCGACCAACGCTCAGCAAACGGCGATAGTGAAACGCGTGGGACAACGATTGGCACACGCCGTGGAAACGTATCTGGTGAACAACGGTTTTCAGGATGAACTGAAGAATTTTGAATGGGAATTCAACCTCGTTGCCGACCCAAGCGTTAATGCCTTTTGCATGCCAGGCGGGAAGATTGTGGTTTACGAAGGCCTGTTGCCCGTAACGCAAGACGAGGCCTCGCTGGCCATTGTCCTGGGACACGAGATTGCACATGCCGTGGCGAAACATTCGGCCGAACAGATGTCGAAGAAGATTCGGCAGGCCTATGGCACGCAAATTGGAAGCGGACTGCTCGGCATGATTGGCGGCGAGACGGTTGGCAACCTGGCACAGGTGGCGGCAGGACAGTATTTCTCGTTTCGAAATCTGAAATACTCGCGCGACAACGAGTCGGAGGCCGACCGTATGGGATTGATTTTCGCAGCAATGGCGGGCTACGATCCGCAGGTGGCCGTAGACTTTTGGCGACGCATGGCAGCAAAATCGGGCGGTGGAAACGGATCGGACGTATTGAGCGACCATCCATCTGACGCCAAACGTATTGCCGCCATTCAACGAGATATGCCCGAGGCCATAGCCTATTATCGGGCAACAACGAAAGGCTCAAAGAACGATGTGCAGACGAACAAACCCGAGAAAAAGATGCAAAGCGTGTCGGCATCGCAGCTCTACAAGCAGAGAAACGGAAGGAAAAAGTAGAAAAACAAGGCCCGGACTTTGTTTTTTACCGCGGATTACCTAATTTTGAGCCATCAATCCATCCACCAATCGGCATCCTTTAGGGCAACTTAGAGGTTCCGGTTCCATCAAAATTCTCATCTTATGTTCGAATACTTCTCATCGCACGCCTGGCTCTTTTGGCTTCTTGTCAGCATTGTGTGTCTTATTTTAGAAGTCTCTTCCGGCACGTTCTACATTCTTTGCTTTGCCATCGGAGCCTTAGGCGGCGTGGTAAGCAGTGGGTTGGGCGGTGCGTTTTGGGTTCAGGTAGTGGTTTTCGCTCTGTTCTCGACGTTGAGCATCTTCTGCGTTCGCCCGTTGGCTCTCACCTATCTTCACCGCGGAGAAGATGCGCGCGAAAGCAATGCCGACGCTCTCATCGGCCGTATCGGTACGGTTATCGAACCCATCGATGCCACACAGAGCGGTTATATCAAAGTGGATGGCGACGAATGGCGCGCTGTCTCGGTAGACGGAACCGCCTTTGCCAAGGGCGAAAGAGTGAAAATCGTCAGTCGAGACAGTATCGTCATGACTGTGACAGGAGACTTTTGAACGCGCTTGATCTTGCGTGAAGAATGGAAAACTCATCAACTCAATAACTCAACAACTTATGGAATTAACAACCTATCTCCTCATCGCCCTTGTGGGCTTAGTGTTGATTTTCGCGAAGATGGCATTGGTCATCATTCCACAGTCGGAAACAAAGATTATTGAGCGGCTCGGCAAATATTACGCCACCCTCAAACCCGGCATCAACATCATCATCCCCTTCGTAGACAGTGCCAAAACCATCGTCACAATGACCAACCGACGCTACGTCTACTCCAACTCTATCGACCTGCGCGAACAAGTGTACGACTTCGACAAGCAGAACGTTATCACCAAAGATAACATTCAGATGCAAATCAACGCGCTGCTCTACTTTCAGATTGTCGACCCTTTTAAAGCCGTTTACGAAATCAACAATCTGCCCAACGCCATCGAGAAACTGACGCAAACCACGCTGCGTAACATCATCGGCGAGATGGAACTCGACCAAACCCTCACCTCGCGCGACACGATCAACACCAAATTGCGCTCCGTACTCGACGATGCTACCAACAAATGGGGCATCAAGGTGAATCGCGTAGAACTGCAAGACATCATCCCGCCCTCAAGCGTACTCCAGGCCATGGAGAAACAAATGCAGGCCGAACGCAACAAACGCGCCACCATCCTTACGAGCGAAGGCGAGAAGCAAGCCGCCATCTTGCAGTCGGAAGGTGAGAAAACATCCACCATCAACCGTGCCGAGGCTGCCAAACAGCAAGCCATCCTCTTTGCCGAGGGTGAAGCACAAGCGCGCATCCGCAAAGCCGAGGCCGAAGCTATCGCCATCGGAAAGATTACCGAGGCCGTTGGGCAGAGCACCAATCCTGCCAACTATCTGCTAGCGCAGAAGTATATCGCCATGATGCAAGAATTGGCACAGGGCGATCAGGCCAAAACCGTCTACCTGCCTTACGAAGCTACCAACCTGTTGGGTAGTATCGGCGGCATCAAAGACCTGTTCAAGGGTAACTAACTCCCACCATCCTGGCAAACAACGCTTCGCAAAAAAAAGAAGCTTTCCCCATCAACACAAGAGCGTGCCCTCTCCTTGGGCACGCTCTTTTTCTGAAATCTTTATCTTAGTTTGATTTCGCAGTTGTCAAGACTCTCTACCGTGGCCAAAGCCTCATAGCGAATGCCAAGCTGCCGGAGTGTTTCTCCACCCTGCTGGAAAGCCTTCTCGATGATGAAGCCCATCCCCTCGATCTGCGCACCGGCCTTTCGACAAAGCTCAATCACGCCCGTCGAGGCATTGCCATTGGCCAGGAAGTCGTCGATAAAGAGAACATGGTCGTTGGAAGTGAGGTAGTCGGCACTGATACAAACGGTATAAGTGCGATCTTTGGTGAACGAATGAACGGCGGCCGTGAGCATGTTTTCCATCGTCTTGGGCTCTTTCTTCTTAATAAAAACCACGGGCAACTGCATGATATAACCTACCAAAATAGCTGGAGCAATGCCGCTTGCCTCGATGGTGACCACTTTATTGATGGGCGCATCGGCAAACAGCCGACCAAACTCTTTGGCTACTTCCATCATGAGATTGGGATCCATCTGATGGTTGATAAAACTATCTACTTTAAGAATTCCTCCCGGAAAGCACTTTCCGTCTTGGAGGATGCGGGATTTTAATTTTTCCATTGGGATGTTTCGTTTCTTTTTCCGAGTGAGCAGGCTCGTATCAGAGTCTGCCCACTCAGAAAGGCTCACTTTCTATTGAAGAGTCCGTTGGCCAAAATAGCCGTCAGTCCGCCGGTGGTAATCCCCGACGAGAAAATTGTTCGCACACTTTCGGGCAGTTGCCGCAAGATGTCGGGCATGAGTTCCACACCCATTCCCAGGGCCAAACTGGCTGCGATGACCAGCACAGCCTTGCGGTCGAGCTTCTCGGAGGCTACGATACGCACACCGGCTGCAGCCACTGTGCCGAACATCAGCAAGGTGGCACCGCCTAAAACAGGCGAGGGCATGAGCGAGAAGACAATGCCCACAATGGGAAAGAGGCCCAACACGACGAGCATCGCTGCAATGAAATAGCCTACATACCTACTGGCCACGCCCGTTAGCTGAATGATACCGTTGTTTTGGGCAAAAATCGAGTTGGGGAACGACGAGAAGACGCCCGCAAGAAGAGAGTTGAGCCCGTCGGCAAGAACGCCGCCCGACACTCGCTTGACATACACTTCGCCATCTACGGGTTCGCCCGATACCATCGAATTGGCCGTAACATCGCCCGTGGCCTCTATCGCCGTGACGAGGTAGACCAGGCCCACGGCAATGACGGAAGAAACATTCAAATCGATGCCGAGCTTGAAAGGAATGGGGACGTAGAACGATTCGATACTTCCTGCTGTAAGACTTCCGAAGTTGACCATGCCCATACCCAGGGCCAAGAGATAGCCGATAATCACGCCGAGAAATATCGAACTCATCCGAAGATACTTGTTATTGCTGCAATTCAGGGCGATGACACTGGCCAAAACCACACCGGCCACAAGCAGATTACGAGGCGACCCAAAGTCGGCTGCAGCCATATCGCCACCTCCGCAGGCCATCACACCGGCCTTGATCAGGCTCAGTCCGATAAGCATTACCACGATTCCGCTCACCAAAGGCGTAATGATGGTGTGCAGATACCTAAACGAATAGCTCACCAACATTTCTACCGGAGCCGCTGCGATGCAAGCTCCGAAAATCAGAGGCAGCCCTCCGGCCTGTCCGATGGCAATGATCGGACCGATAAACGAGAAACTCGTGCCTTGCACACAAAGAAGCCCGCAGCCCACAGGTCCCAGCTTTCGACACTGAATGAAAGTGGCCAGGCCGGAGACGAACAACGCCATCGACACAAGAAAGCCCGTCGTGGCAAGATCCATATTAAGAGCCTTGGCAATGATGAGCGGTGGTGTGATGATGGCAACAAAGATAGCCAGTAGATGTTGCACGGCTGCAAAGAGAGTTTCTCTTAGGGGTGGTCGGTCGTTGACCGAGTAAATCATTCCTTTGGTTTGCATGTTATTGGGATGAAAAATAAAAGATGAGGGATGAATATTGAATTGTTGTTGATGAAGATGAAAGGATTGCTATTGCTTAGGCTTGCTGATGAGATCAAGTATCCATACGAAAAAAGATGAATGAGAAAGGCTCTCAAGCCTCTCTCATTCATCTTTATTTCTTCACCCGGCAGCAGACGCGCACTCCGGACACATTCCTTTCAACACATAATTGATGCTGTTGAGACTAAATCCATCGGGAATCGCTACCACAGGCACGGCAATTTGCTTCAGACAGAACGTGCGATGGCAGCACTCGCAGTAGAAATGCGTATGTTCATCTTCTACCGTACAGTCGCAATCGTCGGCACACACCGCATATTTTAGCGAGCCCGAACCATCGTCGATGGCATGAATCAGCCGATGAAGGAGGAAGAGCGACAGCGTGCGAGAGATGGTGCTCTTGTCTACCGTGGGCAGAAAACGCTCCAATTCGGGCAGAGAGACAGCCTCGTCTCCCCGCATCATTTCGCGAAGGATGAGCAGACGCATGGCCGTCGGCTTGATGTCGCGCAGCGTGAGTTTATGAATGAAAAACGTTTCGTCGGTCATGGTCGATAAGCATCGAGCTTCCGGAGATAGAAGTCGCGGAAATCCTTCCAGTGATAGTAAGGAGCGACATCGGTTTTGAGAGGTAAGGTTGCCTCGTTCTCGTTGAGCAGCACTTTAAAGAGCACATCCTTGTCGGCCGCCGACCTGCGGTAGAACACAAATTGCAGATTAGAGGCCATCGGAAAGATTTTATAGTCCACCCAATTCTGCTCTGCCAGTTTCTCCAAATCGGCTATCTGTCGACCGTTTCCATTCAAGTCGAGCAAGCAAACCAGAGGCATCACCATCGTGTCGTGTCCATAACGCAGCGTCGCTCCCGGGTGTGGCAAGGCGATACAGCTATCGGCCTGCTGGATAATGTTGCGCAACAGATTGCGTTGACTGTAAGGCTGCGTGCCACCGTTCAGCGGCGACGGACCATACATGATATACCAGCGCGCATTACCGATGAGCCAGTTTTCGTAGAGCTCCTCGTCGGTGAAGAGATCCAGCAACTGAAGTTGATGCCGAAGCTCTGTACTCTGCACGTTGTTGGCCACCTTGATGAGCATTTTGTTCAGTTCCGAAGCGTTGACATTCGCTTTCCAGTAGGCTTCATCGCTAAAGAGCGCGTTCATCACCCGTTCATAGCGATCGTGCCTCTTGGCAAAGGCCATCCATTCCTCCTTGGCCGCTCCTCGCATCTTACGTGCCTGCAGACTGTCGTCGGTCTGATTCATATAGTACATGTCATGATAACTGGCGTCATGACGAATCTTGAGCTGCGGATTCAGTACAAGCAACTGCTGCAAAGCATTTTCCATCGAGAGAATACAACGGATAATCACCGTACTTTTGGCATCTACCGTGGCACGTCCGGCAAACACTTCGGGAAAGTTTTGATACATCCGACGTGCAATACCCTTGTGTTGTTCTGCCCCACGCTGCGTGAGTTCGCCGTCACGCCCCATGGCTTCTTCTCGAATCAGTTTTAGTTTGCCCAGCGTCTGTCTGCCCAACGGCGTAAGCTTTCCTACGCTGTCGGCACGCAACAAGGTGAAATAGGTCGTGTCATACTCCTTCATTCCGATGAGATACCTCGACCCATGTCGGCCATAATGACTGATATAAAAAGGCCGATAGCCCTTCGGTGCCGGCGTTTGAGGACGCAGCGGACCGGGATAGGCCCAGTAATTACCCGCAGACACAAGTCTGTTTTTCTTAAAATCCTGCTTTGCTTGCTGCCCAAACGAGGCCACACTGAATGCCAAAGCGCACCATAGAAGTATTGTTTTTCTCATAAGGCGAAATTGGTTGATGCGCAAAGGTAGAGATTTTATTTAAGTCTCGCAAGATTTCCTACCTGCTTTCAGCCCCGACACCGGGTGTTTTTGCATCGAGAGGCAGGTCATCAGCGATGCAGAGATTTGCAGAGCTCATTTCTTTTGCTTAATTTCGCCGCACGAAGATGAGGGAGGAAAGTGCCTCATCCACCCCGATTGTCCACCCAACAACTCAACAACTCATTATATAATGAACAAATTAGTCATCAACTCTTACGAAGAGTTTGCCGCCCATTTGGGCGAAGAATTAGGTGTGTCCGACTGGCTTTTGATCGACCAGGAACGAATCAATCTCTTTGCCGACGCAACGCTCGACCATCAATGGATACACATCGATGTGGCCCGTGCCCAGCAAGAGAGTCAGTTTCATAGCACCATCGCGCACGGCTATCTCACCCTCTCGCTCCTACCCCATCTGTGGGAGCAGATCATCGAGGTGCACAACATCAAGATGCTCGTCAACTATGGAATGGACAAAATGCGCTTCGGACAACCCGTCGTCACTGGAAGTCGAGTGCGCCTGGCCACCAAACTGCATGCCATCAGCAACCTCCGCGGTATTTGCAAAACCGAAATCGAGTTTAAAATCGAGATCGAAGGACAGCGCAAACCGGCTCTCGAGGGTATTGCAACCTTCCTCTATTATTTCGAATAATTTTCTCTGTCGCGCTCTAAGGCCGATCATCATCTTTCAGCAAATGGCGGATTTCCCTGTCTCAGGAAATTCGCCATTTGCTATTTTGAGACGTTTTTATCGATGTCCGATGCTTGGACATCAACAAAAGGATCGTTATTTCTATTCAACAAAAGATGAAGATCTACAGATACAGAGTTTTTATGTAGGAAATTCTTTTTTTGATGCACAGAATCTGTGATTTTCTGCATGAAAGACTTTTTTGGTGCACAGAATCTATGATTTTCTGCATGAAAAACTTTTTTGATGCACAGAATCCGTGATTTTCTGCATGAAAAACTTTTTTGGTGCACAGAATCTGTGATTTTCTGCATGAGAAACTTTTTTGGTGCACAGAATCTGTGATTTTCTGCATGAGAAACTTTTTTGGTGCACAGAATCCGTGATTTTCTGCATGAAAAACTTTTTTGGTGCACAGAATCCGTGATTTTCTGCATGAAAAACTTTTTTGGTGCACAGAATCTGTGATTTTCTGCATAAAAAACTTTTTTGGTACACAGAATCCGTGATTTTCTGCATGAAAAGCTTTTTTGGTGCACAGAATCCGTGATTTTCTACATGAAAAGCTTTTTTACACGCAAAAAAATGCCATCGCCGAGGGGGTGGCGATGGCAAGCGGGCTTTATGAGAGGGATTTCTTATTTTTTCAGCTTGAAGGAGACTTCGATGCTGGAGATTTCGTTCGAGAAAAGACGATCGGTTTGTATTCGGTTCTCCACCTGCGTGCAACTGTGAAGCACGGTGGAATGATCGCGGCCGCCCACTAACTTTCCTATTCGAGCTGCCGGCATCTTGGTGTGTTTCTGTGCCAGATACATCGCCACTTGACGAGCTACCACCAAATCGCGCTTGCGACTTTTGCTGTGCACCGCCGATACGGTGACGTTGAAATGCCGGCATACTTTCTCGAGAATATCGTCGATGGTGAGCGGTGTGTCGTCTACTTTTACCGCTCGTTTGATGACGCGTTCGGCCAGACGCATGTCTATCTCGCTGTTGTAAACCACGGAGTAGGCCATCAGACTGTTGATGACGCCCTGCAAGTCGCGAATGCTTCCGTTGGCAGTCTCGGCGATAAACTGCGTTACATCAACCGGGATGCGCAGTCCGTCGCGTCGGATTTTGCTGTTCAGGATGTCGATGCAGAGCTGAATGTTGGGCTTTTCCAGTTCGGCAATGATGCCGCAGGAGAAGCGAGTGAGCAGGCGCTCGCTCATGCCTTGCAGTTCTACCGGGGGCCGATCGCTGGCCAGGATGATGCGCTTCCCGTTGCGGAAGAGGTGATTGAAGATGTGGAAAAACGTTTCTTGCGTCTTCTCGGAGTTCACCCAAGTCTGCACATCGTCGACGATGAGCATGTCGATGGTTTGATAAAACTTGATGAAGTCGTTGGTCACGTTCTTGAGCACGGCATTGACAAACTGCTGCTGGAAGAGGTGTGCACTGATGTACAGCACTCTTTTCTTGGCGTAGAGTTGCTTGGTCTGTACGCCGATGGCATTGATGAGATGGGTTTTCCCGCAGCCCGAAGGTCCGTAGATGAACAGGGGGTTGAACTGATTGTTGTTGGGATGCTCGGCTATCGATAGGCCTACCGAGCGGGGCAGCTTGTTGCTCTCGCCCTCGATGTAGTTGGCAAAGGTTTGATGGGGATTGAGCTGCGGGTCGAGTTCGGGCTCCTTCTTCGTCTGTGTGTCGACTTCTGCGTTCTCGCTCCACGCCTTTGCCGCCGATGTGGCTTGTGCATCGGCAGGGTCGGCTTGTATGTCTTGCGTCTTTTTATGCTCGCTATCCACCATCACTCGATAGGTGAGCCTGATTTTCTGTCCAAAGGTTTGGAGCAGAATCTGACTCAAAAGTTCGATGTAATGTTCTTCAATGTATTCGTAGACAAACGAACTGGGCACCCGTAACACCAAAAGCTTCGTCTCGTTGTTGTACGATTCGAAGACTATGGGTTTGAACCAGGTGTCAAACTGCTGCGGGGAAACTTTCTTGGCAATGAGCGCAAGAGTGTTCTCCCAACATCGATCGGGAAGCACGTTCATTGATCTTTTCTTGTGGTTGGTGGCGTTGAATCTATCGCCTCGTTTTCAAATGTAGATGCAAATATCGCAAAAAAAAATGGGATATGCAAATCGTCTGCCTCAAGAGCAATTTGCGAAAGCTAAGAAAATGCAAACTAAGAGCTAAGAAAACGAAAGTCAGAAGCTAAGAAAACGCGATGCAAAAGCTAAGAGATTGCATCGCGAGAGTGAAGTGTTAAGAAAATGAATGGGATGGAGCAGCTTATTTCGGAGCCACTTCTTCGATGAGGGTTTTGAGGCCTTTGATTTTTTCGCCAACAACGTTTGCGAGGAGTTGACGAACTTTTTGGCGATCGACGGCTACATAGGCATAGCGGGCGTTGACGTCGATGCGACCGATGTCGGTGGGTTTGAGATGTCCTTTCTTACAGAGGAAACCGAGGATGTCGCCACGACTGATCTTGTCTTTCTTGCCTTTGCCGATGTAGAGGGTGACCATCCGAGGCGGAACGGGGCTGGATGGAGGGGTCGGGAGTGTGAGCGGCTCGAGGCTTTCGGCGGCGTATGGGGGGGCGCACTCGTCGGGCGAGAGGATGAAATAGCTGCTGCCCGACTTGTCCCAGCGGGCGGTGCGACCGATACGATGCGTGTAGGCGTCTTCGGTTTCGGGTAGATGATAGTGAATGATGTGGAGAACGTTGTCGATGTCGAGACCGCGCGAAGCCAGATCGGTGCATACCAGAACGTTGGCACTGCCGTGGGCAAAGCAGTAGAGGGCGGCTTCGCGCCTGGGCTGTTCGAGTCCGCCGTGAAACAGACTGGTCGTGAAGCCTCTTTGGCGAAGAAATTCGTCGGCGCGCTCCACGCTCTGACGATGATTGAGGAAGACGATGGCACTCTCGCCGTTCAGGGAGCAGAGCAGCAAGTGGAGTGTGTCGAGTTTGTCTTTCGTTTCGCTTCTCACCTCGAACATCTTGATGCGTTGTTGTACTGCGGGATTTTCGTCGAGATAGTCGATGCAGACAACCGAACGGATGTCGACGAAGTCGGGGATGCGCTCTGACGGGGTGGCCGAGAGAAGGATGCGGCGGCGGATATATCTGAGCGAGCGAAGCAGGGCTTGCATTTCGGCTTCGAAGCCCAGGTCGAGACATTTGTCGAATTCGTCGATGACGAGCGTCCGCACTTGATCGGCCTCAATGTTGCCTTTGTCGAGATGATCGTTGAGCCGACCGGGCGTGGCGAAAACCACTTGCGGGCGTATCTGTCGGAGCATTCGGTGTTCGTCCATGGCCATTCGTCCGCCGTAGCAAGCGCAGCTTCTGATGCTGCCGATCGAGGAGAGCACGCGTTGCGATTGCAGAGCCAGTTCGCGACCGGGCACGACCACCACGGCCTGCACCGCATCGCTCTCTGTATCGATGCTCTTGATCAGCGGCAGCATATAGGCCAGCGTCTTTCCCGTCCCCGTAGGCGAGAGTACGACGACATCGTGCCGACTGTCGGCCTCGCTCACAGCTTGCTGCATGGGGGTGAGACGATCGATGCCCAACTTGTGTAAAATCTGTTCTGTTGTGTTCATGTCTGTGTGTGAAGGAGATGTTGTCTTATTGAGGAATGGTTCGCATCAGCCGGTCCATCTCTTCAAACTCCTTGCCCATATTGAGGTTCAGATAAATGGTGTAGAGCGGCATGGCCCAGAGGGCGGTTTGCGCAGGGGCCAGGGTGCGGAATTTTTCAAGATAAGGCAGGGCGTGCTGGTAGAGGGTTTGAATTTGTTTTCGTTTGGCGCGGGATTGCTTCACGTCTTTTCCCATCTCCACGGCCTGATTGAAGTAAGACAGTCCAGCGTTGAGCCAGGCCTCGGGCAGCGTGGCATTTTGGGCAATGATGCTGTCGCAGACGGCGATGCAGGCTTCGTATTGCTCGAGATTGAGCAGAGCAGTGGTTTTGGCAACAGAGAGCCAGAGGTCTGACCGTTGCTTCTGCCGGGCCTGATCGATGAGGGCATTGGCCGTGGCCCAATCCTTCTGCCGGGAGTAGAACTCGATGAGGCGCGAGTAGAAGAATTGTTCTCCGGGATAGGTTTCAAATCCTATTCTCAAGATTTCGAGATAGCGTGCCGTGTTGTCTTCCATCTGATAGATTTCCGAGAGATATTGCAGCAGTTGTTCGTAGTGTGCGGCGTCTTTCACTGCCAGCGAGAGATGGCGCAGTGCCAGGGGCGGGCGCTGCAATTTGTAGCCGCAATACACGCTCCAGTAGGCTGCTACGGGCATGAGCGGATCGGTCGTAGCGTAATCGTATCCGGCAAAAAGAGGCAGATGGGCGCAATTCAGATAATGGTCGAGAAAGGTGTAGGCCGCTTCGTATTCTTTTCTCCGCAAATGGTACATGCCGCCGTTATAGAGATTCTGCCGATAGAGGTGGAGCGTTTCGGCGTGTCGACGGCGATACTTCAATTTGTCCACAACACCGCCGACATGAACGAGTTCCACCGAGTCGAGCCCTTCGAGGGCACGGAACATTCTTTGCGTCAGACTGAAGATGGCGGCCGTATCGTAGGATTGTTTGAGGTAGAGCCGCTCGTTGCCGGCATCGTATTGTTTTCTGACGACGTCGTAGAGCATGAGCCAGAGTTTCTCGTTCTGTCGACCTGTAGAGTCGGCCAGAAGTCGATACATGGTCTGCTCGGCCTTGTCCAATTCCTTTCCCGTTTTCAAACTGTTACGCACTTTGTCCAGCTCTTTCTTCTGAGCTGAAACCCTGGGGATGAAGGTGATGGCAAGGGTTATGACTATTAAAATTTTCTTCATGTACTCTGTTTTTTCGTGCCTCTGCGGCCATTCTGCGTTATCCTATATATAAAAGGTGTATTTTGTGGTTCTGAAATGTTCGGAAGGCTTCCCTGGCATCCAGCGACGGTTCTGAACATTTCAGAAAGTTTCCCTGGCACCCAGCGGCCGTTCTGAACATTTCAGAAAGCTTCCCTGGCACCCAGTGGCCGTTCTGAACATTTCGGAAAGCTTCCCTGGCACCCAGCGGCCGTTCTGAACATTTCGGAAAGATCTGATGGAAATACGAAAGAGAAGGCACAGAGCGTCAGGCGATACCCACATGCTCTGTGCCTTGCCCCTGGGCAACCCTCTCGGTTCTACTTATTAAGCAGAGCCTCGAGCGTCTTGGTGCGCTGGTCGGCAGCACCGTAGTTCACGTAGTAGCACTGGTAGAGCGGATAGCTCCAATTGGCTTTCTCACGATTGGGATCCAGGTCTTTGGCCTGCTCCAAAAAGCCCATCGACTCTTTGTAGAGTGCTTTCTGCGCGGGGACGTCGCCGTTGATGGCTGCGGCTTTCGAGTTGATGCAGAAACCCAAGTAGGTGAGGATGATGACGTTGGTGGGATCGATACTGATGGTCTGCTTGAAAGAGGCAATAGCCTCGTCCCACTGTCCGGCGTTCATCTCGCCCTGTCCTTTCAAAGCCCAGGCGGTGGAGTTGCGAGGTTCTGCCGAGAGTTTCGAAGAGACGAGCTGATTCATCTCGTTTTTCATGTTCAAGCTGCTGTACATATTGGCCAGCGTTCCGAAAATCATGTCGTTCTTCGAGTCTTTGGCATAAAAGTCTTTCAGACGGTTGAGGTAGGCCAGCGAGTCGTCCCGCGTCTTGAGTTGCTGCTGCGCGATGTAGAACTTCAGACTAAGCGCATCCTTATACTCGGCCGTATCCTTGAGGGCTACGTCGAGATAGCGGTCGGCAGCGGCATAGTCTTTCTCTTGAATGGCGTAACGAGCGGCAAAACCAGACACCTGACCTACGTATGGATCGGGCTGCTTGTTGGGCATATCCTGAAAGAGGCTTGCCTCGGAACTGGTGGTATACTGTCCCCAAAATTTCAATACGTCGGCCGTATTTCCTCGTTGAGCCGCTTCCTGTCCGGCATTCACCAGATAGACGCGCAGATTGTACAGACGATTCTGATTGGAGGTGTGGAACCGGGGCTTCACCTTTCCTTTCTCGTTGGGCCGTTGGTCGTACTTGTCGCACTCAATGGCGTTGTCGAGCGCATCGTTGATGGCGTTGTAAAAACCCAACGTGTCGTAGGCCTCTACCTTACCTTGCTTGAACTGCTCGGCCATCTGATTGGCGTTGATGGTGTTTTGCTCTTTGTTGATTTTCTCAAAAGAGAGATCTACCAGTTTGTTGTAAGCCTTGGCTTTGTCGGCATCGGTCATGCCGGAAAGATTGCTTTTCAAAAGTGCCTGAGCGTCGGCATAAGTCTTTGCTTTCAAGACTTCTTTTACCGCATCTTGCGCAAATGCCGCTGACGATGCTGCGAACATCAGGGCTATCATCATAACTTTTCTCATAACTGTATTTTTTAGAATTGAATATTTGTTTCATCTACTTGTTCCTCGATCGCCTCGCTTTCCGTTTCGTCTGCTTCCGGCTCAGCATGCATCACCTTGCAAACGCTGGCAATAACATCGTTCTTCTTGGTAAGGTTGATGAGTCGAACGCCTTGCGTGGCACGGCCCATCACGCGGAAGGATTCCACGGCCAGGCGGATGGCGATGCCGCTTTTGTTGATAATCATGAGGTCGTTCTCGTCGGTGACGTTCTTGATGGCCACCAACTTTCCGGTTTTGTCTGTGATGTTGAGCGTCTTTACACCTTTTCCGCCTCGGTTGGTACGGCGATAGTCGGCCACGAGCGACCGCTTGCCGTAACCTGTTTCGCTTACCACCATCACCGTTTCCGTCTTGGCATCGTTCACAACAATCATGCCCACTACGGCATCATCGTCTCCATCAAGACGCATACCGCGTACGCCGGTGGCTGTTCTTCCCATCGTGCGAATGGTCGACTCGTCGAAATAAACGGCACGACCGTTGCGGTTGGCCATAATCAACTCGTTCTTTCCGTTGGTCAGACGAACATCCACCACTTCGTCGCCATCGGCAATGGTAATGGCATTAACGCCGTTGGCACGCGGACGCGAATAAGCCTCAAGACTCGTCTTCTTCACCGTTCCATTCTTCGTGGCGAAGACAATGAAGTGATTTTGCACAAATTCGGCATCGTCTAACCCTTTCACGCGCAAGAATGCATTGACGGCATCATCAGCATCAATATTAAGAAGGTTTTGTATAGCGCGACCTTTCGAGGTCTTGTCGCCCTCGGGTATTTCGTAACACTTCAACCAATAACAACGACCTTTCTTCGTGAAGAAAAGCATCGTTTGGTGCATCGTGGCCGGATAGATGTATTCAGTAAAGTCTTTATCGCGAGTCTGGGCTCCTTTGCTGCCCACTCCGCCGCGGGCTTGCTCGTGAAACTCGGTGAGCGGCGTGCGCTTGATATATCCCAGATGACTCACGGTGATAACCACCGGGTCGTTGGGATAAAAATCTTCGGCGTTGAACTCGTGTTCGTCGGGAATAATTTCCGTGCGACGCTCGTCGCCGAACTTCTCTTTCACACCCAGGAGTTCTTCTTTCATCACGCGCTTGCACTCTTCGGGGTCGTCGAGAATCAGCTGTAGACGTGCGATTAGTTCTTCAAGTTCTTTGTACTCGGCATGCAACTGCTCAATGCGCAAGCCCGTGAGCTGCGATAGACGCATGTCTACAATGGCTTTACTCTGCAACTCGTCGAGTTCGAAACGTTTTTCCAAATTACGTTGAGCATCCGAGGGAGTCTTACTACTACGGATGATGCGCACCACCTCGTCGATGTTGTCGCATGCAATAATCAAACCTTCGAGGATGTGTGCACGTTCCTGTGCTTTTTTCAAATCGTATCGGGTTCGACGGATGGTGACGTCGTGGCGATGCTCCACAAAATACTTCACACATTCTTTGAGCGTAAGCAACCGCGGTCTACCGTTCACCAAGGCGATATTATTCACCGAGAACGAACTTTGCAGCTGCGTCATCTTGAACAGCTTGTTGAGCACGACATTGGCGTTAGCATCTCGTTTCACATCTACCACGATACGCATTCCTTGTCGTCCCGATTCGTCGTTCGCATTGGAGATACCTTCCAGTCGACCTTCTTTCACCAGGTCGGCAATATTTTCAATGAGCTGCGCCTTGTTCACGCCATAAGGAATCTCCGTCACTACGATTTTGTCGTGACTGTCGTCGCTTTCAATCTCGGCCTTAGCCCGCAAGACAATACGTCCACGCCCCGTTTCGTAAGCATCTTTCACCCCTTGCAATCCATAGATATAGGCTCCGGTGGGGAAATCGGGAGCTTTGATATGCAGCATCAAGCCTTCTGTATCTATTTCGGGATTATCGATATAAGCACAACAACCATCAAGCACCTCGCTCAAATTGTGTGTAGGCATGTTGGTGGCCATACCGACAGCGATACCGTTGCCACCGTTTACCAGCAGATTAGGAATCTTCGTAGGCATTACCTTCGGTTCTTGAAGGGTTGCATCGAAGTTATCGTCCATATCTACCGTTTCTTTCTCCAAGTCGTCCATGATGCGCTCTCCCAACTTGGATAGTCGGCACTCGGTATAACGCATCGCCGCAGCAGAATCGCCATCTACGCTTCCGAAGTTTCCCTGTCCGTCCACCAGTGTGTAACGCATGTTCCAGTCTTGAGCAAGTCTCACCAGAGCACCATACACCGATGAGTCGCCATGTGGATGGTATTTACCCAGCACATCGCCCACCACGCGCGCGCATTTCTTGTAAGGCTTGTCGCTGGTGTTACCCAATCCTAACATACCATAGAGTATACGTCTGTGCACCGGTTTGAATCCGTCTCGCACATCGGGAAGGGCACGCGCCACGATGACCGACATACTATAGTCAATATACGAGGATTTCATTTCCTCCTCTATATTGATCTTCATAATCCTGTCTTGATCGATTGTCTGATTTTCGTCCATTTAAATGATGATGTTTTATTGAAAAATTCGCTGTAATGCCGTTTTATTTTCTCTCTAAGCACTTTGGTGCTTGTTTTACAAGGTGCTAAATTACGACATTTTTCCGAGCAACAGAAACTTTTAGAACGAAAATACGCCAAAAGATGCCCACATAAGTTCCACTCAGATGTGCAAGTCGTCTCTATCTTTCAAACAAAAGCCTAAGAAACTCTTGAGAAAGTGGAAAAGTGGAAGCGAATAAGCGAGAAAATGAAAAATGCCAAACAAAGTGTTTCGGCTATACCCTTACCTCTTAGAAAATTCCAACAGGTAAGGTCTTCTGCCATTTTCTCTCTGGCCAAAAAGCTGGAGGAGGCAGTTATTGTGGAAAAGAAGGCAGGTGATAAGATACCGTTTCTACCTTATCTTTTCCTGTATTGAGACGGTGATACGCCAACTTGCTCTTTAAAAAACTTCCCAAGAAAACTTTGATTGGGGAAGTTGAGTTCTTGCGCAATCTCTTTCACACTCTTCGTAGTGTTCTTGAGTTGCACCCTCAATTCCAGTGTAATATATTTGTCTATCCACTGGTTGGGTGTGCGTTTGCTGACATTTCTCACCGTTTCAGAGAGATATTTGGGCGTGATACCCAACTGTTCACCATACCAACTCACCCTTCTCTCCTTTTTAAAGTTCTGCTCCACCATCTTGATAAACTTTGTAAAGATGGCTTCTGCTCGGGTTTTCTTTGTGTTGGTAGCTTCTTGTACGCGATAGATGGCATCCGATGCATTATAGATCATCGTTGTAATCATCGAGCGTACAGCATCTTTTCGGTAGCGATGTCCCGTTTGTCTCATCTTCTTTTCTATGAGCGAGAGGTGTTGCAACATCTCTCTACCTTCTTCTTCTTTAAGAACAAAGTTGGGATTGGTTCTTGAGAAGAGGATGAGCGATGAGAGTTCGTGAATTCCCATGATGATTTCGTTGGTGAAATCTTTCGACAATAAGATGGCGATGCCTTTGCAATCGCTGCTGAACTCTCCGCTGTTGAAGATCGGGCCTGCCGGAATAATCAAGATATGGTTAGGTTGCAGGTCATAACGGATGGTGTCTACCGTATACTGGGCATTGCCTTGGGCGCAAATAGCCAATGCTAAGCATTGCATTTTGTGCGGCCCCATGAGGGCAGTGAGCTTGTTGAGGTCGTCGACGAACACCAAATCATCGTCCATACTCACAACTTCACATGCTTTTTTGACAATAGGTATTGTCAAGTCATTTAACTGTAGTTTACGCATCTCTTTTCCTTTTATTTGGCAAATATAGGCAAATAAAAAGACAAAAGCAAGCGATTTGACAAAAAAAACAACCAAAAAAGAGCTTATCCTACTTATCAAAAAGTATACTTCTGATATAGGACAAGTTCTTATTCCATTCTTTTCCGATTGTGTTGTTTTTGTGTTTGAAAGCGGTTTTGGCTGCTGTGGATTTAAAGGTGTTTGAAAAGTGAATTTTAATGGGTTGTTTTTCGCCAAGGGGAGTTCTACTTCAAGGTTCTCTCTTGACCGGCTTTGAAAGTCAGGCTCTTTCGTTTTCCATTGTAAGCCACCGTTACAGTTCCGCCGACACGGCTTTTTATTCTGGCACGAGTCACCTGTCCATCCTTCCAATCCATATCTATCACGAATCCGCCGCGGGCACAAATTCCTTTCACAGAGCCCGTTTTCCATGCCGAAGGCAGAGCCGGCAACAACCGAATACCCTCCGCACTCTGCACCAACATCTCGCAAATGCCGGCCGTTCCGCCGAAATTTCCGTCGATTTGGAAGGGCGGATGCGCATCGAAGAGGTTGGGATAGGTACCCCCGCTGTGGCGTTTGTCGGCTCCGGTATAATGATCTGGCGAGACATAAGTCAGCAGTTTTTGGAAAAGCCGATAAGCCTTTTCGCCCTCATCGAGCCTTGCCCAGAGATTGATACGCCATCCGGTGCTCCAACCCGTTGTCTCATCACCCTTTTGTTCCAGTGTTTTGCGTGCCGCCTGGGCCAGTTCCGGCGTCTTGGCGGGCGAGATGTGGTGTCCGGGATAAAGCCCTATCAAATGCGACTGATGGCGGTGTTGCGGATCGAAATCGCGCCAGTCGTCATACCATTCGTTGAGATCGCCATCCTTACCTATTATATATGGGCGCAGCCGAGCCAGCGTTTCGCGCAGTTTTCGGCTATATTCCGTTGAACCGTTGTGAAGCAGTTCAGTGGCCGTTATCGTGTTAGCAAACAGTTCTCTCAGAATGGCGAGGTCGGCACTTCCTCCATATAGCGTCGTGCCATGATAGCCTTGGGGAGTGATATATTCGTTTTCGGGCGACGTACTCGGAGCGGTGATCAGTTCGCCGGGGCAATGTGGATTCTCTACAAGCCATTTCAGCATGAAGTCGCAAGCTCCTTTCATCAGCGGATAGGCCGTTTCCGAGAGATAACGGCGATCTTGTGTAAAGGCGTAATGCTCCCAAACATTGCTCAGAAGCCATGCTCCGCCCAAGTTCCAGTTGGCCCATTCCGGACTTTCACGCTTCTCTCCAACAGGATTTGTCATAGCCCAGGCATCCGAGTTGTGGCTCGAACACCAGCCCTCCTCTATGCCATAATAGTTTCGGGCCGTGTATTTCCCGTTCTCCGAGAGGGCCTTGACCAGTCCCACCAGCGGCATGGCCATCTCCGAAAGGTTGGCCACTTCGGCCGGCCAGTAGTTCTCTTCCAAGTTGATATTGACGGTATAGTTGCTTCGCCAGGGAGCCTTGAGATGTGGATTCCACACTCCTTGCAAGGTGGCAGGCAAGCCCGGAGTGCGCGATGAACTGATGAGCAGATAGCGTCCGAACTGAAAATAGAGCATCTCCAAGTAGGGATTGCCGCCCCCCTGGTCGGTATAATCCTTGAGTTGCTGCTCGGTAGTACGGCGGGTGTCGAACTTCGCCCCGGCCAACTGCCAGCTCATCCTACCGAACAGCCGCCGGTAGTCTGCCGTGTGTCTTTGTTTCAGTTCGTCGAAAGAGCGGTTTTCTATTCGCCGAAGATCGGCTTCAGCTTCTTCAACATAGGGTGCACCCTGCCTCACGGGGTGTTGGTCAAATCCATGATAGCTGGTTTCGTTGACAAGATAGATCGTTGCCTCAGACACCTCTTTTAATATAAGGCCATCGCCATCGGCCGTAACGGTGCCGCCATGAGCCTTCACCTGCAAAATGTTGCAAAACTGAATGGTATTTTCCGCTTCGCCCATGGCATGACCTTTCACCACGATGCGATGGCCCATGGCTGCCGACTGATGCGGCAACAACGAAGAAAGCCACAGGCGGCAGCTAAGGGCATGCGCCTTGTTGGCTGTGAGACGAATGACGATGGCTCGATCGGGATGCGATGCCAGGTACTCTCTTCGATAGACAACGCCGCCTTTCTGATAGTACACCTTTGCCAGGGCGCTGTCCAAATCCAGCTCTCGGCGATAGTGGTCTGCCTGTGTTGAACCGTTCAAATGGTCGATATGCAGGGTGGTAAGGGGTTGATAATAGGCAGAATTATGCCCTTGCACATACAGTTGCAGCGAGTCGGCCAGTTGATAGTTTTCGCTGAAGAGTGCTTCCCTTATTTTTGGAATCCATCGATGGGCTTCTTTATCCTCGTTTCGATCTACCGGTTGGCCCGTCCACAGCGTGATGTCGTTGAGCTGGACCACTTCTTTCTCTACACCACCGTAGACCAATGCACCGAGTTTACCATTGCCCAGGGGCAGCGATTCTTCAAAAAACGTAGCGGGACGGTCGTACCATAACTTCATCGGCAGGCGTTGTGCGCTTGCTGAAAGCGACATCCCTGCCATCAAAAGTAGAGAAATAAGACATCTGTTCTGCATGAAAAATGGGGTTAGGTGGGTAAAATCGGACTTGTTCGTTGGGTCATTACAAAGATATTGTCTACCACAAAAATAACCATTATTTTCTGAATACCCACTCATGGTCGCTTTATTTTTTCGTTTGCAAAAGAAAAAGACACGTCTTGGCTCGCATACAACCACGTGGGCATGCTGCATTTTTCCTAGAGGTGTTTCCAAACGACCCTATTTTTACCGAAAAAGGTTCACCGGAACATTCTCTGTTTCTGGTCTCCTTTCTATCCTGTTGTTTTTCAGGCATTTACACAATGCCGTGTAAAAGCTAAGCTTTCGCATGCCATTTTCTTAGCTTTTAAGATGCGTTTTCTTAGCTTTTGCCCGCCGTTTTCCTAGCTTTTGCAAAGTATGGACTTGTGATGCACCAATCATCGGGCATGTGCCAGGATATAATCCCGACACTCTTCCATGAGCCATTTGGGCGTACTGGTGGCTCCGCAGATGCCCACGGTGTTGGCCTTTGCCAACCACGCGAGGTCTATTTCTCCGGCATTCTCGATGTGATAGCTGTTGGGATTCACGCTTTTACACTCGTTGTAAAGCACCTTTCCGTTGCTGCTTTTCCGCCCACTCACGAACAAAACCACGTCGTGCTGGGCTGCAAAGCGTTTGATATTGGGCATACGGTTGGCCACCTGACGGCAAATGGTGTCGAAACTCTTAAAGATGGCTCCCTGGCGGATATGGGCCTGGATGTATTCGATGATGCGATGAAACTCGTCAAGGCTCTTTGTGGTTTGAGAGTAGAGGTAGATGTCTTTCGAAAAGTCGAGTTGGGTCACCTCATCGAAGTGTTCTATCACGATGGCCTCGCTCTTTGTCTGTCCCACTAAGCCCAGAACTTCGGCATGTCCGTTCTTTCCGAAAATCACGATTTGTGCATCCGGATTGTTGAAAAACTGTTTTTTGATGCGCTTTTGCAACTGGAGCACCACAGGACAGGTGGCATCTATAATCTCGATGCGATTGCGTTTGGCCAATTCGTAGGTCTCGGGGGGCTCGCCATGAGCCCGTAAGAGCACTTTCACATCGTGCAGATCTTTGAGCTGTTCGTGGTTGATGGTGATCAGTCCCATCTCCGTGAGGCGTTCCACCTCCATGCCGTTGTGCACGATGTCTCCTAAACAATATAGTTTTTTACCTGCGGAGAGTTCCTCTTCTGCCTTTTTGATGGCCGTGGTCACACCGAAACAAAATCCGCTTCCGTTGTCTATCTCTACCTGAATCATTTCACCTGAATGGTTATGGTCACTTTTGGCCGATCGGGGTCGTTGGTTATCATGAGTACGCGAGGCGTGGTTCGTGCGTTGCGCAGTTGCTTCTCGTCTGCCGTGATCTTGAGTTTGGCCGTCTCTCCGGGTTCAATCTTGGTTTTGTTGAGCGAGAGATGAAGTCCCGCTGTAAACATTTGCAGCGAGCGAATGTCTAACGTCGACTTCCCCGTATTGGCAATATCGATTT
Organism: Prevotella sp. oral taxon 475; assembly: GCF_018127805.1. Lineage (NCBI taxonomy): Bacteria > Pseudomonadati > Bacteroidota > Bacteroidia > Bacteroidales > Prevotellaceae > Prevotella > Prevotella sp. oral taxon 475. Next base: position 1,812,404 of record NZ_CP072334.1, read on the forward strand.
CTCCTTTCTTCACTTTCCTTCCGTCTACCGTGCCAAAGTCGAGGGTGGTGGCAGAGAGCTGGATTTGCGGAGCCTGTGCCTTTGCCGCCGAAGAGAGATCGTCGAAGTTGGGAAGAAGCACCGCCGAGATGCCTATCTCTTTGCTGGCGGACACTTTATCGCCGGGAAACATACCGAGATAGACGGTGGTTTGAGTCAGTCCGAGGTTGCGCAGAGCGCGCGAATCGAGCGTAATGGTGGCCACGCCGCTATGTCCCGGTCGGATGTTCGAGGGCGACACCTCGGCCTTGAGGTAGGCTGGCAGGTGCATCAAAACGGGCTGAACCGACTTGTCGGACGTGTTCATGAGGTGTATTTTCTGGGTGGGCCGGTCGCCACGGTTCACATCGTCGAATTCGATATGGGTCTTTTCTGCCAAGATGTTGCCCAGTTTGAAAGGATAACTGCCCGAATAATCCACCACTTCTTCTACGACAATGCCTTTGAGAGTGAGTATCAAGGGCTCTTTTTGGCCACTTCCATAAAGGGCTATCTGCTTGTTGAAATGCCCCATCTGCGCCGCATCGTAAATGGCACGCACCTTAAATGCTGCACCGGAGGCTATCTCGCCCTGTGGATATGCTACCGAGGTGCAACCGCAACTCTTCCTTACCTCGTCGATACGCAGGGTTTTCCCACTCTTGTTTCTTACATCGAATTCTGCCGTTACAGGCATGCGGTAGACCACTTGTCCGCAATCGATCGATTGGCTAACCGCCTCTAACCCCTGCGCAGAGGCCGAAACAACTGCCGACAGTAGAACCACAATTATTAAAAAACGTTTCTTCATCCTTATGTTTTGCTTATTTCACGTTTAAAATCTGTGCCTTCGTGCGAGCCATATAGGCCGGACTGTAGGCGCATTGCACAGTGCAGGTGCCCGTGGAGAAGGTTCCACGGCGGTCGATATAATATTCTGCCTCGAACGTATGCTTCCCTTTCGACAGACCGTCTATATAATAATAGGTGGCGTTATCGCGCGGAGTGCAGTAGTAACCCCAACCGTATCCGCTGAGTTGTCGCACCGGTTCCATGCAGGCAGCTCGCTTGTCGACAATCTGAACGAAGTCATAGTCGCGGTCGGCAACCACAGTGATGCGCACTTTTACTTTGTCGCCCACCTTCAATTCGCCGGTATTTAAAATCTCTCGGCTGATGGTCAGGCCCATGGAAGCATCGGCTATGTCGGTGGTTTTCTGCATAAACTGCGCATAAACGGCTCCCCACGATGTGCCCATCGAAGTCTTATCAGCGGAGAAAGTCTTGAGGTTGGCTCCCGTGGTCGTGACCTTTACATAACCTAAACCAGCCGTTGCCTGAGGCAAACTGAGCGATTTGCCGTTGACGGAGAGCCGTGTTTGAGAGGCGGAAGTCTGCCGTAGCGTTTCCATATTGCCGTCGAGGAAGGCGTAAACAGCATTCGAACTGTTGATGGGGGTGTCCCAAACCTGTGTTCGTTTCTCTTGTAGCAACCAGCGTTTGAGATCGTCTAAGGTCTGAGTATCTTCCGGTTCAATCGCCTTAATGGCCTCGATGGCAGCTACTTGGGTAGGGATCTTGTAGTCGAACCAACTGTAATAGGCATTCGGAGTGTCAAAATAACGTCCCATTTCTTCCTTATATACCATATATTCGCGGATGCTTTGGAGATATTCTTTGCCTTGAACAACATGTCCATTCTTAGCCAATATCACGGCCGAAACAGCTTTTCCGTATATCGTTAGGTCGATTGTCTGCTTCGAAAGTCGGTCGATCATGTAGTCGCGGTCCTCTCTTACGCTACCATAATATACAGGATCGGTGAGCGAACTAAGGTAAAGATAGCGCACAGCCCACTCGCTTGGGCGCACATTTTTCCAACCTTCCTTTTCTTGTTTTCTCATTTCAGCGGCCTCTTTCCTTATGTTTTTGTTCATGAAGCGGAACGAACGATTCACATATCTGTCGGTGTTGGCTTCGCTGCCAATCATCGTTTGCAACCGAACAAGCATCTCTGCTACCGCCATCGTTACGTAAGAACTGCCTCGCATACCGGGAAACCAACTCCAAGAGCCATCCGGATTCTGAAGCTTTTGAAGTTTGTCGATACAGGTTTGCAGGCGTTTGCCTATGCTATTCTCATCGAAATAACGAATCAGAGCTAACTTTTGTTGCGTCTCATTATAAGCGTCGACCACCCAAGGAGTCTCATCCAAGATCACCGTTTTCAGCTCTTCGTTTTTCTGTAGATGGCTCATCAGCGAGGTTTCTCTACCTTGTTCCTGCTTCCACAGTGCAATTGTGCGTTTGATTTCGGGCACATTGGTCAGCAGATAACGGGCAATACTGTTGGCATAATAAGCCGTAGCAAGACTGATGGCATCGTCTTCGTGCACCTCACTGACGTAAGGTAGGGCCTGAATCATCAACCAAGCAGGATTGTTGGTGTATTCGATGGTGAGTCGATTGCCGGGCTCTTTCACCGCAAAAAGCTTTTCCAAATCAATCGTCTTGATGCCTTTCGTCACTTGTGTAAAGGCTATACTGTTGGTCACTCGTTCTTTATCAGACAATACAGGAAGGTAATGTTGCTCGCCATCACTGTAACCTTTTCCTACAATCGACAAGCGACAAATCCACACATGTGTGCCTAATCGATAAAGAGAAGAACCTTGCAAGAGATTGAGGTCAAAGTCTACGCTACTTGTTTCGCCCGCTTTCACAGTGCAATTCTTCGTGGCAAAATAAACCATACGGTCGGTTTCGGGATCAATCAGTTCGATTTTTGCCGTGCCGGTAACATCTTTTTCCGATGTATTAAAGAGTTTTGCAGCCAACAATCCTTTGTCTCCCAGACGCAAAAAGCGAGGCATATTAGGTTGAATAATGACTGTTTTCTTCGCAATAGCTTCTCCTTCGAGTGCAGTATGATTCATTTCCTTGTCGGTTGCTAAGCTCATGAATCGCCAAGTGGTGATACTCTCAGGCAGAGTAAACTGAATAGAGACATCGCCTGCTTGATCTGACGTGAGCGTTGGATAGAAAAAGGCCGTCTCGTTGAGGTTTTCTCTTATTGAAACGTTCGTTGTAGGCGAATCATTAGCTGCATTCGAGTCTTTATTGGCTTCGTCGTTGCCGACCGCATCCTTTGCTTGCACGACCGAACCGGTCATCATTACCTTCCTCGTAGCAGGTTCTGCTAAGATGGCAAATTCGCCATTGGCATCCTTACCAGCCATCTTTTCCATGGCCATATCTTTCAGTTCAGCCTCTGCATAGGAAGCGGAAGCCCTCTTACTACCAAGTGCTCGCGAGAACATATAGCTTATTTGTTCATACCAATTCAGCTCGAATATGCGGAAATTATAGAAATCCAAGTTTTCCACCTCTAAGTCAGTAGTTGGCATTTCTGTGTCGTATACCTCCGACTCAGAAGAAAGTCCCGCATCCCATCGGGCATTTGGCAGACTCAACCCATAGCCTAAGTGAAGACTCCAGCGATGTTTCACCATCTGTTCAAGCGATTGATCATACATCGTAGCCATGACTTGCGCAGTGGCGGGCCGTCCATCAGGATACTTCAGATGAAGAGTCCACTCCTCTTTCTGGCCCGGAGTGAGTTTGTTTCGGAAGGTTTTCCACTCGGCAATAAGCCGTTTATCGGGCATGGCGCGAGTGATCGCGAAATGCTCCGTGTAGAAACAACCATCTTTCACCCAGGCATAAGTCAGCACAATGCCGTCTCCATACTCAGGTCGATAGGTAAACTGCTCATTGAGCAATGAATTGTCGATGATTTTCACCCCAGATTCCAACGCCTTTTGGCCCGAGAAAATAGAGTAGAACACCCGCAAGTCATCTTGCGAAGAGCCCAATTGTATCTGCACAGGACGGCCATCTCGGCGGAAAGAAGCCGACGACTGATAGCTCCACATCTTCGTTTCGACCACGGGTTTCGTGTCTTGCAAGGTGAAGAGAACAAAGTCTTGCTCTACCGTATCCGTCTCGCAGATAGCCTTGAAGTGGTGCTTTCCAACGGGCAGAGCCGAGACATCGAAAGGAATTGCCTGATTGGTAGCGGCATCGTCGCTTATCTTCACCTTATTTATATAGTAGCGAACACGCCCTTCAAGGTCTACTCCGGCCGCATTTTTAAACGTGAACACGATGCTTTTCAGACTATCTTTCTCTATCTTTTGCGGCAGATTGCACATCAGAGCTGTGGGTTTACTACCCAAAGGCAGACTGATGCTTCCTTGTCGGCTCTCTCCTCCGAGGTCGGTAACGGTTGCCGACACTTCGAAAGAATAGAAACCCACTTTCGTTCTGCCCTTAGGCAATTGCATCGGAACCCGAACCTTGAATCCGCCTTCGGCATTGGTCGTGTCCGTCGACGAGAAAACTTGCTCCGCCTCTATGCTTCCGCCATACCACGACCACCAAAAGGCCGACCGCCGCGTCACCGTATAGCTCACTTTAGCCCCTTGGACAGGCACGCCGGCATAAGTCTTAGCATGGGCAACAACTTCCACCGTGTCGCCTGCCGCATATTTTTGGTTCACCTCGGGGAAGGAAACCTCGAATGTAGGACGTTTATATTCTTCTACACGGAACCAAACATTGCCTGGATTTCCATAACTGCTACGAATACTAAACTGACCTGTAAGCTTACCTGTAGGCAGAGAAAACTCGGTATGTGCCTTTCCGAAAGCATCTGTTGTCACCTCTTTCTCCTCTATCACCTTATAGTTGGCATCATAAAGTTTGAGTTGAAAAGTAGCATTGGCCTTAGCTTTTCGTTCCAAATCCGGACCTTTATCGAACACGATAGCAGCCACTTGCACCGTCTGTCCCGGTCGATAGATGCTCCGATCGGTGTAAAGGAACGCCGATGTGCCCCTTTTGTTGGAAGAATAAAAGCTATAACCGGCCTCGTAACTACACTCTTTGAAAGCTTTGTCGGTAGGCGTATAGACGTAGATCTCACTGGGTTCTCGTTTCGAACAACTGTACATCACTTCCCCGTTCTCACCGCAGGTCAGCGTTTCGATCTTGGTTTTCTCGCTGTAATAGTCGTAAGTTTTGAGTCGCACCTGCGCATTGGGCACGGGATGTCCCGTTGTAGCGTCTACCACCACCATGCGAACCTTTTTTCCTGGCTGTTCTTCCAGCAGCGGAAGCACATTGCTCACATACAGCAAACTGCGTATCGGCTTCACCTTTGGGTTGTCGGCAGCGAGCTCAAGCAGATAAACACCCACGGGAAGTGCCGCCACAGCCACCGAGTCGTTGGTGAGTTGATACTCGGCCTTGCCGTGATAGTTGCGCACACAAGCAGCTTCCGGCACCGGCTTCATACGCTTTCGCAAGGCAGCATACACTTTACTGTTGTTCGGATCGCCCTTATAATCGCCCGAGAAAGGCAGTCGCCACACATGGAGCGAGATGGAACGAACGTTTCGCACCTCGTTCAAAGGCACATAGAAAGCCCTTCCTGGGATGGCCGTAGGGCGCACTTCGGCAGAGAAAGAAGGATTGGTCAGCCCCCGATAAACATTGCGTAGGGTGTTCATTCCCTTCCAACTGCCCCACCGAGACAAGGCGTAGTCGATATACCTCACCAATTCTTCGATGGGAATATGGGGTGTATTGGCCATTCGTTGATAGCGCATGATGGCCAGTTCGCCGGCCTCGGGCAAGTCGGAAAAGAGGTTGATGAACGAATCGAGCTGCTGAACATAGCGCGATTGGTTCAGCGGCAGTCCCCTCTCTTCTTCACTTTCTTTCAACATCTCGCTGGCGCAGATGCAGGCTGCGGCACGATTTCCCACCGCCCAATAATAGTCGTAGAGGGTGCGATACTCGCCGGCAGCAAAACCGATGACGTGCAACAGATCGTTGTTGAAGATTCTGCTGTCTACTCCTTTCGTCAATAACGGTTCATACTGACTGGCCTGTACGGCGGCCAACAACGACGGGTTTTGCATCGAACGCTGAAAACAAGCCTTGCTTTTCTCCCCGGCTTGATCGAAAGAAGTGCTGTTATAGCTGTAGATCTGACCCAAAACCGACTCATAGACGGCTCCCAACACAGCATCTTCTGCTTGTGCCTGATGAGCTGCTTGCTCGATTCGTTCCATCTCGCTTTTGAGTGAATCGGGAGCAATCGACACCTGAAGCTTCGCCTTCAGCACGCCGGCTCTGAGCACATCGCCATACAGTCGTTCGTTTTTTGCGCACTGTTCGATTTGTTGCAGCACACCCATTGCCGTCTTGGGCAAGTCTTTTGCCATGGCCATTTGATATTGTGTCCACAACGTGTGACAGTTTTCGGCAAACATCGAGACGCCCATCATCAATAGTCCTATCACGCTGCATAGTCTTGTTTTTCTCATAACGCACCAACTCTACATAAATATTACTATTGCAAAAGTAAGGAAATAAAATTATACTTCAAAACTTCCATCCCGATAAATGGGTGCTGAGCCCGGGCGTGCTCTTCGACACAGAGACCTGCAAGAGTGGCTCCAAGCCCCCGACTGCTGGTCTTTTGAGCGTCCTCTTTTCGTCTTCTTCTAAGGGAAAGAAAAGATCCTAAAAATCAGTCACTTACAAAACCATTTCCAAAAGCTAAGAAAACACATGTCAAAAGCTAAGAGAATGCCATGCAAAAGCTAAGAAAACGCACGACAAAAGCTAAGAGATGGAACGATCTCCTCTTCGGCATCACCCAAGAAGAGCAGGGAGGCGGCCATCCTTTTCTTTCTAAAATCCCATGCCGTAACAACCATTATAGCGTTTATTTCAAACGGCTCTCTATCTTAGAAAAGAAAAATTAGAAGCAAAGTTTGGCACTTCAGAAAAAATGATTTACCTTTGCATCCGCATTTGAGAATCATGTCCCAATGCGGGAAAGGCCGATATGGCTCAGTTGGTAGAGCAATTCATTCGTAATGAATAGGTCCCCGGTTCGAGTCCGGGTATCGGCTCAAATGCGGTAATAGCTCAGTTGGTAGAGCACTAGCTTCCCAAGCTGGGGGTCGCGAGTTCGAGCCTCGTTTACCGCTCTCTAAAACATCCTCCTCCATTTTATTTTTATTTCCCCATCAAGTAGAAGGCGTTGCGTCTTCCAAGCCTCTTTTTGTCCTTTGGAAAGTCGTTTTCTTTGGCTTTTTCCAAAGGGTAAATCATTCTTGTTGAGAAACCCGTTTTTTTTCATTTGTTTTTCTTCGGGTTATCAAAAAAAGAATTAATTTTGCAACGCAATCCTGTGAAAGGATTCTAAATCACTTTTTACTAATTTAATCTTTGTAAATCACTATGCAAAAAAGATTGCTTTTCCTGTTTGCCATCGTGACGCTGTTCACATCTTCTCTCATGGCGCAGGTCACCACGTCGAGCATCAACGGAAAGGTTGTTGCTGGCGGAGAAGAGGTTGTCGGAGCTACCATCGTGGCCATTCACAACCCTTCCGGAACCCGCTATAATGGCGTTACTAACGAGAAAGGACGCTATTCCATCCAAGGAATGCGCGTGGGCGGGCCCTATACCGTCACCATCTCGTACGTGGGCTACAAGAACGAGGTGTTCGAGAACATCAACCTTGCACTCGGCGAAGCCTCTGTCTTCAACGCTGATCTAAAAGAAAACGCACGACTTCTGGGCGAAGTGACCGTCACGGGCAAGGCTGGCGCCAGCGGTATGGGGGCTTCTACCCACTTCTCGAAGACTCAAATAGACAACACACCTACTGTCAACCGCGACATTTACGACGTTGCCAAGCTATCGCCATTGGTGAACGTGAGCAAAAAAGGTGGCATCACCATCGCCGGAACCAACAATCGCTACAATTCTTTTCAAATCGATGGCATGGTGAGCAACGATGTTTTCGGTCTGGCTCAAAGTGGAACCAACGGCGGACAGACCGGTGCCAACCCCATTTCTTTGGATGCCATCGAGCAAATTCAGGTGGTTGCCTCGCCATTCGACATCCGGCAGAGTGGTTTTACAGGAGGTGCCATCAATGCAATTACCAAGTCGGGAACCAACCAATTTAAGGCTTCGGCTTATACTTACTATACAGACGAGAATCTGTATGGCAGATGGAACCAACGATACAACAAAAAAGACAAGTATCAGAACGAAGTAACGAAGACTTTCGGAGCTACTTTCGGAGGTCCGATCATCAAAGATAAGCTCTTCTTCTTTGCCAGTGCAGAATACAAGAAAAACACTTATCCCGCCTCTTACTATGCAGACGCACCCGGATATTTCATGACTTCGGAGGTGGCAAAGGCCATTGCAGAACGCTATGCCCAAGTAACTGGTATCAAAGAAGCCTACAATCGGCGCGACATCGACACACAAGCGTTCTCATTGATGGGCCGTTTGGACTGGAATATCAACAATGACAACAAGTTTTCTTTCCGCTATCAGTTCAACAACGCTTATAAAGACGCTTACGCTGCAGGCTATAAGTCTTACATGTTCAACAACAGTGGCTTTAGAAGAAACAACAAAATGCACTCGTTTGTGGCCGAACTGAACTCTCATCTCAGCCAATCGCTCTACAACGAGCTGCGCGCCGGACTCACTCTTGTGAGAGATCATCGCAGCATTCCTTATTCCGGACCCACCATTTACATCCAAAAGGCCGGCCATTACAACGTTGCAACCAACACCGAATCGAGCGGAGACAACTCCGTGAGCATCGGAACGGAATATTCTTCGGGACTGAACTCTTTGGATCAGAACATCTGGGTGCTTGAGGATAACCTGTCTTGGTATCGCGGAAACCACACGTTCACCTTCGGAACACACAATGAAGTGTACGATATGAAGAACGCTTTTATACAGAATCTCAATGGTCAATACACCTATAACGGCATCAAAGCCTTTATGGACGACAACGCCTCGAGTTTCATTTGGAAGTATTCCGACGAGAATATTACAGGTACCAAGGCCTGGAAAACGCCCTTTAAGAGCGGCCAATTGGGCTTTTACGCACAGGATAAGTGGGACATCAACACACTGTTGCAACTCACCTACGGGCTCCGCTTCGACCTTCCGATCTATCTCAACAGTCCTTCCACCAACCCAGAGTTCAATACCACCGACTATTCTACAAAGAACAATGCCGTGGTAGGCCGTAAACCCAAATCGATGTTGATGGTTTCGCCGCGCATAGGCTTCCGTTGGTACGCCGACGACAGTCACAAAACGATGATCAGAGGCGGACTGGGCATCTTCAATGGACGTGCTCCTTTCGTATGGATAGAAAACGCTTGGGCCAACACGGGCGTGGAATTGAAAGGCGTTACGATATATAGTCCGCACGCACCTTCATTCAGAACCTATGGTACCAACGTGGAAGCAGCGGCCCATTCGGCTGCAGGCAAAGCTGACAAGCCCGATATCTGCACCATCGACCCCAAGTTTAAGTTCCCACAAGTGCTTCGTGCCAACCTGGCTTGGGAGCAACAATTGCCTTGGAACATGAAGTTCTCCTTGGAAGCTCTCTATTCTAAGAATCTGAACAACGTTTGGTTTGAAAACCTGGCCTTGATAGATGAGGGCAAAAAGGTGTATGCCGTGAATGCCGACTACGCTAATTCGGGCACGATTTACTACACCAGCAAAGCCGGAAGCTACCGAAGCATCATCAACATGACCAATACCAACAAGGGATATAGCTATTCTTTGAGCGGAATGTTGGAGAAATCGTTCCGTTTCGGACTCGATTTGATGATGAACTACACCTTCGGACGCTCTTACTCTGTTAACGATGGAACCTCTTCTGTGGCCTTTTCCAACTGGGGATATTATTATAATGTAGACCCCAACGCTCCCACTTTGGCTCCCTCAATGTTCGATGTTCCGCATCGTTTCATGGCTACTGTAGCCTACAACTCGAAGCGTTACGGTGGCGGACGCTGGCAAACCCACGTGTCTCTCACCTATAACGGTACCAGCGGACAGCGTTACAGTCTCACGATGAGCGACAATTCCAACGCCTCTTTCAATGGCGATTACCGTCGAGGCAACACCCTATTATATATCCCCACGGCAGAAGAGCTCGCTAAAATGAAGTTCTCGGACATCAAAAACAAGGCCGGCCTCGTAACGGTCACAGCCGCTCAGCAACGCGATGCCTTTGAGGCCTGGATTCAGAATGACAGTTATGCACGCAAACATCGTGGACAATACGCCACGCGCAACTCGCATCTCACACCGTGGGAGAACCATTTCGACCTGCATTTCTCACAAGATTTCTTCTATCTCAAAGAGCGTGGCAGCAAGGTTGAACTCGTGTTCGACATACTGAACGTGGCCAATTTGCTCAACAAGAAGTGGGGAACGAGCTACTCTTCGGTATATAACATCGACAAATTGGCCGTGAACAAAACCACAGCAGATGCCAATGGAAATCAAATCGGCGACTTCTCGTTCTACGATAACACAACCAACATCAACGATGTAGACAGTCGTTGGCACGCACAAATCGGCTTGCGCGTCACGTTCTAACCCATCGTTACCCCAACCAAAATGGGCAGACACACAAGCGGTCTGCCCATTTTTTTGTTATCTTTGCAAGGAGAACAAGCTGTGTGAGGCCTCTCAATAAGGCCTCAACGCTGTTTCTAACCATTCATCAACCCCTCTATTCACATCCCTATCAACAATGACAATAGACTTCAATCACCTGGAAGAGGTGAAAATCGACGGATTTAAAGGTGGAAAAGGCGAACTCTGCATGCGCAGTTTTGCCGATGAGAAGTGTCGAATCATGCACGGTGTGCTCAGACCCGGAGCCTCAAGCGGACTTCACTGCCACAGCGAAAACAGTGAGATCCTTTATGTTTTGAGCGGCGCAGCCACTTTCTACTGCGACGGAGAGCAGGAAATCGTCCGCCCGGGACAAGTGCATTATTGCCCAATGGGCCACTCTCACTATATGGAAAACAACGAAACAGAAGACTTGGTCTACCTGGCCATCGTCCCCGAACATCATTGATACAGGCTCTTCTCTCCATTTCTCAATCTCTCCGCCCAGTTTTATCACCCGTTTATCCCCTCGAATAGTTGTCGGACATCACTTTCCGACAGAGTCGTCTACAAGCAAAAAGAAAGGGGAAGCTGTCTTGACAGCTTCCCCTTTCAAGGCATTTGGTTCTTTAATGTAGTAGATTTATCTTCAGCATCCTTCCAATGAGTTGAAGAATTGGTCATCAAACTGAAGCGGTGCAAAGGTATATATAAAATGATGACCATGCGAATAAAATCGCAATAAAATAAAAATTTTTACAAGAAAAAAGAGAATTAGTCGCAGAAGAAAGAGGAAAAGAAAAATAAACCTCTGAAAACAAACAAGACAAAAACGATCAAAGACACAGAAAAAAGAAAAGAAACGGCATCTGAAAAAGAAGACCAAAAGGCTTAAAGAAAAGAACACTTCATTCTAAGTCTTTTTATTTACATGCAAGTTTGGGATATATTCGGAACACTCTCCTATCCGTTCACTCCCTTGCCCCTCTGTTTTGGCTCCACAGAAAGCGACATGCCATCCCATATCCGACAGTCAACAAATCTTAAAGGAATCCTCTTCTTTTAACTTGTCTTTTTGAGATCAAATAGAAAAAGGAAAGAGGCGGAAGACCGAAAAACGACCTCTGTCCTATTCAACTCTGAGCACTCGAGGTGCAAAAGCCAAGAGATGAAAATACAAAAGCTAAGAAAACGACTTGCAAAACCTAAGAGAATGGAATACGGAAAAACACCCTTTGCATACGCTAAACAACGTTTTTAGCTCCATTTTTCCTTATTTTCTTCCTACGAAAAACATCTCTTTCGTCATCTAACCCCTACCCCATTCAGGCAACTATTTATCAGTCAGCACCTTACATTACATCCTCCTAAACCTCGTCAGACTGCGCTATTTCAAGCCTCCGGAAAGTTTTTTCCGTACAATCGATTCTCATCCGCCTTTCAGCCCTTTAGTTTTAACTATTCATGCTATTAAATTAAGTTTTATTATATATATTCTACCCTCGCTCACTTCTATCACCAAGAAAACAAAAAAGCCCCAAACAGCGTTCTGATGCCCATCTTTCCCAACGTTCAACACCGAACAACTGCACGGCATAAAAAATGCAAAAAACCGATTTTACTTAGATTTTTTCTATATAGCCATTTCGCCTTTCATTTGAAAATGTGTATATTTGCAGCTCATAATCTTTATTAATAAAAAGTATTACAGCCATGAGAGTAATCATAAAGGCAGATTATGACGGACTGTCCACTTGGGCAGCTGAACACGTCATCGAGTGTATTAACAAGGCAAAGCCCACCAAGGAGCATCCCTTTGTGCTGGGGCTGCCCACCGGTTCTACGCCCATCGGCATGTACAAAGCCTTAGTGCAGGCATGCAAAGAGGGCCGGGTGTCGTTCAAAAACGTCGTAACGTTCAACATGGACGAGTATGTAGGACTGCCGGTCGAGCATCCCGAGAGTTACCATTCTTTCATGTACCGCAACCTTTTCGACCATATCGACTGTCCGAAAGAGAACGTACACATCTTAAACGGTAACGCCGAGAACTGGGAAGAGGAGTGTTGCGCCTACGAAGCAGCCATTCGGGCCGCTGGAGGCATCGATCTCTTCATCGGAGGCGTAGGTGTCGACGGGCATTTGGCTTTCAACGAACCGGGCTCTTCGCTCACATCGCGCACCCGTCGCATGCCGCTCACAACCGATACGCGGGTGGTGAACTCGCGCTTCTTCGACAACAAGGTGGAGAACGTTCCCGAATTTGCACTCACTGTGGGTGTTGGCACCGTGATGGACGCAAGAGAAGTGATGGTGCTCATCAATGGACACGGCAAAGCAGGGGCTCTTCGCGATGCCGTTGAAGGCCCTGTGACACACATGAGAACTGTCAGTGCCCTGCAAATGCACGAAAATGGTATCATCGTATGCGACGAAGCGGCTACCGACGAACTGAAAGTGGCAACATATAAGTATTTTAAAGATATAGAAAGGGCCTGAATCATGCGTTTAAACCTAAGTTCGGAAATCGTATTGAACAAGATTCCCGAAGAGTATTACCATCCTAAAACAGCCGTAGAACGGTCTGAAATCACTCGCTGCGAGAAGATTCCGACAAATATTTTCCCGAAATTGGAAGAGGGTGCAGCCCATATCGCAGATGCCATAGAGGCAGAAATCCAACTCAAAAAGGACCAGGGTAAAACCTGTGTTGGGCTTGGGCACGGGCAACTCTCTCACCCCGGTGTTCGCCGAACTCATCAAACGACACAAAGCAGGACATTTGAGCTTCGCCAATGTCGTAGTTTTCAATGCCTACGAGTATTTTCCACTCAACAAAGAGAATCCTCACAGCAGCATTCGACAATTGAAAGAGCGGTTGCTCGATCATGTCGACATCGCTCCCGAGAATGTGTTTACACTCGACGGAACGGTTCCGCAGGAGATGGTGAACAGCAGTTGCAAACAATATGAGCAGCGAATTGCCGACATGGGCGGCATAGATGTAATGCTATTGGGCATCGGAAGAATGGGAAACATTGCGACCAACGAGCCCGGAAGCGGACTGAACTCCACCTCACGACTGATTCTGATCGATGCCGTTTCGCGCGAAGAAATGACGATGAGCTTCGGTTCCAACGAGGCTGTTCCCCCTTGTTCTATCACAATGGGTATCTCTACAATTCTGGCAGCACGCAAAGTGTTCGTCACTGCCTGGGGCGAAGACAAGGCTGACATCATCCAAAAGACGGTGGAAGAACACGTCAGTGATGCACTGCCGGCATCTTTCTTGCAGACACACAAGGATGCAAGTGTAATAATCGACCTACCCGCAGCATCGCGCCTCACACGAATCGTGCATCCATGGCTCGTCACTTCGTGCAAATGGACTGACAAACTGGTGCGTTCGGCCTTGGTTTGGCTGTGCCAACTTACAGGGAAACCTATCCTAAAACTCACCAATAAAGATTATAACGAGAACGGACTGAGCGAACTACTCGCGCTCTATGGCTCGGCTTACAATGCGAATATCAAGATTTTCAATGATCTTCAGCATACCATTACAGGCTGGCCGGGCGGCAAACCCAATGCCGACGATACCTATCGACCTGAACGCGCAACACCATTCCCCAAACGTGTCATTATCTTCTCTCCCCATCCCGACGATGATGTCATCTCGATGGGCGGCACTCTGCGCCGATTGGTTGAGCAAGGACATGAGGTGCATGTGGCTTATCAAACCTCCGGGAATATTGCAGTGGGAGATGAGGAGGTGATTCGCTTCATGCACTTCATCAATGGCTTTAATCAGCTCTTCGCAGGAGACTCGGATACTGTCATTAAAAATAAGTATCGCGAGATAAAAGACTTCCTCAAACAGAAGAAAGACAGCATTGGCGACACGCGAGACATCCTTACTATCAAGGGTTTGATTCGTCGTGGCGAGGCAAGAACAGCCTCTACCTATAACGATATTCCATTAGACCGCGTTCATTTCCTTGATTTGCCCTTCTATGAGTCGGGAAAAATTGAGAAATTACCTATGGGCGAGGCCGACGTAAAGGTGGTTCGTGAATTCATTCACAGCATTCAGCCACACCAGATTTATGTCGCCGGCGATCTGGCCGACCCACATGGAACTCATAAAAAGTGTACCGATGCCGTGTTTGCAGCCTTAGACGAGGAACTAAAGGCCGGAGAACAGTGGCTCGACGACTGCCGTGTGTGGATGTATCGCGGAGCTTGGGCCGAATGGGAGATAGAGAATATCGAGATGTGCGTACCGATGAGCCCGGAAGAATTGCGGGCAAAACGCAACTCGATCCTTAAACACCAGTCGCAAATGGAGAGTGCACCGTTCCTCGGAAACGATGAACGACTGTTCTGGCAACGGTCGGAAGACCGCAATCGGGGCACTGCTGAACTCTATGATAAGCTGGGATTGGCTTGCTATGAGGCCATGGAGGCATTCGTAGAATATAAGTTCAAGGAGATGTAAACCCGTCTACCTATCATGATTTTTCTCCTGTCGGATTTATTTTACCTATCCAACCGATACGCAATTGGTCCGATTCGTACGATAAATCCGGCAGGAATATCTTTATATTGCTAACGAAAACAACCTATGGAAGAGAAAAAATTACAACAAATCGTTTCACACTTCAAAACGAAAGGCGAAGCAAAAGAAGTGCAACCACTGGGAAACGGACTCATTAACGACACTTACAAAGTAACAATTGCGGGTGAAAATACACCTCGTTATGTGCTGCAACGCATCAATAACACCGTGTTTAAAGATGTGGAATTGCTGCAAAAAAATATCGAACAAGTGACCCATCACCTACGCAAGAAGCTCGAAGAGAAAGGCGTAGACGACATCGACCGTCGCGTTCTCTCCTTTTTGAAATCTGAAACCGGCAAAACCTACTGGCGAGAAGCCGACGAAACTTATTGGAGAATGATGTTATTCATCCCCGATGCCTATACCTTCGAAACTGTGAACGAGAAGTATTCACATGCCGCAGGGTTGGCTTTCGGCGAGTTCCAGGCAGCATTAGTAGACCTGCCCGCTCAACTCGGAGAGACCATTCCCAATTTTCACAACATGGAAGTGAAGTACAATCAGTTGCGCGAAACCATGAAGACCGATCCCGCCAAGCGACTTTCGTCGGTTCTTCCTATGGTGAACGAGATTGAAACACACGTAGAAGAGATGTGCAAAGCCGAGAGACTCTTTCGCGAAGGTAAGCTTCCCAAACGCATTTGCCACTGCGACACGAAGGTAAACAATATGATGTTCGATGCAGAAGGCAACATCCTGTGCGTCGTCGATCTGGATACGGTGATGCCCAGCTTTGTTTTCTCAGACTATGGAGACTTCCTTCGCTCCGCAGCTAACCTCACAGCGGAAGACGATGCCGATCTTTCGCACGTCGGTTTCAACATGAATATCTTCAAAGCCTTTACCAAAGGTTATCTCACATCAGCCGGAAGCTTCCTCACCTCTATCGAAATCGAGAATCTTCCCTATGCGGCTGCACTCTTTCCTTTTATGCAATGCGTGCGTTTCCTCAACGATTATCTTTGCGGCGACGTCTATTGGAAGATCAAATACCCCGAACACAACCTCGATCGAGCCCGGAATCAGTTCCAACTCTTTAAAAGCGTCTGCGAACACGCAGAAGAAATGTCGCATTTCATCGAAGAATGCACTGCCAACAAAGAAAAAGCGTCATGAAAAAGTATATTGCAAAGCCACTGTTCGAGGCAGAAGTGCGAGCAAAAGATGTTCCGGCACTGCTCGATAAAGCCGGAATCGGTTTTGAGAAAATAGCCGAAGCCAATTGGAGCACAGAATTTCCGTATACGCCGCAGGTACAATTCCGACTGGCATACAGTGGCAATCACCTTCTGTTGCACTATCAAGTAGAAGAAGACAGCGTGCGTGCTGTAGCACCAACAGACAACGGACGCGTGTGGGAAGATTCATGTTGCGAGTTTTTTGTTAGTCCTGTAGCCGACAACACCTATTATAACATCGAGTGCAATTGTGCTACGCGTCTGCTGATAGGCTTCGGTGACAGTAGAGAAGGTCGTATTCACGCCCCGGAAGAAGTGCTAAGAAAAGTAGATCGCTGGTCGTCGTTGGGCTACGAGCCCCTCGAAGAGAAAGTGGGAAGATGCTCTTGGCAGTTGGCTCTCGCCATTCCGGTGGACGTTTTCTTCCGACACACAGAACTTTCGCTAAAAGGTAAAACCCTGCGAGCCAACTTTTACAAATGCGGAGACAAGCTACAGCAAATGCATTTCCTGTCCTGGAACCCTATCGATGTTCCCAAGCCCGACTTCCACCGCCCCGATTTCTTCGGTGAAGTGGTCTTTCAATAACCGTCACCTATAAGTCTTTTTCCTTGTCGAAGAAAGGAAAATACAGATGCGAACCACCTCAAATTGGACACCCGATGCAAGTCAAGCCCGTATCATTGCTCTGCAACAGGGTCACCATTTGGTGCTGGCACCGCCCGGATGCGGTAAAACTCAGATCCTGACCGAGCGCATCCAACAGGCCCATCGCCAAGGTCTTCCCTATCGAGACATGCTCTGTCTCACTTTCACCAATCGTGCCGCGCGAGGCATGGCCGAACGAATCGATCATCAGATTACCGATGAAGACCGGCACGAAATCTACGTTGGAAACATTCATCGCTTCTGCTCGCGCTTCCTGTTCGAGAACGGACTCGTTCCATCCGAGTCCTCTATCATCGACGATGACGACTCCGTTAGCATTCTGACACGTTACACCGGTGACGACGAATGCCGACTCGCAGAAGACATTCGACGAAGAAGAGGCCTCCACGAACTTGTTTTTCTCTCGCACCTGGTGCACCAAATCAAGCATGGTCATCCCAAAAATCTGCGGTTACATGCCGACTGTATCAGCGAGGAAGACGTCAAAGCGATGCGTAAAATTTGTGAGATGGAGCAGACCGACTTCACCCCACAAGCTCTGATTCGCATCTACGAGCAGGCCGATATCTACGAGTCGGCAGCACAAGAGATGACAACCGATTACGCAACACAGTGCATCCTCCTCGAATTACTGCGAAAAATGACGCTCGCCCAACAGTATGAACAATACAAAAAGGCGAACAAACTACTGGATTTCGAAGACCTGTTGCTCCTCACCTACGATGCCCTTAGCAGCGATCAGTCCAAGGAATACCGCCGATACAGCTGGATTCAGGTAGACGAAGTGCAAGATCTAAACCCGTTGCAACTGGCCATTGTCGATGCCATCACAGCAGAATCATCGCCCACGGTGATGTATCTCGGCGACGAACAGCAAGCTATTTTCTCTTTCATGGGAGCTCAACTCCACACGCTCAGCTTACTTCGCGCACGCTGTGGCGACAATGTTCACCATCTTGCCATCAATCATCGGTCGCCTAAATATCTGCTCGACGTCTTCAACACCTACGCCCGCGAAGTACTGCACGTCGATGCCAACCTGCTGCCCACTGCCGATAATCACATTCAAGGCACCGGCAACGAACTGCAAATGATAGCCAGCAGCGGACTTGCCACCGAATTAGAAGACACCGCTCGCCTTGCCAGCATCCTGCAAAACCAAGCATCTCAGGAGACCACCGCCATCATTGTGAGTGCCAATCGCGATGCCGACGAAATCAGTTCTGCCCTCCGTCGGCAAGGCCTTGCCCACTTCAAGGTGTCTGGAGAAGACCTTTTTGCCACCCCCGAAGTGAAACTTCTCTTCGCCCATCTCAACCTTCTGTCCAACCCCCACAACTTCATTGCCTGGGCACGACTGCTCAAGGGATTGCACATTTTTGAGGGAAACACCGCTGCCCGCAACTTCGTTCAGTCGCTTTTCCGTTGTTCTATGTCGCCGGCCGACCTGTTAGAATTTCCCGATGGCAGTTATATCGAGAACTTCCTACATCTCTTCGACACCCGAGAAATAGTTGTTTTCGACACCGAGACCACCGGTCTCAACGTCTTTGAAGACGATATTGTGCAGATTGCCGCCGTGAAAATGCGGAATGGCCAAGTGGTTCCCGGTAGTCGTTTCAACGTTTTCATCGCCACCGAGCGTCCCGTTCCGCAGCTGTTGGGCAGCCTTCCCAACCCCATTCTTCAAGAACTTACCCGCAACACCCTGCTACCCGCAGCCGAAGCCTTACGTCAGTTTATGCAATATGCCGGCAACGGGGTATTGTTGGGCCATAATGCCGACTACGATTACCACATTCTCGACCACAACCTGCGGCGATATTGCCCCGACATCAGCTTAGAAAAGCAGCATCCCACCTATCTTGATTCGCTCAGAATCATCCGTTTGCTCCAGCCCCATCTGCGGCAATACAAACTGAAAGCCCTACTCGAGACGTTGCAACTCGAAGGTGAAAACTCGCACCTGGCCGACGAAGACGTGATGGCCACAGTGAGTCTAACGGCCTGGTGCTATGCAAAAGCTCAAGAGAAAATCCCTCTTCAGCGAGCGTTTCTTGCCAAAAGTCGTGTTCAGGAATGTGCCAACGCCTTGCGAAAACGATACAGTGAGCCTTATTTCGCAGCCCGCTCACGTCTCTACATCCGATTATCGCAAAACGAGGAAGCCGCTTTGGTGCAGGAACTCAAGAGCTTTCGCCGCCTACTCTCTGCCGAAGAGCTTCTTCAACCCGTCAAAAACCTGAACTACATCTACACCTTTCTTCAAGCCGATTTGCTGGATGTGTCGTCCGAACCCTCGCTCGTCGAACAGCTATCCAACCACATCCTCGAAATCAACACCCTGAAAGAAGCCGATCTTTGCAGCAGTCACGTTATCGACGAGCGCATTTTTGTCACCACCGTACACAAGGCCAAAGGACTCGAGTTCGACAACATCATCCTCTTCGATGCCATCGATTCGCGCTATCCCAACTACTACACACAGTCGGTTCCGCGGCTTTTCAACGAAGAGGCCCGCAGGTTCTACGTGGCCATCACTCGTGCTCGCCGGCGTCTTTTCGTTCTATGGTCGCTTGCACGTGAAGGTTTTGGCGGTACGTCCCGCCCCAATCAACTCACCCGATTCATGACTCCCATCCTCCACTTCTTCACCGAGGGCTAATCCATCGTTATCTCTTTGGTTCTCAACATCTTATTTAAACGTTTTATAAAAGCTAAGAAAATGAATTGCAAAAGCTAAGAAAACAGCATGTAAAAGCTAAGAAAATGGACTGCGTTTTCTTAGCTTTTGCAGCTCTATTTCTTCATTTCTGTTTTTTATTCTCTTTGTTCTTACTCCTCACAAAGAGTCAGCACGGTTGTTTTTACCTTTTTAGTTGCTCTGCCACCTCGCATAATTCCCTATACCATTCCTCTCCGAATCGACGGATGAGAGGCGCCTTCAGAAAACGATAGATAGGCAAATCGAGTTCGCATCCCTTCTTGACGGCCGGCCTACAAACCTCCCAACGATGATAATTCAGCCCCACGATGCCACCCGGAAATTCTTTGGCGCGGATGGGATAAAGAGCACACGAGAGAGGTTTACAGAACGCACTCCGCCCCATACGGTGCGCGCGCTCCAACGCACAGAGGCACATTCCGTCTTCATAACAGGTGAAAACGCAATCTTTTCCGTTCACAATACTGGTCACAAGGTCGCCATCGCGGTCGTTATAAACCACTCCCTGACGGTCGATTACCCCTTGTGCAGAGGCCGACAGCTCGCTCCACACACCATCGAGAGCGGCTTCCAACTCTGCCACCTCATCAAGTGCGACGGGCGCACCGGCATCTCCTTCGATGCAACAAGCGCCTTTACAAGCCTCGAGATCGCAGCAAAACTTCTCGGTAATGATGTCCGACGAGATGAGTACATGGCCCACCTGCAAGATAGGAGGAATCTCTTTGTTCATATCTGATGGTTCTATAAAAGCCCTGAAGCCCGTTTCTGCCATCAAAACGGTCTTCAAGGACAGCACAATTTCTAATTGTCAGTCTCTTTGTTTTCGATTTTTCGATTTGCTATCTACCTTACCACACAATCTCTTTCATACCGTGTGAAGACAGGTAGGCATTGGTTTGAGAGAACTGATGGTTGCCAAACCACCCGCCACGATTGGCCGACAGCGGAGAGGGATGAACCGATTGGAGGATGAAATGTTTCGAAGCGTCGATCAATCGCGCCTTACTGCGTGCGTAACCGCCCCAAAGAATAAAGACCAAATGTTGACGATAACGGCTCAACGCACTGATGGCAGCGTCTGTAAAAGTCTCCCAGCCACGGTGTTGGTGGCTTCCCGCCTGATGAGCTCTCACTGTTAGCGTGGCATTGAGCAACAAAACGCCCTGCTTTGCCCAACGAGTGAGATTCCCACTCAAAGGAATGGGCGTTCCAAGGTCGTTTTCTATCTCCTTAAAGATGTTCTGTAACGATGGCGGAAAGGCGATTCCATCGTTCACAGAGAAGCTTAAGCCATGCGCTTGTCCTACATCGTGATAGGGATCTTGCCCGATAATGACGACTTTCACCTGATCAAAAGGACAGAGATTGAAGGCGTTGAAGATGAGTTTTCCCGGTGGGAAGCACTGATATTTTTTGTATTCGCTGCGTACAAACTCAGAAAGGGCTGCGAAATAGGGCTTTTCAAACTCACTGCCGAGTTGCTCTTTCCAAGTGTTTTCTATTTTTACGTCCATCGTTACATGTTGTTTGTCTGCAAAGTTACGGAAAATGACACACCTTACAAAATGCGATCAGCGTTGTCAACAATAGAAGAATGCCAGGAAAAGAGGGAAATTTAGCCTTTCCACATCTCAACAACCGTTTTTATAATAAGCTTATCTCAATTTGCACTCGCTATAGGAATCGAGCCTCAGGAAAAAGAGTTAAATTTGCAACCACATTCATAGAAAGCGACTTATGAGAAAGTTTTGTCTTGACCTTCGGGTCAAAACAGTAGAGAAAATGAACGATCGGCATGTGCTGATTAAGCTCACTCACAACCAATTACTGCCCGAGATGCAAGCTGGACAGTTTGTTGAAGTGCGCGTAGACCATTCGCCCGACACCTTTCTTCGCCGTCCTATCTCCATCAATTGGGTGGACAGAGAACACAACGAACTGTGGCTTCTCGTGGCCATCGTTGGACAGGGAACCCGCCAAATGGCCCAATTAGAAGCGGGCGAACTGCTCAACTGCGTGCTGCCATTGGGCAAAGGATTCACTCTTCCAAGTTCTGACAACGAGCGATTTCTGTTGGTTGGCGGTGGCGTAGGCGTGGCTCCACTGCTGTTTTTGGGTAGACAGATGCGCGAGAGAGGGGCAATGCCTACGTTTTTGTTAGGTGCTCGTTCGGAGAAAGACTTGTTGTTGATGGAGGAATTCGAACGCACGGGACGCGTTTTCGTCACCACCGAAGACGGCACCGCAGGCCATCAAGGTTTCGTTACCCACCATCCGGTATTGGAAAACGAGACCTTCGACCGCATTTGCACTTGCGGACCGACACCCATGATGCGGGCCGTAGCACGTTATGCGCAGCAGAAACAAACCCTCTGCGAGGTGTCTTTAGAGAATATGATGGCCTGTGGCATCGGTGCATGTCTGTGTTGTGTGGAGAAGACAACAGACGGAAACCTCTGCGTTTGCAAAGATGGACCGGTGTTTAATGCCCAAAAACTGGTGGGTTGGTGACTCCTTCCGCCTTTGAAAATCTAAGGAATGGGAAGCCCGAAATCTCTGATTTCGACAACGAAAACAGAAAAAGCTTAGAAACTAAAACAGAAAAATAGGAAATGGCAAGTTTGAAAGTGGAAATCGGTTCATTGCGATTGAAAAACCCGGTGATGACCGCTTCCGGCACATTCGGCTACGGTCTGGAGTTTGAAGACTTTGTTCCGCTGGATCAAATCGGCGGTATCATCGTCAAAGGAACTACCCTACAGCCGCGCGAAGGCAACGATTATCCCCGCATGGCAGAGACCGCTCAGGGGATGCTTAACTGCGTTGGATTGCAGAATAAGGGAGTGGACTACTTCTGCCAGCAAATCTATCCACGAATACAAAACATCGATACGAACCTCATTGTCAACGTCAGCGGCAACACACCGGAGGACTATGCCGAGTGCGCAGCTCGTATCAACGCACTGGAAAAGATACCGGCCATCGAACTGAACATCTCTTGTCCCAACGTGAAAGAGGGCGGAATGGCTTTCGGAACCTCCTGTGCAGGAGCGGCAAGCGTAGTTCGTGCCGTGCGAAAACGCTACCATCAAACTCTCATTGTAAAGCTCTCGCCCAACGTAACGAGCATTGCCGACATTGCACGAGCCGTTGAAGACGAAGGGGCAGACAGCGTTTCGCTTATCAATACGCTGATGGGCATGGCCATAGATGTAGAAAAACGTCGGTCGGTTCTTAGCATTCACACAGGCGGTTTGAGCGGTCCGGCAGTGAAGCCGGTGGCTCTTCGCATGGTGTGGCAGGTAGCAAAGGCGGTGAAAATACCCGTTATCGGATTGGGAGGCATCAGCAATGCCACCGATGCCATCGAGTTTTTGATGGCCGGAGCCTCTGCCATCCAGATCGGAACGGCCAACTTTCTCGACCCCACCGTTACGCTAAAGGTGCGCGATGGCATCGATCGTTGGTTGGAAGAACACGGTGTTAAGGATCTAAAAGAGATCATCGGAGTGATATAAAAGAGGCAAACATCACCTTGTTTTGCCACTGATGAAAAGGTCGAATCCGGAGAATGCGATACTGCCATCTCCGGATTCGACTTTTATTTTTCGATGTGTTGAGCAGCATTCAGCAGCCAACTGTCCAGCAGAACCATCGCCGCCATCGCCTCGACAATGGGCACTGCACGAGGGACCACGCAGGGATCGTGCCGGCCATGAGCAGTAAATGCTGTTGCACGACCCTCCTTATCCACAGTGTTTTGCGGCATGAGAAGCGTGGCAACAGGCTTGAAAGCCACACGGAAAAAGATGTCTTGCCCATTGCTGATGCCGCCTTGGATGCCGCCACTGTGGTTGGTGAGGGTGGAAACGGCCCCATCTTGCAGGCAGAAAGCATCATTTGTATCGCTTCCTTTACGGCCTGCCATCGCAAAACCATCGCCATATTCAAAACCTTTTGCGGCATTAATGCCGAGCATAGCATAGCCTAAGCGGGCATGAAGCTTATCGAATTCGGGGTCGCCCAGGCCTGCAGGGCAGCCCGTTATCACACAGTTCACCACCCCACCGACGGTGTCTCCCGCGGCTTTCGCTTCGAGAATGCGCTCTTCCATCGCCGTTGCCGTCTGCAGATCGGGACATCGCACGGCGTTTTCTTCGATCTTCGAGAGGTCGTACTGCCGATAATCGCCGGTCAGAGCCACGTCTCCCACCTGCGATACATAGGCCTGTATGCCGATGCCCAACGGCCGGAGAGCCAACTTGGCCAAAGCTCCACCCACGCAGCAGGCAAGAGTCGTGCGAGCAGAAGACCGTCCACCGCCGCGATGATCGCGAAGACCGAATTTGCGAAAATAGGTATAGTCGGCATGCGACGGGCGGAAAATATTCCGCATGTTGTCGTAATCCTCTGAATGTTGGTCGGCATTGCGCACCACAAACCCTATGGGTGCACCCGTAGACCGACCCTCAAACACACCACTGAGCAGTTCTACACAGTCTTTCTCCTGCCTGCCGGTAGTGAGCCGACTCTGGCCTGGCCGTCGACGATTCAGTTCGGATTGAATCTGCTCCAGATCGATTTCAACACCTGCAGGCATACCGTCTACCACGCCGCCGATGGCTTCTCCATGGCTCTCGCCAAAGGTAGTGAGCGTGAAAATATGGCCAAAAGAGTTGCGCATGGTCAGTCGTTTTCTACACCATTCTTACCTTTTTCCTTCGCTTCTTGCTCATACGAGCCTAATGACAGCAGCAACCGTCGTGCTCGTGGTCGTGATGATGATGGTCGCAACCACCTCCACAGCCTCCGCAACCACAGCTTTCACCGTTGAGATGATTCATGAGGTTTTGTATCTCCTCGTTCGTGGCCTCACGGTTTTCCACCATTCGCCCTTTAAACAGCAGATCTTTATCGGCCAAAGGATGGTTCAGGTCCATTTTTACTTTATCTTCCGACACCTCGAGAACGCGGCCCATGAATCGGTTTCCGTCTTCGTTCTGCAAAGGAACGACGGCATCTTTATAAATATTTTCATGGTCGAAATGACCGTTGATCGAAAAGATGGCCTTGTCAAGGTCGAGCACCCGTTCGTCCTCATGAGTCCCGTAAGCCTCTTCGCAGTCGATGCCTAAAGTGAACTCCTCGCCTTTAGGCAAGTCTTTCACACCATTTTCAAAAGCCTCGAGTGCAATTCCGAAGCCGCTGATAAAGACAAAAGGCTTGTCGGCGGGGGCCTCTTCCACTAATTCTTCCTTACCGTTTTCCACCGTATAGAGCTGATAAGCCACGGCGATGTACTTGTTGAGTTGATTCTCCATATTGTTGTCGGATTGATGTTTTGTTGCAAAGGTACGACAAAAAAGCGAATCGGTGGCGAGAAAACACACTTTTCGAGTCACGGAAGAAAAGGCATACTACGTCTCGATGACGAGTCTCTTCATTTCTGATCTCTTAGCTTTTGAGCTCCATTTTCTTAGTTTTCGACGTGCAAAAGCTAAGAAAATGGAGCTCAAAAGCTAAGAGATGAGAAACGGGTTTGTATGCGTCTGATTTACAGGAAGAAACAACTGCACTTTCTCTATCTGCCCTTCCTCCTCTTATAAATGATCAAGACATCTCTCTGGAAGAGGCCCATCAGAACCGTTTTCTTAAACCGAGATTTCTCCGGCGATAGACTGGTGCATCAGTTTTCGCACAATACTGTTGTCGCGATACAAGCCTTGGAGATGCATAAGCTTGGTGAGGGCCGCCTCTACGGTGCTATCATATCCGCTCACAACTCCCGCATTCTTGAGTTGAAAGCCAGTGTCGTAGCGTTCCATCTCCACCTGTCCGGCCACACACTGACTGATATTGACGATCACAACACCCCGTTCCGAGGCCTCTTGCAGCAGTTTCATGAGCCACGGATGTTGCGGAGCATTGCCGCTTCCATAGCTTCTCATCACGATGCTACGCAGTTCGGGCGACTCAACCAAGTGTCGAGCAATGTTCTCTTGAATGCCGGGGAAGAGCGAAAGAATGGTGATATTGGAGTCGAGTGCTTGATGGGGTTGCATCGGACGACTGAAGTCGGGGCGAAGAATCTCGTGCGTATGGAAGTTGAAATTAATGCCGGCATCGCACAAGGGAGGATAGTTGAAGGATTCGAAGGCATTGAATCCGTCGGCATTTTGCTTGGTAGAACGATTTCCACGCAGCAGTTTTCCACTGAAATAGATGCACACCTCGGGCACAAGCGGCGTGCCATCGGCGTGGTGAGAGGCAGCAAGATCGATGCTGGTGACGAGGTTTTCTTTGCCGTCGGTTCTCAATTGGCCCAGCGGCAACTGACTTCCCGTGAGGATAACAGGCTTCGTCAGATTCTCCAACATAAACGAAAGGGCCGATGCTGTGTAGGCCATCGTGTCGGTTCCATGCAGAATCACGAAGCCATCATATCGGTGATAATTGTCCGCAATGATGCTCACGAGATGCGCCCAAAGCCTTGGTGCCATGTCACTTGAATCGATGGGCGAGGCGAACTGATGCACGTCGATACCTGTTTGCAGGTATTCGAATTCGGGAAGCTTGTCGATGAGATGGTTGAAGTCGAGAGGTTCCAACGCGCCGGTTGTGGGATTCTTGCCCATTCCGATGGTTCCGCCTGTGTAGATAAGCAAAACTTTGGAGGTTCTTTTGAAAACGGGAACGGCCATAATGACAATTTTTTAAACTTAAAAATTGCTGCAAATATACGCCAAATCCCCGGTAAACCAAAAAATAAACGTATATTTGCGATGCCTCAAAAGAGGACTAACGATGAATGAAAACCCGCTTTCAAACATCGATACGACCCGGAAATTTAACGGCAATGACGATTCCACGCTATCCGTGACAAAACTTCGTTGCCAGCACTTCGGGGCAAAATGGGGCCGAAGACTGCCTCTATCCGTGCTCATAGAAACATAAAAATAGAAAAGATATGACTCCAAAAACATTTTTTACGCTGTGCTTCTGTTCCTTATTCTTTGTGCAATGCCACCACACAGACTCTCATCATCTGCGCATCAAGGGGCAGATTGAGGGGGTGAAAGACTCGCTCGTCTTCATGATGAGCGGATTTTCTAACGGCGAACTCGTTGCAAAAGATACCACCATCATGACCGACAATGGGGCTTTCGATCTGACGTTGCCTTTAGACAGTCCGCTTTTGCTAGAGGTTTTCGATGGGGCCACCGACCGGAATGGCGGTTATGCCGGCTTCAATACCCTTGCCGTTCCGGGCGAAGAACTGACACTGACGGGCAATATTGCCACCGAATGCGAATTGGGCGGCAGCGATTTCTATCGCCAGCTCAACGAGGCTGAGAAAGGAATTAGGCCCATCACCGGCAAAATGAATCAGCTGGCCAAAGACTACGGACGCCTGCAAGATCAGGGAAAGATGACTGATGCCCTCATGGAACGCTTTAGCAAACGGGGCCTTATGCTACACCTGCAACGCGAGAAGGCGATCTTCAAGTTTGTGAAAGCACACCCCGACGAAGAGGTTTCGGCCGCATTGATACACTATTTGGACGTAGACAGTGCCAAAAAATTGGTAAAAATGCTTTCCACGCGGGTGCAGAAGGGGAGATTGAAAACCTTTTTCGGTCCGATTGTCGAGGCGCAACCGATGCCTGTTCAACTTAAAAAGGAAACCTGTCCGGCAAAAGAAAAACCCGTCGTCAGATGATGAGACGAGGTTTGTTTTTACTGTTCTTCTGTGCCATCGCTCTTTTGGGGTGGGCACAAAGAACGGAGAAAGGAAATTTTATGATGAAGAAAGGCGTGATTCCCAAAGGATATAACTTTTGGGTTTACACGCCTGCCGAATATGAAACAGACCGGCATCCGCTGCCGCTGGTAATCTTTTTGCACGGGGCGAGCTTATGTGGAAACAATCTGCAACGGGTGCGTCGTTATGGCGTTCTCGATGCGATAGACCGCGGAAAGATCATTCCGACACTCGTTGTGGCACCGCAAAATCCTGGCGGAGCATGGAATCCGCAAAAGCTAAACGACCTGCTGGAGTGGACAAAAGCCAACTATGAGGTAGACTCCACCCGCATTTACGTGTTGGGAATGAGCCTGGGCGGATATGGAACGATGGATTTCGTGGCGACCTATCCGCAAAAGGTGGCAGCGGCGATGGCTCTGTGCGGTGGTTGTTCGAAAAGCGATGTAAGCGGAATTGGGCAGGTGCCGATGTGGATTATGCACGGAACGGCAGACCGGGCGGTGAGTATCAAGCAGTCGGAACGAGTGGTGAACCAACTGAAAGACCTCGGTCAGGATGCGCTTCTGCGCTACGACTGGGTGCAAGGAGGCTCGCATGGATTGCTGGCCCGACTGTTCTACCTCCAAAAAACCTACGACTGGCTGTTCTCTCACTCGCTGAACGATCGCCCGCGAATCGTGGATCGTCACTTCGATATTACTCGCGAAGATATCCAACAGACTTATCAGGAACTGAAATTTCTACCCTCAATGTACGATCATGACTAACTTTCGCCTTACCGAAAGAGGGAAAGAGCAGTGCTCTTTCCCCTTTTTTGTGCTATCTTTGCAGGCATGAACGTCAACGAAATCAAAGATCAAAAGATAGCCGTACTCCTCTCTGGCGGAGTGGACAGTTCGGTGGTGGTCTACGAATTGGCCCAATTAGGACTTCAACCCGACTGCTTCTACATCAAGATTGGCCCCGAGGAAGACGAGGAATGGGACTGTTCTTCGGAGGAAGACCTGGAAATGGCCTCCGCCGTTGCTGCCCGATTCGGTTGTGGACTCGAGGTGGTAGACTGTCATGAGGCATACTGGCAACAGGTGACTCGCTATACAATGGAAAAGGTGAAGGCAGGTTTCACACCCAATCCCGATGTGATGTGCAACCGAATGATTAAGTTTGGGGCTTTCAACGAGAAGCGTGGACATGCCTACGACTTGATTGCCACCGGCCATTATGCGCAAACGGAATGGATCGATGGACGGAAATGGCTCGTCACCAGTCCCGATCCCGTGAAAGATCAGACCGACTTTCTGGCTCAGCTTCATCCCTATCAGCTGCAGAAAGCCCTCTTCCCCATCGGACATTATCAAAAGGAAGAGGTGCGGCAAATTGCCCAACGGGAACATCTCATCAATGCTCGCCGCAAGGATAGTCAAGGGATTTGTTTCCTCGGAAAAATCAAATATAATGATTACATTCGGCGTTACTTGGGCGAAAATCCCGGCGAGGTGCTCGAGTTTGAAACCGGACGGAAGATTGGAATGCACCGTGGACTGTGGTTTCACACCATCGGTCAGCGTCACGGATTGGGTTTTGGCGGTGGTCCTTGGTATGCCGTGAAGAAGGATGTGGCGCAGAATCGGCTCTATGTGAGCAAGGGATTCGAACCACAAACAGCCTATAAAAAAGATTTCCCTATACACGATCTGCACTTGCTCACGGCTCCTCTTGAAAGCCTGGAGGTGACGTTCAAGATTCGTCATACGCCTGAATACCATCGCGCCACGCTCGAACCTCTGGCTCAAGGCGCATATCTTGTGCATGCCGAGGCTCCGATTCAGGGCGTGGCTCCCGGTCAGTTTTGCGTGATCTATGACCGTGAGCACCACCGCTGCTATGGCTCGGCAGAGATTACAATAGGAGATGGAGAAAGATAAACAGATCTGTTGCGACGCCATTCTCATCAAAAAGTATATACCTTTTTTTAAGACCTATATACCTTTCATGAAAATGTATATCCCTTTTGGGCAAAGGGGATATACATTTTTTCAAAACGCAAGAAGCGCAAGGAGGTTTTACCTATATCACTTCGTTCACCGGTATGTCGTATTGGTCTGATGGGACGTAGTCTACCTTTTGAAAATCGAAGCAAATTCCGATTTTATAGGCCTTCGGAACTTGCTGTAAAAAGCGGTCGTAATAGCCTTTTCCACGCCCTAACCGGTGTCCATCCGCATCAAAACTCATCCCTGGAACAACGATGACGTCTATCTCTTCCAGCGTTTGAAAGGGCCGACCCATGGGTTCAAGAATATTCATAGATCCGGTTTGCAGGCAGGCTTGGTCTCGATATTCGCGCACTTCCATCCGCTCTTCGTCAAGAACCACGGGGAGAAGTACACGCTTCCCGCAGGCAGCAAGACGGTCAATGGCGGTGTGTGTATCAACCTCGTCTGGTAGAGAATGGTAGAGCATCACCGTGTTGGCCTGTTCAATGCGAGGATGAACGAGTAGCCGACTGATAAGAGAAAGCGACTGCACGCGCAGTTCTTCAGCAGAAAATTGTCGTTTTCGGCTTCTTATCTCCTTTCGCAGTTCGTTCTTTTCCATTTACTTTTTCTTTGAGGATAGGGGTCGCTTCGGAAATGCAGCATTCTCGCGAAACACTTTTATCGTGGCTTTTATCACGGGATCGGATTGGTTGATATACGTGGTCCAGGCCTCATCGTCGAGCATCCCGTAGATAATCCGACTGTGAATAAACCGTTTCAACAGACTGCGCGACTTACGTATCATCAGATTCCGACGTTGTAGGCCATGCTTATCGGCATAGACCACAAACTGTTCGATGAGGTTTTGCTTGTCGAGGTAGGCTTCAAGTTCGGGTAGTGTTTTATAGGAGCTTAATTTGCGACGGTTCTCATCGGTGTAGCTGTAGGCAAACTGAAGAATCAGTCCGCTCATGGCTGCTTGTTTGTAATAGGATGTCATTCCGAGTGTGTCTTCGGGAACGAAAATATCCGGTGTGATTCCGCCGCCGCCGTAAACGGTCCGACCAAAGCCGGTGTGATAAGCTGGCCCCGTGTGTTTGAT
Organism: Prevotella sp. oral taxon 475; assembly: GCF_018127805.1. Taxonomy (NCBI): domain Bacteria; kingdom Pseudomonadati; phylum Bacteroidota; class Bacteroidia; order Bacteroidales; family Prevotellaceae; genus Prevotella; species Prevotella sp. oral taxon 475. The sequence continues at coordinate 1,843,009 of NZ_CP072334.1, forward strand.
GCTGTCTTGTGAAAAGAACTCCCCATGCTGGTAACGACTGTAGATATCTTGCCCATAGTCGGCATCGTCTCCAGCTGTGTAGGGCTTTTGTATACATCTTCCGGAAGGTGTATAATACCGAGCGATGGTGAGACGGATGAGACTGCCGTCGGTGAAAGCCATCTGCTGCTGAACCAATCCTTTGCCGAACGAACGGCGACCGATGATCGTGGCGCGGTCGTTGTCCTGCATTGCTCCGGCAAAAATTTCGGAGGCGGAGGCCGATCCTTCGTTGATGAGCACTACAAGCGGGAGTTTTTGATAGCTTCCATGCCCGTCGCTAAGGTAATCTTGACGTTGTGCCTTGCGTCCTTGGGTATAGACCACGAGCTTGTTCTTGGGTAAGAACTCGTTGGCCATCTGCACAGCCGACTGCAAATAACCGCCCGTATTGTCTCGTAGGTCGATAACAAGACTCTTAAATCCTTCTTGTGACAGCTTGGCCAGCGCGATGAGCAGTTCGGGATAAGTCGTTTCGCCGAAGTTCTTGATGCGGATATATCCCGTATCATCGTTGAGCATGTAGGTGGCCGTAATGCTTTTCTGCGGAATATCGCCACGAATCACGGTGAACTCTTTGATTTTCTTTTGTCCGTATCGCACCACGCCCAGTACGACCTTCGTGTCTTTCGGTCCTTTGAGTCTGCGCATGGCCTCTTCGTTATTGATGTCTTTGCCCACAAAGGGTTTCCCGTCTATGCGCACAATTTTATCTCCAGCCAATAAACCGGCACGTTCTGCCGGGGCATTCTTGACTACATTCTGCACGTGAAGCGTGTCTTGACGAATGTTGAATTCAATGCCTACGCCAGAGAAAGAACCTTTCAAGTCGTCGTTGGTGGCTTGCACGTCTTTCGCACTGATGTAAACAGAATGCGGATCGAGATCGGCCAGAATCTGCGGTATGGCTTTATCCACGAGCGAATCGATGTTGACGTTATCGACATACTGGTCGTCGATGATGTGCAAGAGGTTGTTGAGCCGGTTGCTTCCCGAGTTGATAATATTGAGTCGGTTGCCCGAGAAATGATTGGCATAGAATGTTCCCATGACAATACCGATTGCCACGCACAACGCCATAAGCAAGGGCATGTAGCGATTTTTTCTATTCTGATTCACTGTTCGTCCGGATTAAGATATAAAACTTCGATATTTGCTTTCTTGAGCAGGTTGATGCCGTCTTCCAACCGATATTTCTCGCCATAGACCACTCGTTTGATGCCCGCTTGGATAATGAGTTTGGCACACTCGATACAGGGGGCTGCCGTGACGTAAAGTGTAGATCCGTCGCTGTTGTTGCTGCTGCGTGCCAACTTGGTGATGGCATTTGCTTCGGCGTGAAGAACGTAAGGTTTTGTGATATTGTTTTCGTCCTCGCATACATTCTCGAAACCACTGGGTGTACCGTTGTAGCCATCGCTGATAATCATTTTCTCTTTTACCACGAGGGCACCCACCTTGCGTCTTTCGCAATAGCTGTTTTCGGCCCAGATACGAGCCATGCGCAGATAGCGCAGGTCGAGAATATGCTGTTTGTTCATTTTGATAAGGATTCCATTATTTTGTGCCATTCGTTTTCTTTCTCCAAATGCCATCTCTCTTGAGGAGGGCATCGATGGAGGGTTCGCTGCCGCGGAATCGTTTATAAAGCACCATAGGATGTTCTGTTCCGCCACGCGAGAGGATGTTGTCACGAAATCTTTGTGCGGTTTCTTGATTGAAGATGCCCTGCTCTTTAAACACACTGAAAGCGTCGGCATCCAGCACTTCGGCCCACTTATAACTGTAGTAGCCGGCAGCATAACCGCCTGCCATGATATGAGAGAACTGTACGGTCATGCAGGTGTCGGGCAATTGCTGGGTGATGATCGCTTTCTTCCAGGCTTCTTTCTCGAAGGGGATGATGTCTTCGGTGAAGGCTTCTTTCTGGGTATAGTAGGCCATGTCGAGCAAACCGAAGCTCACTTGTCGCAGACAGGCTGTGGCCGCCATGAAGTTGCGGCTTTTTACGATGCGTTCGATGAGTTCGTCGGGGATGATTTCGCCCGTTTGATAATGGACGGCGAACGTGCGGAGGAAGTCTTTCTCGATGGCGAAGTTTTCCATCAGCTGCGAGGGGAGTTCAACAAAATCCCACCAGACGTTGGTGCCGCTCAGACTTTCGAAACGGCTATTGGCAAACATGCCATGGAGCGAGTGTCCGAACTCGTGCAAGAACGTTTCCACCTCGCCGAGTGTCAGCAGGGCGGGCTTTTCGGCGGTGGGTTTCGTGAAGTTCATCACCACGCTGACGTGCGGCCGAACGTTTGTGCCTTTGCTGTCGATCCACTGTCCTTGAAATTCCGTCATCCAGGCTCCGCCCTGCTTTCCTTTTCGAGGGAAGAAGTCGGCATAGAAGACGGCCAGGAACGAACCGTCTTTATCGAACACTTCATAGGCCCGCACATCGGGGTGATAGACCGGAATGTCGGCGTTCTCTTTGAAGGTGATGCCGTAGAGCCTGGTGGCCAGGCCGAAGACGCCCTCAATGACTTTCGAGAGTTCGAAATAAGGTCGCAGCATTTCCGAGTCGAGATTGAATTTTTCCATCTGCAACCGATGCGAATAGAAAGCCATGTCCCAGGGTTCGAGTTGGAAGTCGTCGCCTTCCTGTGCTTGGGCCAGGCGTTCCACTTCGGCGAGTTCTTCGATGGCCGTAGGCTTGTAGGCTTCGAGCAGACTGTCGAGCAGTTGGTATACCTTCTTCGTATTGGTGGCCATGCGATGTTTGAGCACATAGTCGGCATAGGTTTCATATCCCAGCAGTTGAGCGATTTCTCGCCTCAGGTTGACCAATCGTTTGCAAATCTCGAGATTGTTTTCCGCATTGGGATGCGTACATTCTGTATTGCGGGCCATGTATAGCTGGCGGCGCAGAGAGCGTTGCGTGGCGTAGGTGAGGAAAGGCGAATAACTGGGAAAGTCGAGTGTAAACGTCCACCCCTTCTCTCCGCGTTCTTCAGCGGCGAGCGATGCGGCTTGGCGGGCGGTTTCGGGCAGTCCGTCGAGTTGTTCTTCGTCGGTGAGGTGGAGGGTGAAGGCTTTATTTTCTTTCAGCAGATTCTGCGAGAATTGCAGCGCCAGCCGGCCGGCCTCTTCGGTGAGGGCTCTGAGTTGTTCTTTTCCGGCATCGTCGAGCAGGGCCCCGCTACGCACAAAGCCGTCGTAGCTGTTTTCGAGCAGCATCTCCTCTTCGGCATCCAGGGGTCGATGGTGTTCGTAGACGTATTTGATGCGTTCGAAGAGCCGCCGATTGAGCCGCACGTCGTTGGCATGCTGCGTGAGGATGGGACTCATTTTCTGTGCCAGGGCATCGAGTTCATCATTGGTTTCGGCACTCATCATACAGGAGAACACGCTGTAGACGCGGCTCAAGAGGTCGTAATATCCATCGCCCTGCTCGTTGTCCACCCTGACGATGGTGTTCTCGAAAGTAGGTTCTGCTGGGTCGTTGATCAGTTTTTCGATGGCCTCGTTATCCCGTCTGATTCCCTCCATGAAGGCTTCTTCGTAATGTTCGGTTTTGATGAGATGAAAGGGAACGGTCTCATGGGGCGTATGGTATTCCTCGAAAAAGGGATTGTGATGCGTGTTGATTTCTCTCGTCGGATGTTGATTCGTATTCATATCTCGTTGTGATGGTTGTGTGAGCCTTTGCCGGCAGTGATGTTGCAGGGCCCCTGATGGCCTTGTGGGGTCGGCGAAAGTGTCACAAAAATAACAAAAAAACGGCGGTCTCTTTCATCGCCCTTTTCTTTTTAACGTATATTATTTCTCGTTCTTCTCCCAAGAGCTACTGAGCCGCTCAAAATGGCTGCGGAGACCAAAATGATGCTACTGAGCCGCTCAAAACCGTCACGGAGACAAAAATGGTGTTACTGAGTCGCTCAAAATGGCCGCGGAGACAAAAATGATGCTACTGAGCCGCTCAAAACCGTCGCGGAGACCAAAATGATGCTACTGAGTCGCTCAAAACCGCCGCGGAGACCCAAAGGGTGTTACTGTACCCTACAGTGACGCCGCGGAGACAAAAATGATGCTACTGTACCCTACAAAATCGCCGCGGAGACAAAAATGATGCTACTGTACCCTACAAAATCGCCGCAGAGGCAAAAATGATGCTACTGTACCCTACAAAATCGCCATCAGAGGCAAAAATGGTGCTACTGTACCCTACAAAATCGCCGCGGAGGCAAAAATGATGCTACTGTACCCTACAAAACCGCCGCGGAGGCAAAAATGGCGTTACTGAACTGTTCAAAACTGCCGCGGAGACCAAAATGGTGCTACTGAATTGTTCAAAACCGCCGCGGAGACCAAAATGGTGCTACTGAACTGTTCAAAACCGCTGCGGAGACCAAAATGGCCTTACTGAACTGTTCAAAACCATCAGGGAGACAAAAATGGCGCTACTGAACTGTTCAAAACCATCAGGGAGACAAAAATGGCGCTACTGAACTGTTCAGTAACGCCGCGGAGGCAAAAATGGCGTTACCGAACTGTTCAGTAACTTCCCCTACTCCTTCTTGCATCTCTTCCATTCTTTCTTGGCCTTTGCCAACTGCCGGGTAAAGGCTTCGTCGGCATGCAGACGAGCAACGGCACCGCTGGCTGCGATGCGAGCCACGTCGACATCGCTCTGATAATGATAGCCTACGATGACGCGGCTCTCGCCATATTCGTAACCTCGGCGGAGGATAGCGTCCTGACGGTCGGGGTTCAGCTCGGCCAGTACGAGTGCAATGGCCCATCCCCGCGCCGTATGTCCCGAGGGAAACGAACCGCTGTGGCGCAGTTCGTCCTCGTCTTCGGGCACACCCGTCGGCTCGTGAAACTGCACATAAGGTCGCTTGCGCATGTATTTCTTCTTGGCTCCACGCACCGACAGACTCCCGTCATTCTCCACCCGCTGCACCAAACTGTAGATCTCCGGCGTCGTCTCCTTACTGATGAGCATGCCGAAGGCTTCCTGAAAACCTTTCAGAATGGAGTCGACCTCGACATAAGCATCGAACACGGCCTGACGACCGCGCGGCGTGTTGCGCATCGACTTGCCCCACTGATAGCGGTCGAAGTCTTTGAGAAAGGCGATGCTCGACGTATCGGGCGGTGCCGGAATGAATTGCGTTGCCTCGGGCAGGTCTTTCTGCGAAAGGAACGAGGGCCACTTCTCTGCCTTCCCGCCTTTCTGCGCCACGGCAGACAGGGTGCACAGCAACGCGACGAGCAGGAGCGCATAGCCTTTGAGCGATGTCAACACGCGTTCGATCACCGTCGGAAAGTGGCGTTCTTCCAAGAGATGTTCCTTGGCGGCAATCTCCTCGGGCGTGTCCTGCAGAGACAGGGGCGTACGGAACTGGGCGATGATTTCTCCGCCGTCGCACTCCTCGCTCACCCAATGCACCGTCATGCCCGTCTCTTTCTCGCCCGCCGCCTTCACGGCCTCGTGCACATGATGCCCATACATGCCTCTGCCGCCATACTTGGGCAGCAAAGCGGGATGGAGATTGAGCATGCGCCGATGGTAGGCCTTGACCAAAAACGGGGGAATCATGAGCAGAAAACCGGCCAGGACGATGAAGTCGATGCCGTGTTGGCGCATCAGGGGAAGGAGCAAGTCTTCGCGGTTGAAGTCGGCTTTATTCACCACCACGGTGGGGATGTGGTGGTTCTGGGCTCTCACCAGTGCGTAGGCATCCGCCCGATTGCTCAACACCAGGGCTACTTTTACCCGTGTATGGTGATGGAAATGGCGGATGATGTTCTCGCAGTTGGTTCCGTTGCCCGAAACAAAAATGGCTATTCGTATCATGCTGTCTATCTGTTTTTCTTTTTTTCGGCAGGCCAGCGCACCCGACCGGTGCCCTTCATCCGATGCGTTTCGTCGATGTTCTTAAAGGTCGTCTTCCTCCTCTTCGTCGTCAAAGCCGAACATCACGGGGCCCGTAAAGGCGTCGAGCGCACGCCGTTCTTTCTTGGTGGGTCGGCCTGTTCCGTGCGCCCGGTCGACGAATCCGCTGATACGGCTCATCTGCAAGAGTTCGTATTGCTTAGGGTCGGTCACGTTCTCGTAGATCTCGGGAAGAAGTTTGGCGCCCACCCGTTGCTCGATGGCCTGCAAAATCTTGAACGAATAGACCACAGGGGGCTTCTTGACACTCACGACATCGCCCACTTTCACCGTGCGACTGGGCTTCATATTCCCGCCATTCATCGTCACACGCCCGTTCTTACAGGCATCTGCCGCCACGGAACGAGTCTTGAAAATTCTCGCTGCCCATAGCCATTTGTCAATACGTGCTTCTGTCATTCTGTATCGTTCATTCAATGATGTTTCGTCCGCAACCGACGGAGTCTTCTCTCGTCTCTCCTCGTTCGTCCGTTTTCTTTGTTATGAAACGCAGGTCAGCCCTTGCCGTTAAACTGATTCATCGTGATGGTCAGTCCGGCCAGCACGAAACTCTTGATCATTTCGACGCCTCGCTCGATGGTCGGTTCGAGCGTTTTCAGTTCGTCTTCGGCAAACTTTCCCAGCACCCAGTCGATCTGTCCGCCGCGCGGGAAATCGTTTCCGATGCCCACTCTCAGCCGAGCATACTGCGAACCGATGAGTTGCTGGATGTGACCCAGTCCGTTATGTCCGCCGTTGCTCCCGCTGCCTTTCAGCCTCAACGCCCCCAACGGCAGAGCCAGGTCGTCGACAACCACCAGCAAACGCTCGGTGGGAATATTCTCTTTTCCCAGCCAATAGCGCACCGCATTGCCGCTCAGGTTCATAAACGTGGAGGGTTTGAGCAGAAAAAGCTTCCGCCCCTTGAGCGAAGTCTCGGCCACCCACCCGTATCGTTTATCCTCAAAAACAATATTGGACGCTTTGGCGAAAGCGTCCAATATCATAAATCCGGCATTATGACGGGTGTCCTCGTACTCGTTTCCGGGGTTCCCCAGGCCTACAATCAAATATTTTTCCATGTAGCAATACCGTTTCTCTGCGCCATTTACTTACCTGCAGCGGCAGCAGCAGCGGCTGCGGCGGCAGCACGAGTCATCTTCACGGTGCAGACAATCACATCTTTGGGCGTTACCACTTCAAGTCCGTCGAAAGTCAAATCGCCGGCTTTGATGCTTTTTCCAATCGTCAGTGCGGTTACGTCTACATCCAATTTCTCGGGAATCTGCTTGTAAGGAGCTTTGACAACAAGCTTACGGATAGACAGACTCAGACGTCCACCATCGCGAACACCCTGTGCCAAACCCACGAGGTTGACGGGAATACCGATAGCAAGGGGCTTCTCTTCGTTGATTTCGTAGAAGTCTACGTGCAGCAGAACGTCTGTCACGGGATGGAATTGCAATTCTTTCATCACGGCGATGTGCTTCTCTCCCTCGACATCGAGGTTCACCACGTAGATGTGCGGGGTGTAAACCACCTTGCGAAGTTCGCTCATCGGAACCATAAACGACAAGGCCTCGGGCAGTCCGTTCTCGCCTTTCTTTTCGCCATAAAGGTTACAAGGCACGAAACCTTCTTTTCTCATCTCCTTAGAAGCCTTTTTACCTACGTCGGTTCTCTTCTTTCCGTTTACATTGATTTCTCTCATAATGCGTTACTCTAAATTAAGTTGTGAATATTAAATGCTTAATTCGCCATCACACGAAATTGGTTTTCTTGTTGGATGTGCTTCAAAAAGCACGGCAAAGGTACGGCTTTTTACCGGAAACTCGCCATCTTCCAACAGAAAAATAAAAACAACATAGCAAATCGTCCACTCGAAGAGCGATTTGCGAAAGTTTAGAAAACGCCATGCGAAAGCTAAGAAAATGCACGCTAAAAGCTAAGAAAACGCACGCTAAAAGCTAAGAAAACGCATGGCAAAAGCTAAGGTTTTGAAAATCGTTTGACAATCTACTGAAAAAGAAGAATTTAGCAAGCCCTTCTCCGTAGATGAAGATGAGGCGGGATAAAGCGCGGAAAACTTGCCGAAACGGAGTATTTTTAGTTACTTTGCAAGCCGTTAAAGACATGTTCTGCAAAGAATATCGGAAATAAGAACAAAAAGAAAATGAAAAGATACGGGTTACTTACTTTATTGATCATAAGCTGCCTTGTGGCACTGGGTCGGCAAGTGGAATATGGCAAGATGTCGGGATTTGTGCGACAAATCGTATTAGAACAGGCCGCACAAAGTAACGAGGCAACGCGCCTGGCAACTCCTACAAACATGCGTCTATGTGCTTTCGTGCAGACCGACGGTCTGCACGAAGACGTGCTGCGCCGGTATCATTGTCGCCTGTTGGCCAGTTTTGGTCATATTCACATCGTGGATATTCCCCTCGAAAGTCTGCCGGCCCTCTCGTGCGAGCAGAGCATTCTGCGAATCGAATCGGGCAGCGGAAACAACGCTCTGATGGACATCACCCCCCAATACATCAATGCCCTACCGGTGTATGCCGGGAAATCGTTGCCACAGGCCTATACGGGCAAAGGCGTGGTGGTGGGTGTCGAGGACATCGGATTCGACCTAACGCACCCCAACTTCTGCGACTCCACCGGCACAACACTCCGCATCAAAGCCTTCTGGGACCAGCTTTCTACCGACACCATCGGCTCGACGCTCTATGTCGGGGCCGATTATACCACGGAGGAGAAGCTGTTCAAGTTGGCACACTCGCGCGACGGAAAAGATCAAACGCATGGTACGCACACGCTGGGGATTGCTGCCGGCAGCGGATTCTCCAGTCCTTACCGCGGCGTGGCCTTTGAGAGCGACCTCTGCCTGGTGGCCAATCTCACCGGCGAAAACGTGCATCTCATCCCTAAGAAAGACCGTTATAAATATACCTATGCCACCGATGCCCTGGGCTTTAAATACATCATGGACTATGCTCAGAGGGAGGGCAAACCTTGTGTGGTATCGTTCAGCGAGGGCGGACTTCAAGATTTCCACGGCGACGACCGCCTTTATTATGCCATTCTCGACAGCTTGAGCGGTCCGGGACGTATCATCGTGGCCTCGGCAGGCAACAATGGAGCACAAAAATCTTATCTTCGCAAAGACAAGGGACGGAAGCGGGCCGGCACGTTTGTCAAACTTAGAAACGGAACGGCTTACTGTACGCTCAAAAGCGATGCCGACTTTCTCCTGCAACTGGTTTTCTACCGCAGCAGAAAAGATACGACCGTGGTAGACACCAAGCGCGTGTTGCAATGCACCGACTCGCTGTTGAAAGACACTATCAGGCTCGGTGCCTGGTCGTATGAACTGTTGGTGCAAGCCTATCCCTCGGCCTATGATAAGCGCGAGATGGCCTATGACGTGATGTTGAAACAACTGCGAGCGGGGCGATACGAACTTCCTATGTCGATAGAGCTATTGGGCGAGAATGCCAACGTAGAGATGTTCAGAGGCATCGGGCAGTGGTATGCCAACACAAAAAACATGGCTCTGCGTGACGGAGACTACACCCACAGCATCCTTTCGCCGGGAAGTGCTCCCTCGGTGATCTGCGTCGGGGCCACCTCTTACCGCACACACCTTATTAATTATAGAGGGGTGAAGAAGGTTTCGATGAACGGAAGCAACGGTGAAAGGGCTCCTTACTCGTCGGTAGGACCCACTTTCGACGGGCGAACAAAACCCGACGTGATGGCACCCGGTAGCAATATCATCTCGTCTTACAACAGTTTTTATCTGGAAAATCATCCCGCAGCAGGAGATGTAGACTGGGATGTGAAGCGATTTCAGCACAAGGGCAGAACCTATTCATGGACCAGCAACACGGGCACCTCTATGTCTGCACCGGCTGTTGCAGGAGCTATCGCCCTATGGTTGCAGGCCAAGCCCTCGCTCACAGCCAACGAAATACGAGGCGTTTTCAGCAGAACCTGCACCCATTACGACTCCTCACTCTCCTATCCCAACAACGAATATGGACATGGACAGATTGATGTCTATCAAGGTTTGCTCGACATTCTGGGTCTGACACACGTGCCGGAACTCTCTCGAGAACAACCCGTCGGTGTGCAATTCCAACCTTTGCCCAATCAGAAAGTGGCCATCACATTCGCCGACACACAATCCCATACATTTCGATTGCGGGTCTACTCGGTATCGGGTTCATTACTTTTAAGTATGCCACACATCGTTTCCGCTTCAAATTACGAGGTGGATCTAAGCCGTTTCCAACCAGGAGTATATGTCATTCAGATAGATGGCGACAGTGCTTCTTGCACCGGTTCGACCTTGTTGCGCCTGTAAACAGGCCCTGAGACACACACTCTCGAGAAACAACCGCAGAGAAAGACCAATCGAGATAATCATAAATAGGTATTCTATAAAAACACCATTTTTAGGTATTGCGGCATTGTTTTTTTGTAGATACCTTTGCATTCGTAATCAATAAACAAATAAAACTAAGAATTGAAATGAAAAAAACGGTGGTAGTTTACGGTTCTTCTACAGGAACCTGCCAAAGCATTGCCGAGAGCATTGCCAACAAACTGGGTGTTGAATCAATCGACGTTGCCAACCTGAATGCAGACGTCATTGCAGAAAACGAGAATCTTCTGCTCGGTACTTCTACATGGGGTGCAGGCGAACTGCAAGACGATTGGTACGACGGCGTGAAGGTTTTGAAAGACGCTGGCTTAGGAGGCAAGACGGTAGCCGTCTTCGGTTGCGGAGACGCAGAATCTTATTCGGACACTTTCTGCGGTGCAATGGCCGAACTTTACAATGCTGCCAAAGAGGCAGGAGCCACGCTTGTGGGTGAAGTTTCTACCGATGGATATACGTTCGATGATAGCGAAGCCGTGGCAGACGGTAAGTTCGTAGGTCTTGCTCTCGACGATGTGAACGAGGATGATAAGACCGAAGGCCGCATCGATGCTTGGCTCGAGGCCATCAAACCCTCGCTGTAAGAGCGGAAAAGAAAGTAGTTTTTGTAATTGAAAGCAACCTTATGGGCAGGCGTTTCGACGCCTCGCCCTAAGCAGAACAAAAGAGCTATGCCGCAGACAGAGATGTTACCTGCCGACATGAAGGTGTTGATGAATCATATTTACGAATATAAGAAAGGCGTAAGACAGATGGTTCTCTACACATTCAGCAAGAAATATGAACGGTACGCGGTGGAAAGATTAGAGCGACAACACATCGACTACGTGGTGCAGCAGGTTGGAAAGGAGAACTTAAACCTGTTCTTCGGTCGCAAAGAATGCTTAGATGCCATTCGTCTGATGGTGAACCGACCGCTGAATCAGCTCACTCCCGAAGAGGATTTTATCCTCGGAGCAATGCTTGGCTATGACATCTGCCGGCAATGCGAACGCTACTGCGAACGAAAGGAACGCGATTACAAAATGGCTCAATAGAAATGACATAATGAAGAAATGATCATATAACGATAAACTTTTAATCTTGTTCGCTAAATAAAATTCATAATGTTTTTGTATAATAAATGGGCTTGTCGTGAGATAAGCCCTTTTATTGTCTCGTATCATTGATTCTCAACAACAATAACGATATAAGGTTGTGGCCATCCGCTCGTCAGAAGTCGCAGAAAATCGACTTATAAAGACCGTTTCAGCACAGATGTAAGCATCAATCTTCGACCTCAAGCTGCTATTGTATCATGTACACTTTACGTTAAAAAAACAAACGCTCCGAAAAAGCTAAGAGATTGACATGCAAAAGCTAAGAGAATAGAGAGTAAAAGCTAAGAAAATGAACGTCAAAAGCTAAGAGATTGCATTGCGAAACCGAAGAGGGAGCGATGTACCGGGAAAACAAATGCCTACCTAAAGTAGCAATTAGAGGAGGCTTAAAGGGAAAGAGGCGTTTGCCAAAATAACCATTTAAGCAGGCAATGACAGGCAATTTCGGATTTTTCTTTGTATTTTTGCATAGCACAAGAAGTGGTTCTAACTTCTACTCTCTCGACTTCGGGAGAACTAAAAACAGGCAAACAAACTATGGACGACGAAATAAAAGACAAAGACGAGCTGGAAATGGAAGGCGAAGAGCTTACGCCAGAAACGCATTCCGATTATCAACCCGTGGGCAGGTTCGACGCTTCGGCAGTGCACCATCTCAGCGGTATGTATCAAAACTGGTTCCTCGATTATGCCTCATACGTGATTTTGGAACGTGCCGTACCCAATATCGAAGACGGACTGAAGCCTGTTCAGCGACGCATCTTGCACTCGATGAAACGAATGGACGACGGACGCTATAACAAGGTGGCAAACATCGTGGGCCATACGATGCAGTTTCATCCGCACGGCGATGCTTCCATCGGCGACGCATTGGTGCAGATGGGACAAAAAGACTTGTTGGTAGACACGCAAGGAAACTGGGGTAACATCCTCACAGGCGACCGTGCGGCTGCTCCACGTTATATTGAGGCGCGGCTATCGAAGTTTGCGCTCGACACCGTTTTTAACCCCAAAACCACCGAATGGCAAGCCAGCTACGATGGGAGAAACAAAGAACCCATTGCCTTACCGGTGAAATTTCCATTGCTTTTGGCACAAGGGGCCGAGGGTATTGCCGTAGGACTGAGCTCGAAAATTCTGCCCCACAACATGAAAGAAATCTGTGAGGCGGCGATTCACTATCTCAAAGGAGAGCCGTTCAGGCTTTATCCCGACTTCCCTACAGGCGGACTAATCGACACAGGAAGATATAACGACGGACAACGGGGCGGATCTCTTAAGGTACGAGCCAAGATAGAGAAGCTCGACAGCAAGACGCTCGCCATTCGTGAAATCCCTTTCAGCAAGAGCACAACAACGTTGATCGACTCGATTCTCCGAGCCGTCGAAAAGGGAAAAATCAAGGCTAAGCGTGTAGACGACAATACGGCCGCCGAGGTAGAGATACTTGTGCATCTGGCTCCAGGCATTTCGTCGGACAAAACCATTGATGCACTCTACGCATTCAGCGACTGCGAAATCAACATCTCACCCAATTGCTGTGTGATTGAAGATAACAAACCTCGCTTTCTCACCGTGAGCGAGGTGTTGCGCCATAGCGTAGACAGCACGATGGGACTGTTGCGCCGAGAGCTTCAGATTCGTAGAAGCGAACTATTGGAGCAATTCTTCTTCTCGTCTCTCGAAAAGATATTCATCGAAGAGCGCATCTATAAAGACAAGAAGTTTGAAAATGCCGAGAATATGGATGCTGCCGTGATGTATATCGACGAGAGACTCGAACCTTTCAAGGCCGATTTCATCCGCCCAGTGATACGCGACGACATTCTGCGACTCATGGAAATCAAGATGCAACGCATCCTAAAATTCAGCAAAGACAAAGCCGACGAGCTGATGGCGCGCATCAAAGAGGAACTTGAAAGCATCGAGCACGACTTGGCGCACATGACGGATGTCACCGTGAAATGGTTCCAATTCCTGATCGACAAATATGGAAACGACCATCCGCGACGCACTGAAATACGCAACTTCGAGACCATCGAAGCGGCCAAAGTGGTTGAGGCGAACGAGAAACTCTACATCAATCGCAACGAGGGATTTGTGGGAACGGGACTCAAGAAGGATGAGTTTGTTTGCAACTGTTCGGACATCGACGACATCATCATCTTCTACAAAGATGGGAAATACAAGGTGCTGCGTGTGGCCGACAAGATTTTTGTGGGCAAGAATGTGCTGCACGTACAGGTCTACAAGAGAAATGACAAGCGAACTACCTACAATGTGGTGTATCGCGACGGAAAACAAGGCTTTTATTATATCAAACGCTTCAACGTGCCAGCCATGACTCGCGACCGGGAATACGACCTGACGCAAGGCACGGCGGGGTCGCGTGTGGTCTATTTCACAGCCAATCCGAATGGCGAAGCAGAGATCATCAAACTCACGTTGGAGCCCAGTCCGAAGAAAAAGAAGATCTTCCTGGAGTACGACTTTTCTAAAGTGCTCATCAAAGGACGTGCCGCAAGGGGCAACATCATCTGTAAAGTACCTGTCAACCGCATTGGGCTTAAGAGTCACGGGCACAGTACGCTGGGCGGGAGAAAGGTTTGGTTTGATCCGGATGTCAACCGAATCAACTACGACGAGCAAGGAAGACTGTTGGGAGAGTTCCACGAAAACGATTCGATTCTGGTGGTGCTTGACAACAACGAGTTCTATCTCACCAACTTCGATGCCAACAACCACTACGAAGACAACATCAAAATCATTGAGAAATGGGACGAAGAAAAGGTGTGGAGTGCCGTGCTCTTCGATGCCGATAATGATAACTATGCCTACATCAAACGGTTCACGATGGAGGCCTCGAAGCGACATCAAACCTATATGGGCGAGAATCCGAAGAGTCGGTTGTTGCTGCTCACCGACGAGGTCTATCCTCGCATACGAGTGACTTTCGGCGGGCACGACAAAGATCGCCTGCCAATAGAGGTAGATCTCGAAGAATTTGTGGGCGTAAAGAGCTTCAAGGCCAAGGGCAAACGCCTGTCTACGTGGACAGTGGAGACAGTGGAGGAACTGGAACCAACCCGTTTCCCCGAACCGGAAACACCCGATGCCGAAGAAGATAAGCCTACTTCCGAGGAGGAAAGACCTACTTCCGAAAGAGAAATACCTACCGAAGAAGACAACAACCTCGACCCCGACAGAGATAAAACCGAGCAGCAAGTGATCGATGAAATGACAGGGCAGCTCAGTCTTTCGTTCCCCGACGACGAATCTTCCACATGATTGAACTTTGCAACGATGAAAACATACTCTCTACTTCTCTCTATCAAGAGATTGACAGCAAGAGCAGAACGAGCCTTCGGATGCCGCGTTCGCCCCGCAGGGACGGTCGCCAGACAAGGGTTTCTTCTGCTCTTGCTGTTTTTTGCGCCTATGTTGAAAATCCAGGCGCAAACTGTTGAAACCCCATCCGGCGATAAAGTAATAACCAATGCCAAACTCTTTGGCGTAGGTTATACCCAGGTGTTGGACACATATCTCTCGCCCGAAAAATACCGTGGCACCGACCTGCGGTTCCTCTCCCACACCACACGCGAGCGTGAGGGCAGCCGACTCTCGCGCCAGTTGGTGCATCAAGGCAACATCTCTTACGTGCATAATCGGGCCAAGAGCGGCAATGAGATCGCCGGAATGTACAACTTCGGCTATGCCCTGCACTACAATTTCGCGCTCTGCGGTGGGCAGTTCAATCTCAAAGTGGGTGGGATGGCAGACATCAATCTCGGCTTTATCTATAACACCCACAACTCCAACAATCCCGCCCAGGCACGTGTCCTCCTCCATCTTGCCCCCTCGGCTGCTGCCACCTATAGTTTCAGACTTCTCGGTCGACCTTTCTCCTTGCGCTATGAAGCTTCTGTTCCGCTCGTCGGTCTGATGTTTTCGCCCAACTACGGACAGTCGTATTACGAGATTTTCTCCGAAGGCAACTACGATCATAATCTCGTTCCCACCACCTTTCTCTCTGCACCGTCTCTGCGACAGACGCTCACGCTCGACTTTCCTCTGCTGCGTTCCACCATCCGCATCGGCTATATCGGCGATGTACAGCAGTCGCACGTCAACCGCCTGAAGACGCACGTCTACACCCACGGCTTGGTTATCGGCGTAGTCAAGCGATTCAAACTCATCAAGATTGCCCCATGAAAATCTCTCTTACACGCTTTCTGCTCTATCTGTTGTCGCTGCTCTTCACGCTTTCGGCCTGTGTGAACGAACCCGAATATGAGAATACGCCACGTGGCAACTTCGAAGCCCTTTGGCGCATTATCGACGAGCACTATTGCTTTTTCGATTATAAAAAACAGGCTTACGGCTTAGACTGGAACGAGGTATACCGTCGATATGCCCCACAATTGAGTGCGAACCTCACCGAGGAACAGACTTTCGAGGTGCTCACCAACATGCTCGGCGAGTTGAAGGACGGTCACGTCAACCTCTATTCTCCCTTCGACGTAGGGCGGAACTGGGCCTGGCACGAGAAATATCCCCGCAATCTGAGCGACTCTTTGCTGCGCAAATATCTCGGCACCGACTATCGCATTGCCACCGGTCTGAAGTATCGCATTCTCGACGACAACATAGGCTACATCCGCTGTGCTACCTTCATCAACGATTTTGGCAGCGGCAATCTCGATAACATCCTGCTCTACCTCGCTCCCTGCAACGGGCTCATCATCGACTTACGCGACAACAGCGGCGGGCTTGTCACCAGTGCCGAAGAGCTGGCTGCACGCTTCACCAACGAGACCCTCACGGTAGGCTACCTCCAACACAAGCGCGGCCGCGGGCATAACGACTTCTCACCTCTGAGCGAACAGAAGCTGAAACCTTCGCGCGGACTCAGATGGCAGAAAAAGGTTGTTGTCCTCACCAATCGCGGCGTGTACAGTGCCGCCAACGAATTTGTGAAATACATGAAGTGTTGCCCCCAAGTAACGATTGTGGGCGACAGGACGGGCGGTGGTGCCGGACTGCCCTTTTCAAGCGAACTGCCTAACGGTTGGGCCGTGCGCTTCTCGGCCTGCCCGATGTACGATCGCGACAAGCAGAACACCGAGTTCGGCATTGCTCCCCACCATCTCGTCGGCCTCCGTGGCACCGATCTCCGCCGTGGTCGCGACACCCTTATCGAGTACGCCCGACGACTTCTCGCACAATAGAAATCGGTTCATCGCGCAATAGGAATCCGTTCCTCATACAATCAAGGTCGACCTCTCGCTCCGGTCAAGAAAAGAAGAATCCCCAAAAGTTTGATAAGAACTTTCGGAGACTCTTCTTTCGCGGAAGCGATACCGACTGAAAATTCGGTCATTCATCGTTCGTCCAGACTCAAAAAATGCGCACGGCAAACAAAGGGGAGTTTGCCATGCGCACAAAGAGCGAGAAAAAAGAGATGCCTTTATCCACAGTGGAAATAACGGTCCACCAAAGCCTTGAGTTCGGCGGGATGTCCCTCAATGTCCTTCCGCAACGTGGCATCGTCAAAGGCGCGAAGCTGGGCGATGATACCGTCGATCATTGCCGGAGAGAACACACCATGCTTTTCGAACACGGCCCGCTGACGCTCCAAACAGTCGGCCGAGGCCGCGCAACTGTCGGGCAACTGTCCCAGGGCGGCCAACCTTCCGGCATTGGCCGCATCGTGGATATTCACATCTACATAGGTTTGCTCGGCTATGCGGAGCGCGTTGGACAATTCGAAACCATGCCGACAGGCCACGCACAGACCGGCGAGCAACTGATAGACATCAGCCGATCCGTCGGGCGAACGCACCTCGAACGTCTGCTTCAGCGACGTGTCGGGCAACTCCGTCGGCTGTTGCGGATTGGCCTTGTGGCACATATCGATGCCTGCAGCCCAGCCCAGCGGCACACGCACAAGAACCGACCGGTTGCGGTCGCCCCAACAGATATTGGTGGGAGCCTCCTGATGGGGCACGAGCCGGAAGTAAGACGTAGGATTCTTATTGCCGAAGGCCGTGATGCCAGCCGCCAACTCCATGAGTCCGGCAATGGCGGTACGCGCAGTATCGCTCAATCGGCCTCCATCGAGCATCATGCTGCGTCCATCTTTCATCAGCCGCATGTGAATGTGCATGCCCGAGCCGGCCTTGCCCGTAGTGATTTTCGGAGCAAAGGTCACGTTCATCCCCATCTGATAAGCCAAGTTACGGATGATCCACTTAGCAATCATCAGTTCGTCGGCGGCCTTTTCTACAGGCACGGGTAAGAACTCTATTTCGTTCTGCTCATACACCAGTCCGTCCTGACTGAAATTGCCCACCTCCGAGTGTCCGTATTTAATCTGTCCACCCGCTTTGGCAATGTACGACATACAGAGCGTGCGGAAATCGTTGGTCTTGGCATAAGGCATCGACTCGTGATAGCCGCGCTGGTCAACGGCGGGAAACACCTCCTCGTCGGGCGTGATGACATAGTATTCCAGTTCGCCCATAGCATGGAATTCCATGCCCGTCACCTCACGAAAAGCTTTCGCTGCCTTCGCCAACGTATACTCGGGCGAGCTCTCCAACGGATTACCATCCTTGTCGAAATAAGAAGCCAACAGGCAAAGCGTGGGAATCTCGGCAAAAGGATCGACAAAGGCCGACGAGTAACGCGGTACGACATAAAGGTCGCTGCTGCCCGCCTGGATAAAGGAGAAGAGGCTCGAGCCATCCACCCGTTCGCCGCAGGTGAGAATGGTGTCGAGATAGTCCAGGTTGTTGATCACGAAATTGAGTGTTTTCAACTTCCCGTCTCCGCCCGGATACATCAAGTTCACCATCTTGATTTCATTTTCGCGAATAAAACGCACAATGTCGTCTTTAGTCCACTCCGACGACGGTTTCTGCAAGAACGCCACCACTTCGTTGGCATTCATCAAAAGTTCATTGTTTGCCATGATGATTGTTTATGTTTGTGTAGATGTAGGCAAAGGTATGAAAAAGAAAAGGATGCCACAAACAATCGGCTCGCTATTTATATTCCCGTTAGGCAATCATATGCGGGAAACCTCTCCTATATGTTCTATTGTTGGCGTGTGCCGCCTACCGCATAAGCGATTGGGCCGTTGGTATTACTTGCGCAGAGCATTCCCAATAGGTGGCAGATAGGATTTCGATGCATAACAGATGATTTACGAATATATGGCAGATGACCTCCCGGTGTATGGCAGAGACCATTCCGATGCATGACAGACATTCCCCGATGTGCGAGAAACCACCTCTTGCGGTGTAAATGATGCTTGTGCACAAAACACCAAGTGCTCTTTCGCTAACAACCGCATAGCGGTTGGTCCGTTGGTAGAGCAGGGTTGGCGAGTGAAACGAGGCTACCCTGTTTAAGCGGTCCCCACCCATAACAACCCTAACGGGGTTGGTCTGTTTTTCATTGTTCGTTATTCTTTTCTCCTACAGCATAGTAGAACCGTTTGTTAGATGTGATGACAAAATGTCATATTAATAGGGCTGAGGTGTGCTAAAATGTCAGCATTTCGACTTGGGCATATCCTTTGAAGAGATAGGAATAGACCATAAAAATATATGGATAACAAACTGAATAATCAAGAAAGGAGAACCATACAATGAACTTCGACAAGTATACAATCAAAGCGCAAGAAACGGTCCAAGAGGCCGTGAACATTGCGCAACGGGCAGGCCAACAGAGCATCGAACCGGTGCACCTGCTCAAGGCCTTGCTTGAAAAGGCTGCCGATGTAACCAACTACATCTTCCAAAAGCTTGGCGTTAACGCCATGCAGGTAAGCACGTTGGTTAATTCGGAAGTAGAACATCTCCCGCGTGTAGCGGGCGGAAACCCCTACCTAAGTAACGAAGCCAACAACGTTTTGTTGAAGGCCGAAGACGTATCGAAGAGCCTTGGCGACGAGTTTGTCTCGGTTGAGCCGCTCTTCCTCGCTTTACTGGCCGTTAATTCGTCGGCCGCTCGCATACTGAAAGATGCGGGATGCACCGAAAAAGATGCGCGCGCTGCCATCGAGGCCCTACGGCAAGGGCAACAGGTGAAGTCGCAATCGGGCGACGAGAACTACCAATCGTTGGAGAAATACGCCAAGAACTTGGTGGAAGACGCTCGTAACGGCAAGTTAGACCCTGTTATCGGGCGCGACGACGAGATACGTCGCGTGTTGCAAATTCTTTCGCGCCGCACCAAGAACAACCCCATATTGATAGGCGAACCGGGCACGGGTAAGACCGCCATTGTTGAAGGTTTGGCTGAACGCATCGTGCGTGGCGACGTGCCGGAGAACCTGAAAGACAAGCAACTGTATTCGCTAGACATGGGCGCACTGGTTGCAGGGGCCAAGTATAAGGGCGAATTTGAAGAGCGACTGAAAAGTGTTATCAAGGAAGTGACCAACGCCGATGGGCAGATCATCCTCTTTATCGACGAAATTCACACGCTCGTTGGAGCTGGCGGAGGCGAAGGGGCGATGGATGCCGCCAACATTTTGAAACCCGCGTTGGCTCGTGGAGAACTCAGGGCCATAGGTGCCACCACGCTCAACGAGTATCAAAAGTACTTCGAAAAAGACAAAGCGCTGGAACGCCGCTTTCAAACCGTCATGGTAAACGAACCCGATGAGCTTAGCGCCATTTCTATTTTGCGCGGTATTAAGGAGCGTTACGAAAACCATCACAAGGTGCGTATACAGGACGACGCTTGTATTGCCGCCGTACAACTGTCTGAACGCTACATCTCCGACCGCTTTCTGCCCGACAAAGCCATCGACCTGATGGACGAGGCGGCAGCAAAACTGCGAATGGAACGCGACTCGGTGCCCGAAGAACTGGACGAAATAACCCGTCGCCTTAAACAGTTGGAGATTGAACGAGAGGCCATTAAGCGCGAAAACGATGAGCCCAAGATGGCGCAATTGGATAAGGATATAGCCGAATTGCGCGAACAAGAGAAGGCATTCAGGGCCAAATGGGAGAGCGAAAGGGCGCTGGTCAACAAGATTCAGCAAAACAAGCTGGAGATTGAACGCTTGAACCACGAGGCCGATAGGGCCGAACGCGAGGGCAATTACGAACGTGTGGCCGAAATTAGGTATGGCAAGCTGAAAGAGCTGGACAGCGACATCGAGCACATTAAGCAGCAACTGCAAGCCACGCAAGGCGGAGAAGGCATGGTGCGCGAGGAGGTGACGGCCGACGACATTGCCGAAGTGGTGAGCCGTTGGACGGGCATCCCCGTAACGCGGATGCTGCAAAGCGAGCGCGAAAAGCTGTTGCACCTCGAAGAAGAGCTGCATCGCCGCGTGATCGCACAAGACGAAGCCATCGCCGCAGTTAGCGATGCCGTGCGCAGAAGTCGTGCCGGTCTGCAAGACCCCAAACGTCCTATCGCCTCATTTATCTTCCTCGGCACAACGGGTGTTGGTAAAACGGAGTTGGCGAAGGCCTTGGCCGAATACCTCTTTAACGACGAATCGATGATGACACGCATCGACATGAGCGAGTATCAAGAAAAGTTCAGCGTGTCTAGGCTCATCGGTGCACCTCCGGGATATGTGGGTTACGACGAGGGCGGACAGTTGACCGAGGCCGTCAGACGTAAGCCTTACAGCGTGGTTCTTTTCGACGAGATTGAGAAAGCGCACCCCGACGTGTTCAACATCCTGCTACAAGTGCTCGACGACGGCCGCCTAACCGACAACAAGGGACGTACGGTGAACTTCAAAAACACCATCATCATCATAACGTCTAACCTTGGTTCGCAGTACATCCAGCAACAGTGCGTCCACCTCAGCGATGCCAATCGCGATGAGGTTTTAGCCGAAACGCGCCAAAAGGTAATGGACATGCTCAAACAAACCATACGTCCAGAGTTCCTCAATCGTATCGACGAAACCATCATGTTCCTGCCGCTCACCAAGCAAGAGATTGCCGAAGTGGTTCGCTTGCAGATGAACGGTGTGCGTAGAATGCTCGAGGGGCAGGGGTTCCACATCGAGGTGAGCGAGCGCGCCATTGAGGTGTTGGCCGACCTGGGTTACGATCCCGAGTTTGGTGCACGTCCCGTTAAGCGCGCCATCCAACGCTATGTGCTCAACGACCTCAGCAAGAAGATTCTTGCCGAAGAGGTTTCGCGCGACAAGCCCATCCTCATTGATGCCACGGACGGAGGGCAATTGAGCTTTAGGAGTAAGGAGTAAAGAAGTAAGAAGTAAGAAGTAAGGAGTTAAGGAGTGAAAGGGAGTGAAGACAAATGCTCCTGTATAGAATACGACGAAAACGGCGTCTCTGGACATTTCAGAGACGCCGTATTTGTTTCTGCAGCCGTTTCCCGCGGCGGGATTTCACCATTTGGGTCTCCGTGGTCATTCCCCGCGGCGGGGAATTCATCAGGGAGTCGTCCCCCCGATACAATAAATAGCGAGAGAGAACGTTGATGAAACGAAGACTCACTAAAAACAACCCATCCAATGATAGAATATATCAAAGGCGAACTCGTAGAACTCACGCCCGCACAGGCCATCATCGAAACCGGCGGCGTGGGCTACGCCTTGAGCATCTCGCTCAACACCTATACCGCCCTTCAAGGGCAGAAAACGGCAAAACTGCTCGTGCACGAAGCTCTTGTGGCCGGCGGACGGGACGACTCCTACACGCTCTATGGCTTTTCCACACAACAGGAACGACAGCTCTACCGGCTCCTCATCAGTGTCTCGGGCGTGGGGGCCAACTCGGCACGGATGATTCTCTCGGCCATGTCGACCACCGAACTCTGCAACGTCATCTCAGCCGGTAACGACCGGATGCTCAAAACCGTGAAAGGCATCGGAGCCAAAACGGCTCAACGCATCATCGTCGACCTCAAAGACAAAATCCTCGCCAGCGGCATTGCGCAGGAATTGCCCGCCACGGCAGGAGTTGCCGACAGCGTAGACAACAACGTCAAAGAGGAAGCCGTGGGCGCACTCACCATGCTCGGTTTCGCTCCGGCCGCATCGGCCAAAGTGGTGGTCGAGATCCTCACCGAACAACCTCAACTGCCCGTCGAACAGGTGGTGAAGATCGCACTCAAAAGAATCAAGTAACCAAACGTCCTACCGGGTGGCTCGTCTGCATCGCACAAAAAATATCACACTCCTGTGGCTCGTCGTTCTCATGGCGAGCTACACCTTTGCCATCCCCTCCCGGCAAAACAACCCAACACGTCGACCGGAAAAAACACCCGCAGACTCCCTCCAAATGGCCGACGAGGAAACAAAGGCCGACTCTGCAGCCACCAAAAACCGATGGAAAGTGCAACGCACGACGCCCATCTCCTATGCCGACCTGAAAGGGAAAACCGCAGACCTCAAACAACCCGACAACCTGCGCTCCTCCGTCGAATACAACGACACACTCAACCGATATATCATCGGTGCCAAAATCGGGTCTACCTACCTCGCCGCCCCCATCATGATGACTCCCGAGGAATACAGAACGTGGAGCGAACGGCAGGCCCGAAACCAATACTTCCGCACGAAGAACAACGAAATCTATCAAGCCAAGGGAAAAGAAAAATTCGACTTCACCGATATGCACTTCGACCTCGGACCGGCCGAGAAGATCTTCGGGCCCGGCGGCGTGCGCATCAAAACACAAGGTTCTGCCGAGATACGCTTTGGAGTCAACCTCAAAAACATCGATAATCCCTCCATCCCCATCCGCAACCGAAAAACCACGGCCATGGACTTCGATGAGAAAATCAATATCAACGTCAACGGTAAGGTGGGCGACAAGGTGAACATGAACCTCAACTATAACACCGATGCCACTTTCGACTTCGATGCCCAAAGCCTCAAACTCAAATACGACGGCAAGGAAGACGAAATCATCAAACTCGTCGAGGCCGGAAACGTCACCTTCCCCTCCAACTCGTCGCTGGTGAAGGGGGCCAGCTCGCTCTTCGGTCTACGCACCGACCTGCAGTTCGGTAAACTCAAAATGCAACTCGTAGCCTCGCAAAAGAAGTCGTCCTCCAAAAACGTCTCCTCGCGCGGCGGCGTGCAGCTCACACCCTTCGAAATCAACGTGGCCGACTATGAAGAAAACCGACACTTCTTTCTCTCCCATTATTTCCGCGATCGATACGATGCCTGGATGGCCTCCCTGCCCAATCTCATGAGTGGCATCTCCATCAACCGCGTGGAGATATGGGTGACCAACAAAACCGGAACCACCAACAATACCCGCAACATCATCGCCCTGACCGACCTGGGCGAAGTGAGCCACCTCTCCAACCCGCTCTGGAGCACATTCGGCACCGTTCCCTCCAATGGCGGAAACTCGGAATATTCGGCCATGACGACAACCTATTCCGCCGCCCGAGACATCGACAGAACCTCCTCGGTGCTCGACGCACTCAGCGGATTTGTGGGCGGAAGCGACTACGAAAAGCTCGAAAGTGCCCGATTGCTCTCTCCCTCGGAATACACCGTCAATACGGCCCTGGGATACGTTTCGCTAAAGAGTTCGTTGCAAACCGACCAAGTACTCGCTGTAGCCTATGAATACACCTACGGCGGCGTGACCTATCAAGTGGGCGAGTTTGCAGGCGACAACACCGATACCCGTCAGGCTCTGTTCGTGAAGTCGCTCAAAAACACCAGCAACAATCCTGCACAAGGCAACTGGAACCTCATGATGAAGAACGTCTATTACCTGGCCTCATCCGTAGAACGGGCAAAGTTCCGGCTCGACATCAAATACCTCAGCGACACTACCGGCGTCTATCTCAACTACATTCCGGAACAGCAGGTGAAAGACGAAATGCTCATCAAAATGTTAGGAGCCGACCGCCTGGACAATAACAATCGGGCACACGCCAACGGCTATTTCGACTTTGTCGAGGGCTATACCGTAGCCAACGGACGCGTCTTCATTCCCAAGGCAGAACCCTTTGGTTCCTATCTCTACAACTATCTTGTGGCCAAAGGCGTTCCGGCTACCGTAGCCCGCACCTACAGTTTTACCGAACTCTACAGCTCTACCAAAACCATTGCCAAGCAGATTGCCGAGAAGAATAAATACCTCCTGTCCGGACAATACCGCGGCACCAGTGCCAACGTCATCTCGCTCGGAGCCTACAACGTGCCGCAGGGCTCGGTCGTGGTTACAGCCGGAGGTGTAAGACTCACTGAGGGCGTAGACTATAGCGTAGACTATAATGCTGGTGAGGTGACCATCCTTAACCAAAGCATCATCGACGCAGGAACGGCGGTAAACGTCTCGCTGGAAAGCAATACCGATTATGGGCAACAACGCAAAACGATGTTCGGTCTGAACTGGGAATACGCTTTCTCAAAAGAATTCCAATTGAGCGGCACGTTGCAACATCTTTCCGAGCAAGCTCTCACCACTAAGGTGAACATGGGGGCCGAACCTCTGAACAATACGCTGTGGGGATTCAACGTCAACTGGAAGAAAGAAAGTCAATGGCTCACTCATCTGCTTGATAAGATACCTTTCTTGCATGTTAGTCAGCCCTCGCAAATCAGCTTTACGGGAGAGTTCGCCCAACTGATTGCCGGACAAGGCAAAGGAACACAAGACAATGCCTCCTATCTCGACGACTTCGAGACCACGAAAAGTGCTATCGACGTCAGCACGCCTACCTCGTGGACGCTGTCGAGTGTGCCGTCAATGTTCAGCGAATATAACGACAAATCGACATTGACGAGTGGCTATAACCGTAGTCGACTGGCATGGTACACCATCGATCCGCTGTTCACCCGTCGCAGCAGTTCGCTCACCCCAGCACACATCAAGGGCGACTTGCAACAACTCTCCAATCATTATGTGCGTGAGGTCCCTGTCCGCGAACTCTTTCCCAACCGAGACCAAAATAGTTATGGCGGTGTGTCTACGCTCTCAGTGCTCAACTTGGCTTATTATCCCAACGAGCGCGGTCCCTATAACTTCAATCCAGATCTCGGCCTCGATGGTACGCTCAACAATCCGACAAGACATTGGGGTGGAATGATGCGCAAACTCGATACCAACGATTTCGAGACAGCCAATATCGAGTATATAGAGTTCTGGCTGCTCGATCCCTTTATTTATACGAATAAGCAGAGCAATGCCAGCGACTACGGGGGCGACTTCTATATCAACCTTGGCGAAGTGAGCGAGGATATTCTCAAAGACGGGAAGAAGTTTTATGAGAGCGGAATGCCAGTAGACGGGTCGCAAAGCTTCACCACCACGCAGTGGGGAAAGATTCCTACGCAGGCCACTACCACTTATGCGTTTGCCACATCGAAAGGCTCACGTGTGTTGCAAGATGTGGGCTATAACGGACTCAACGATGAGGAGGAGCGTAATTTCTCACCTTATCAAACCTTTCTCACAACGGTTCAGACACGGGTGAGCCCTGCCGTGTTCGATTCGATCAAGGCCGACCCCGCCAATGATAACTATCATTATTTCCGCGGCTCGGACTACGACCGCTCTGCCGTCTCCATTCTGAACCGCTATAAGTACATTAATAACCCGCAGGGCAATTCGCCCGATAGCGATTCGCGCAGCGAGAGCTATGATACGTCGTACAAATCTACGCCCGATGTGGAAGATATCAATCAAGATTACACGCTCAACGAATATGAGAAATACTATCAATATCACGTCTCGCTTCGCCCGGCAGACATGGTGGTGGGCCGAAACTTTATCGTAGATAAGCGGGAGGCGGCGGCTTCTCTGCGCAATGGCACGAGCGAAAATGTCACTTGGTATCAGTTCCGCATTCCCGTAACAGAGTATGAGCGGCGATTTGGTAGTATTTCCGATTTCACCAGTATTCGTTTCATGCGCATGTTTCTCACGGGTTTCAAACATCCCATCGTGATGCGTTTTGGCGCACTCGACTTGGTAAGAGGTGAGTGGCGCACCTATGAACAGAACATTAGCAACACGGCCATGCAGACAGGAAAGATGGCTGTAAGTGCAGTTAGTTTTGAAGAGAATAGCGACAAGACACCGGTGAATTATATTCTCCCGCCGGGAATACGCCGCGGAGCCGACCCCACGCAGCCGCAGATGGTAGAAGACAATGAGCAGGCCTTAAGCATGGTCGTTACGAATCTGAGTCACGGCGAAGCAAAAGCGGTGTACAAGAATACTACTATCGATCTGCGTCAATACAAGCGGCTGCAAATGTTTGTACATGCAAATGCCCTGGAACCCAATGCTACGACGCTCACCGATGGTCAGCTGTCGGTATTTATAAGGTTGGGTAGCGATTATAAGAGCAACTATTACGAATACGATATTCCGCTGACCCTGACCGCTCCCAATAAATACAGCGATCGTTCGTATGCCGACAGTCGGTCGGTGTGGCCTGAAGAGAATATGCTCGATATTGCCCTGAATGTATTTACCTCGCTGAAGAAGGAGCGAAACAAAGCCAAAGCTGCTGGACTTGCATCGTACACGGTACCGTATAGTGCTTACGACAGCGACAAACCCAAAAACAAGATCACCATTATGGGAAATCCTACACTGGGCGAGGTGAGAACCTTGATTATCGGTGTAAGGAACAATGCAGGAACGCAAAAAAGTGGTGAGGTATGGGTGAACGAACTACGCTTGAAAGAATACGAGAATGAAGGCGGATGGGCGGCGCAGGGTAATCTGAACCTGCAGCTCTCGGATTTCGGAACTGTTAATCTGCAGGGCCAGTACATCTCCGAAGGTTTCGGTGGACTGGAAGATGGAGTCGCGCAGCGCAAAACCGATAATTTTAAAACTTATAGCGTTACGACGAGTCTTGAGTTGGGCAAATTTTTCCCCGAGAAGGCCAAGGTGTCTGCACCGCTCTACTACTCGATGACGAAAGAGGCCACGAGTCCAAAGTATAATCCGCTTGATACCGACTTGCGTTTGAAAGATGCGCTTGAAGCCGCAGCCGATAAGCAGGAACGCGATTCGATCAAGAGCATTGCCGTTACCCAAACCACGAGCACCAATTTCTCTCTGTCGAACTTCCGTGTGGGTATTCAAAACAAACGTCACCCCATGCCTTACGACCCGGCCAACTTCTCTATCTCTTACAGTCATGCTCACCGATTCTCCAGCGGCGAAACAACGGTCTACGAAAAGGAAGATAATTGGCGCGGAACGCTGAGTTACAATTGGACGCCGGTGTATCGCCCCCTCGAACCCTTCAGAAGAATGAAAGCGAAATCGAAGTGGCTCGACATCCTTAAACGATTCGGTCTCAACTGGTTGCCGCAAAACCTGGCCTTCAATTCAGAGATCAGCCGCAATTACTATGAGTTGCAAGAACGCGATATGGAGAGCACCGGTGGCAACAGACTCCCCGTCACGTTCAATTCGCAATTCCTTTGGAATCGCGACTTCTCCCTGCGTTGGGATCTCACCCGCAATCTACATATGAATTTCCAGAGTGCAACGCATGCCGAGATAGAGCAACCTTACACCGCTGTTAATAAAGACCTGTACCCCGATCGCTACCAGGCCTGGAAAGACTCGGTGTGGACCAGCATCAAACGTCTCGGTACGCCGCTCGACTACAACCAGTCGTTCACACTTTCCTATCAGCCACCGCTCAACCTATTGCCCATCTTCAATTGGGTGAACACCGATGCTACCTATAACGCCACTTACCGATGGGTGCGCGGCACTGCTATGGACGATGGCACATCGTTGGGTAATACCATTGTCAGCAATCGCGACTTGAATATCAACGGCACGTTCGACCTCGTGAAACTTTACAATCACGTTCCTTTCCTCCGCAAAACCAATGAACGGTTTAACCGCGAACCTAACTTCAATGAACACGACCGAAAACGGCAAGAACAACGCAATCTACAAAAGAAGAAGATCACTCGCGACGAAAAACGGGTGCAGGAACAACAGCAAGCTCTTCCCAAGAACCGCAACAGTTATGAACAGGAAGTAACGTTGCGTCCCGACACCGTTATCGACATTCATCACAACAAACACTCGCGCCGACTCCTTGTGACGGCACGCACCGAAGATGGTCGACTTTATCAGTTGCGCTACCGACGGCGCGGTACCGACCAAATACGCATCATCAATCGCGTGGATAGTGCTCTGAAGTTGAAAGTAACTGTCACGGCAAAAGAACCGCTCGAGAAATTGTCTTGGTACCAAACGGCACAAGCTGCTGCACGCGTACTGATGATGGTGCGGTCGATGAGTCTATCTTATCGCAACCAATACTCCCTGTCGTTGCCGGGCTTTATGCCCAACGTGGGCGATGCTTTCGGACAGATACGTCGCACCTCGGCACTTGCTCCTGGTCTCGATTTTGCCTTCGGACTAATAGACGACGACTATATTGGTCGTGCCCGCGACAGAGATTGGCTTCTGATGAACGACTCGGTGGCCACACCGGCTGCTACCTCGAAAACCGAAGATCTGCAATTGCGCATGACCTTGGAACCCCTACGTAATCTGAAGATCGATCTGCACGCGGCACGAACCCAAACCACCGCCCGTAGCATTCAATATATGTACGCCGGTACGCCCACCACCCAGAGTGGCACTTTCACGATGACCACCATCTCGTTGCGCAGCGCCTTCGAGGGTATCGGTTCGGCCAATACCGGCTACCGCAGTGCGTCGTTCTCCCGGTTCTGCGATGCTCTTCCTGTTTTCCGCAATCGCGTCGAGGCCCAGTACACTGGTGCACTCTATCCTGCTGGAACCGCACTGGCCGGCACACCATTCAATCCCGCCAACGGAACGGTGAGTTCTTACAGTGCCGACGTGATGATACCGGCCTTCCTCGACTCCTACACAGCTATGGGGGGGCAGTCGCTCAGCATCTTCCCCAGTCTGGCCCGACTGTTGCCTAACTGGACACTACGCTATAGCGGACTGTCCAAGCTACCCTGGCTCCGCAACCATTTCAAGAGCATCAATCTCAACCACGCTTATAAAAGCATCTATGCCATAGGCTCTTATTCTTCGTATAGCACCTTTGTGGAATACATGAACGGACTCGGTTTCATCACCGATGTCTCCACCGGTCGCCCTATCCCCAGCAGTCCCTACAACGTTTCTACAGTGAGCATCAACGAGGCCTTCTCGCCTCTATTGGGAGTGGATATGACATTCAATAACAACCTCACGGCCAAGGTGGAATATCGCAGTACGCGGGTGTTGAGCTTGAGTCTCACGAGTGTGCAGATCAACGAAGCCGTGAGCCGCGACTGGGTGGTGGGTTTGGCCTATCGCATCAACAACTTCCGCCTCTTTGGTCCCCACACTGCTCGCACCGTAAAGACGAAGAACCGAACCTCCGTAGCCTCTGCCACCCATACCACTTCCAAACCTAAGGCGTCTGCCAATGCCAACCACGACCTCAATATGCGGCTCGACCTGAGCTATCGCCGCCAGGCCAGCATCAGTCGCGACATCGCCACCCGCACGAGTGCTGCCAGCAGCGGTAATACAGCCTTCAAACTCAGTTTCTCGGCCGACTATACCCTCTCCCGATTGCTCACCATGAGCTTTTATTACGACCGTCAAACCAACACGCCTCTGCTCAGCAGCAACAGCTATCCCACTACCACGCAAGACTTTGGCCTCAGTCTCAAATTCTCGCTCACGCGATAATAAACCGGCCCAAACGCTTGTCCATCCCGAAAGATTGTGCAAATACTTTTCTTCCCTTCCACATAATCGAATAGAAGATAAACACGAATCCGGGTGTTGCTTTCTTATTTCGGTGGGCAGATAAGAGGGACCTGCCCTCATTAAGGCATACCTCATGCTGGGCAAACAAAGAAGTGGCCTCCCTGTTGGGAGGCCACTTCTTTGTTTGCGACTTCAGCCTTTCTACTCAGCATCTTGTTTAAGGAACCGATGCGTAGAGGTTTTTCCGTCGGCGACGATTCGCAAGAGGTAGACGCCGGGAGCGACATCGGAGATAGACAGGAGAAGCGAATCTTGACCGGGAGCTGTGCTGCGTTTTAAGAGTTGCCCGCTGACGTTGAAGAGATCCGCCTCGCGAAGATGCGTGCCCCGCACCTCTATCCGATGACCATCGTGAAGGACGACGGGGGAAGAAACAGCTTCCGTCTCACTGCCGGAGAGCGAGGAGATGCCGGTGGTATATCGACTGTCTTCGAAGGTGAGATAGAAGGGCGGCTGTTGTGCCGGCCAGAGGTCTTCGGTTGTGCCGGCAGTCTTACCCTGCAACACGAGTCGATAGCGGCGATTGTTGAGCACGGCGAAAGTGCTGGTCTTCACCCATGCGGTGATGATGTTGCTCTGTTCGTTGGAAGAGAGATGGTAGTCCTTTTGGAGCGTCGTGAGCGGAATGATTTGCCCGCTTTGTTCGTCCTCCAGCGAGAGCGACAGTTCGCCATTGAAACTACGCCCCTCGGCGATGGAGAAGAGGCAGCCGAACTTGAGCAGGCTGTTTTGCTTCAGATTGATGCCTGTGCCAGGGATGCCATCTCCGGCATTATCTTGAACGTAAGGAGTTACCTGGCGGATGGGCGATGTCTTCTCGGGCACGTCTACGGTGATATAGGCTGCCTCGAGGTTGTGGAAGTCTCTGACAGCATAGTGAGGAGCGGTAGCATCGTTCTCGGGGCTTTGTCCTTCGTCTTTGACGAGGGTGAGCTTGACGCGGTAGCGTTTGGGAGCGACGGTAGCTCCAACCTTTAGATTCAGCATGGCAGAAGTGGTGCCAAAGCTTTCGAAATCGAAAGAGCGACTGCGGGCTGAGGCCACTTCCACGTCGTTTTCATCAACGAGCGAGAGGCGCACAAAGGCATCCATTCCCACGCCGTAGAGATTTTTGATAGGCAGTGTCACTTTCACTTCGTCGCCGGGGGTGAGAAGTCTGCTCAGCTGTGGCTGACCGGCAAGTTGGAAAGCGTACGAGGCGGCACTGGCTTCGGTCACTCGAATCTGACTCTCGGAGAGCTGAAGTTCGATGTTGGGAGCCTTTTTCATTCGCACCCAAGTGCCCCACTGTCCGCCGGCAAGAGTGGCACACATCGGGACGAGGCGGTAACGACCTGCGGCGAGGGTTTGGAGGTCGACCTTGAGCGTTTGCACCTCGTCGACAAGTCCGCCCGATGGCATCTTCCCTTCGTTATAGAGTCCGAAACGCTGCTGGGTGAACCCGCCATTGTCGTGATCGTTAGAGGGGAAAACGTGAAGAAGCGTTCCCTGCTCGTCGAAGAGACCCACGCCGATGTCGCCCACAAAGACGTCGGAACTTTGATTGGTAAAACCGCTCATCTGCACCTCGATTTTGGAGGTTCGAGCAATAGGCCCGTCGCCGAAAGCCGGAACAAAACGTCCGCCAGCAGTGAAGGCGAGATTGGGATTCTCTTCCAACAGATCGGCATCTACGGGGTCGATGCCCGTTTTGTTGGGATGCGCGAGGATGGCCGTGAGCCGATAGCCAAAGGTGAGAGGCTTGCCGCCGAACTCATTTCCGGTTTGCGACAGATTCAGAGCTCGGAGCGAAAAGTAACCGTCGGCCGAACCGCCCCATCCGAAGTTCATGTGGAAGAGTCCGTCGCCATCAAATCCGTCGGTCACCCAGGCATGTCCCGAGCCTCGTTTGGGGTCGCCCGAGAGATAGACAGGAAATCCACTGAGCAGTTCTTTCCGCAGAATGTCGGTGAAACGGCCAATGCCCTCGTCGGCCTTCGTAACATAGGCAGCGGAATAGTCGAAATTATTTTTCAGCGCGCGATAGGCATTGATATTCTGCGAGCCGCTCGACGAGGGTGTGTACTGCATGAAAACGGCGATGCCCACATCGCTCATCAGCTGTGCCACGGCATTTTCTTGTGCGGCAGTGGCTCGAGGATAGATGCCTTTATAAGTGGGGAGCATATTGTCCCAGTCGTAGTGCGACTGACTGAAATCGGCACTCTTCATCGTCCCGTCGTAGGTCACCCGATAGCTATTCTGCCCCTTTCCTTGGGCCGGCCATTTGTGATAGTACATCAGTTGCGCCATAGCCGTGGCCACACAGCCGGTATAATCGTAGCCGGTCTTAAGATTGTAGGGAGCATCTTGGTTCCACTCACTCCGCAACATCGGAGCCACTCGTTGCCCTCCTCCTGCGGCTCGCGTAGCAGCAACGGTCTGCGCAGCGGGATGATTCTTAAGTTGGGCGAAACTTTCCCGATAGCCCTCCAAGAGAAACTGCACCCCGGGATGAGTATGGAGCGTATCAAGTCGGCCCGAGTGGCTATAGGCCAACACTTCACCCAGGGCATCATCGCCCGAGACGACAACGAATCCGCGTCCCTTAGCGTCGTTGAAAATATAAAACGGCTCGACGTCCGCGCTGCCCGTCACACTTCGGGTTCGGGGAGCCGTGTAGGCCTTTTTCTCGAGCGTAACGTATCTTTTGGCGATACCAAGGGCCTTGCGCGCCGAAATTTCTTTGCCCTCTGCAGGCATGATGGCTGCAAAGGCAAAAAGGAAAGCGGCAGCGGCCGATCGTAGGAAGATGTGTCGTGGGAATGAATTACTGTTTGTCATACCTTATATCATATATCGTTTTTAATTTACTATTATCGATTCTCTCTACGGCTCTTCTGTCAGAACCGACGGCAAAGGTACGAATAAAAATCCGTCGGGCAGCCTGTCAAGAGGAGAAAGTAGAGGTATGATGGAGTTTCGGCACCTGCCGAAAGCGCAAAAATGAGAGAAACAAGGCGGTGGCACCTGCCGAAAGCGTGAAAATGAGAGAAACAAGGCGGCGGCACCTGCCGAAAGCGCAAAAATGAGAAAGACAAGGCATTGGCACCTGCCGAAAGCGTGAAAATGAGAGAAACAAGGCGGCGGCACCTGCCGAAAGCGCAAAAATGGAAACAAACGTGATGGGGTCTGCAATTAAATGGCTACATTTGAACCAACAAAAAAATAACGCTATGCAGAAATACGCAGACTATATTGAAGAGATTGAAATCGACTCGTTGTGGAGCGGTAGAAAACATGTGAAATGGAAACTCAACCGGCAGGTGAACGTCCTGAGCGGTGTGAACGGTGTAGGGAAAAGTACGATTCTCAATAAGGTGGTCAAGTGTTTGCCTCAGGGCGGCGACTTTGTCAGCAACCTCCTCAAGGGCGTCCATCTGAAAGTTCAACCTACGGATGCAACACGCATTCGCTACGACGTGATTCGCTCGTTCGACCGCCCGCTCATCAACGCCGAACTGGTTTCGAAACTGGGTCTGGTGATCGCCACCGAACTCGACTTCCAAATCTTCCAGTTGCAACGCAAATACTTAGACTATCAAGTGGACATCGGTAATCGCATCATCCACGTTCTGCAAAGTGGCGCACCTGATGCCGCACAGCGAGCACAGGCCCTCAGCGAACCCAAAAAACGGTTTCAAGACCTCATCGACCGGCTTTTTGCCGACACCGGAAAGACCATCATCCGAACCGAAAACGAGGTGTGCTTCTCGCAAATCGGCGAAACCCTACGCCCCTACCAACTCTCCAGCGGTGAGAAACAACTGCTCGTCATCCTGATGACCGTGCTTGTGGAAGACTGCTTGCCCTACGTCCTCTTCATGGACGAACCTGAGGTGAGCATGCACATCGAGTGGCAAAAGCAGCTCATCGACCTCATCCTCCAACTCAATCCCAACGTTCAGATCATTCTCACCACTCACAGTCCGGCCCTGATCATGAACGGATGGATGGACAAGGTGACAGAGGTGTCGGACATCACCGTGAACTGAATCAACCCGGGCATACAAGATGGCAAAAAGATTGCAAGAACAGTTGTCGTCGGCCTACTTCCAGGCGGCCAACAAAATGACGTCAAAACGCATGCCGCGACGCATCGTGGCTTACGTGGAGAGTTATGACGACATTTATTTCTGGCGAACGGTGCTGGCCGGTTTTGAAAACAGCGATCGTTATTTCGAGGTGATGCTCCCCTCCCGGCAGGGGAGACTGGAACGCGGAAAGAAGGCTGCCCTGATGAGCCTGCTCGCCGAGAAGGTGGGCGAGAGCCTCATTGCCTGCGTCGATGCTGACTATGACTATTTTCTTCAAGGTGTCACGCCTTTGTCGTCGGCCATCCTCGACAATCCCTATGTCTTCCACACCTATGCCTATTCTATCGAGAATCTACAGTGCTATGCCCCCGGACTGCATGAGGTGTGCGTCGCCGTTACCCTCAACGACCGTTCTTTCTTCGATTTCATAGGCTTCCTCTCTCGCTTTTCCGAAATCATCTTCCCTCTCTTCGTTTGGAACATCTGGCACTATCGCACAGGACGACATCGCGAGTTCACCCTCACCGACTTCAACCGCGCAATAGAGCTCGGCCGATTTCCTCTACATCAATCCAAAGATGCCCTGTCACATCTGGCTCATAAGGTGGAACGAAAACTACAACAGCTCAAACGCCGACATCCGACCGCCGAGTCGATCTACAGCGAAGTGGAGGCCGATCTGCGCCGGTTGGGCCTCACTCCATCCACTACTTATCTCTACATCCAGGGACACCATCTCTTCGACACGGTTGTGCTTCCGTTGCTCACAAAGGTGTGCGACTGTCTTGTGCGCGACCGTGAAACAGAAATTCGCCGTTTATCCGTGCACGCCACCCAAATGCGCAACGAACTCTCGTCCTACAGTCATTGCTTGACGGACATTGTCCCGATGCTGAAAAAGAACAAGGTATACACCGACTCCAAACCCTTCCGCCAGATTTGCAAAGACGTGCAGCGATTTCTCGACAAATCGACCCAGACAAATCCTTCCTTCATGAGCTGTGAACATCCATCGGGCAATAAAGACGTAGAAAACACGTTGATATAAGCAGAATGAAGAAAGTTGCATCCATATTATTCTGCCTGCTGATAATTACAGGAACGACGGTGGCACAGGAACGGAAAGTGGAAAATCGACCTTACACCGACTTGCGACCTTTCCACTTCGGCGTGGTTGTCGGGGCACATGTGCAAGACGTGGAACTCATGAACGTCGGACCGCAACCTTTTACACGGGAAGACGGAACGGTGGTGACAACCCACATCGCTGCCGACCAAGACCGATACGACCTTGGCTTTACCGTTGGCGTACTGGGCGAGTTTCGCTTGAGCCGGCATTTCCAATTCCGCATTGCTCCCGCCATGTATTTCGGCAATCGACACCTCGTTTTCAAGAATCTTCTTGAGACCAACGCCGCTGGCCAACCCATCGAACAGCGGCAAGACCTGAAGACAGCTTATCTTTCGTCGGCTTTGAATCTGATTTTCGCTGCACCGCGTTTCAACAATCATCGCCCCTACGTCACGGTCGGGCTCAACCCCATGCTCAACCTCAGCGGTAGCGACCAGGCCATCCTTCGTTTCAAACGACACGATTTTTTTGCCGAAGTGGGCATCGGCTGCGATTTCTATCTACCTTACTTCAAACTGCGACCCGAGCTCAAGTTTATGTTCAGTCTCATCGACTGTCTCGACCCTCGGCATGCCGACCGCCAGAAAGACCGGAATCTCGTGCCCTACAGCCGATCCGTACGTCAAGCCACCGGCAAAATGATAGCCCTCTCGTTTTATTTCGAATAACAAACGAGAGGGCTATCAAGCAAGAAGAGATCTTATTGTTTTTCCGAAAACCTTTTCTCTTCAGAGCCTTATTCTTTCTTCCGGATTTTATTTTTCTCGAGGGTGAGTACGATTTTTCCCACGTAGATAGCATTTTTACCATTCTGGTCGTCAGGAACAAGGCGTCCGTCCAAGTCGGGTGCGTAGTGCAGTTCCTGAAAGAACGTGTGCGAATGGCCGCCTAAGACGAGGTCGATGTCGCGCGAGCCGGCAATCATCTTCTCGTCGTCATCGCCACCAATACCCCACCCTAAGTGCGAGATGCAAATCACGACATCGCATTTCTTCTCTCGCTTCAGCATCCGAGCCATCTGCAAAGCCGTATGGGCAGGATCGAGGTATCGAGCCGAACCGTAATTCTTGGTCAACACCAATCCCTCGAGTTGCGGGTCGATGCCGAAAACACCAATGCGAATGCCATTGCGGCGAAGGATGGTATAGGGCTTGACGATTCCCTCGAGAGGCGTACCGGTGAAGTCGTAGTTGGCGCAGAGGATAGGAAACTTGGCTCGCTTGAAGATGCGCGCCATATTCTCCATACCGAAATCGAACTCGTGATTGCCCACCGTACTGGCATCGCAACCCATACGATTCATCAACTCTATTTCCACATCTCCCTTAAAGAGCGTGTAGTAGGGCGACCCCTGCGAGAAGTCGCCGCTGTCGAAATACAGCAGATCGGGATGTTTTCGCCGCTCCTCTTTTATCATTTCCACCCGTCGCAGAAAACCACCCCGACCGGCAATAGCCGTATCGGCCAGGTTTTCGCTCAGTGGCATGATGCAGCTATGGGTGTCGTTGGTGTGAAGAATCACCAGTTGCTTTTTCGCCATCGCCCCGAGAGCAAATAGGCAAAGCAGGAGAGAGAGAATTTGTTTTCTTTTCATCGATCTATTCCATTGTTATTCGTCCTTCGATTTCGCCGCAGACGGGCACACCCTCTTTCATACACTCGCGAAAATAATTCATGATGAAATACCGCAAGTTGTTCTCTTCGGTTTGCGGCGAAACCAGGTCGGTGCCTTTTGTGAAAGCCGTCATCCCATCATTTCCTTGTACCACATAGTCGATGGTGGCAATGCGATACTGCGCCTTCGGATCGATAGGCTGTCCGTCGATGGTAGCGTTTCTGAGTTGTCCGTCTGCCGTGATGCGCATGCGCACACTGTGGCTCACACCTTCCCCGCCACGGTGTGCTATCTGTCGGAAAAGTTGGAGTACTTCTTCACCTGTGAGGCTTACGAAGCAGATTTTATTTTCAAATGGGGCCACGTTAAGCACATCTCCCACGGTGATGTCACCCTTTGTGAGGGAGGCACGCATACCGCCGATGTTGTAGACGGCGAAGTCGGGCTTCTCGCCGAACTGCTTACCGCCCCAAACGAGAATGTCGGTAAGGAGGTTGGAGAGTTTACTCTCAGGTCTGCCAGCCGACATGTTGCAGGCAGCCTGTCCGACAACGGGCATCATCAGGCTGTCTACCTTTTTTTTATAGGGGGCAAGAAACGCTTTGGCCGAAGAGTCTTCCGTGGCATCAAAACGTTTGTCGATTAAGATTCGGGTGCGTTCCATGCCAGTAATGGCATAGTGCGAGGTGCACGCTCCTGCTCCAAGCAGGATCAGCGGAAGAACCAAAAGGGGGGTTGTTTTTCTCATTCGTTTTCTACTGTATGTTTTTTCCTACGACATGTAGCCTTTCCTATCCGCTTCTGCTATGTCGTTGGACCTTACAAAGGTATGAAAAATGCGGAGAAACACAAAAAGGCCAGCCGCGATAGAACACGTTCTCGCTGTGCTTTTTGGGGCATTAAGCCTCCCGGAATGTTAAGAAACGGCAGTAAAAAGGTATCAAAAATCGTCTTCGTAATTCCTTGATAATCAGCACTCCGCAGAGGCGAAAAAGGAGATACGCAGAAAGTTTTGCCGAAAAGCGCATCTCGGTTGGGCGAGATTTAACAAATTTGTTACGGAAGGTTAATCATCAAGAGAATCGCAAGACCTCTGTTGCCCTCCTGCCAATTCATCGATAAAAAAAGAGAGCACACCTGCTCGGCATGCCCTCTTCTCGATGTTAAATCATCATTATCTAACCAAAACTTTCTTTGTTGTTCCGTCGGCCAACTTGATGATGTTGATTCCTTTCACCAAGGCGTTCACCTTGATACCGTCGATGGTATAAATACCGGTCACGGCGGCAGAACGATCGCTCTTCACGTTATCGATGCCTGTGGCCACAGCGGGCTTCATCGATATAGCCAAGATCGTGGGAACGTAGCCCGCATTGGTGCTGCGGAACTTGAGCGACTGAATCTTTCTGTTTCCGTCGACGGGCATCTTGTGCTCGAAGAGTCGGAATTCGTAACGACCGTCAATGTCGTCGGCCTTGAATCCGCCACCCTTTTCTTTCTTGATGCGACCCAATCCCCAGAGAGCTGTTCCGGTGCTGTTGCCAAACCAATCGTCTATATTGAAACGTTCGGTCGTTCCTTGCCCACCGTCGTCGTAGATCGGAATTGCCATCAAGCTACTCTCGCCATTCGTACTGGTGGCTAAGATATGGAGTTCTTCAGCATTCTGGGGCTGTTCAAACTCAAGCAATCCCCACGTGAATGTGGTTTTCAGAACCAGAGCATTGTTAGCGGTATAGTCGGCCAGCTGATATTCGTTGCCCGAGGTGGTGGTCACCACGCCCGTTTCGTCACTGATGGCACCTTTCTCCTGCACACCCGAAGTATAGAATACCCATCCTTGCTTGTCGAGCGTGCTGTTGGCATGCTCGTGGGCAGTCTTTGCTTCCACGATGACATCGGCATTCCAACCCTGTTTCACCTTAAGCGGAACAACGCTCGAAGTGGTTCCCTTGGCCTGTTCGAAAGCTTCTATCTCGGAAATCGAGGGGAAGAAGAAGGGATTGAGTGTAGAGACGATAGCCAGATATTTCGTTTTCCGGGCTTTCGGCAGGTAGTATTGCAGGGTGGAAACTTCTCCGAGGTCGTCGAAAGAGTGAACCGTTTCCCAGTCGACACCATTGTTGCTCACCATCACCTCAATCGTTTTGTTGACCAAACCTGCTACATCATTGTCGTTCTCGCCCCTGTTGTTATTGGGGATGCTGATCTTGATCTTCGAGAGATTCCACATGTCGGGAGCCTGGAACACAGCCCAGAAGTCTTGTTTGTGCTTGCACGAGGAGTTGATCACCTCCAAAGCCTCCTCAGTGGTGTTACCATCGGTGAGTTTGTGGGTGCGGAATATTTCGTAAGCAGCACCCGGCGAATAGTCGACAGCATACTTACGCAGTTCTGCTTCCATACCCGATAGAATGTTCTTAGCCGTTGGATCGTCTACAATCACCGAGATACTGCGCTCTTTCACGGCCCCACCGTTGTCGATGGTCACCTTGATCACCGACGTACCGACGGTGTTCGAAGCAGTCACGGGGAAGGTTATCGTGCCCGAGGCGGCATCGTCTGAGAGAGCACCGATGGTCACCTGACCTTTCATCACACTGGCTTTGCAGTTAAAGAGCGAGGAACGGATGTCGCCGTTCAGGTCGTACTTCACTGTGACGGTCTGTGTCTCGCCGGCATTGAGAATGAGTTGCTCGGGAGCCGTCATCGTCATGTTGCTGAAATCTGCGCCAAACACTTCGAATTCCCAGATTCTAAAGGTCATTCCTTCTTCCGAGTAGGGATTGAGTTTGACGTACCGCGCCCGCATGGGAGCGATGTTATCGGTCTTCACATTGTCGCGTTCGCGTCCGGTTTCATCTACGGCCGTAGTCCAGTTGACGCCATCTTCGCTCAGCATGATGCGGTATTTGTCGAAGTTCTCATTGTTCTCCGGACCAGCCTTGCAGTCGAAAATCTTGAAACCATAGATGCGATAAGAGCCCTGAAGGTCGATCACGCAGTTGTGATCCGTACCGATGCAGCACCATTTGCCCTCATAAGAATAAGGACTCTGCACGCCATCGATAATATTTTTGGGCGTTTCCTTCTCGTTGGTCGAAGCACTGAAGCTCTGTATCGACTTCTTCAAGGCCACGTTCTTCACTTGTTTGA
Source organism: Prevotella sp. oral taxon 475 (assembly GCF_018127805.1). Lineage (NCBI taxonomy): Bacteria > Pseudomonadati > Bacteroidota > Bacteroidia > Bacteroidales > Prevotellaceae > Prevotella > Prevotella sp. oral taxon 475. Next base: position 1,883,276 of record NZ_CP072334.1, read on the forward strand.
ATTCGGCCTCGTTCATCACGTCGCACACCGTTACTTCTTTAGAAGATGTACCCACGCTGTTGGTGGCCTCGATGGTCACCTTCTGTTGTCCTTCTTTCAGGGCCTTTACCGATATTTCGGGCGTGGTGAGCGAAGCAGAGCTGCCACCTACGGGTTCTAAAGACGAAGGAAGCTTCCACTTCCAAGCAGTGGGTTTGCCTGTTCCTTTAGCCGATAGCACAATCACATCGCCCACTTTAGCATATCCTTTACTGGTTTTTACGGTGATTGTCGGTGCGGTGAGTTTCGGATAGTCCACTTTCAGCACCTGCACATCCTTCTCCGTACCATCTTTCATCACTGGAACCACGCGCACGTTGACATATTCATCCGTCTCGTTTCGCGCGAATTTAGGCACATAGAAAGCTTCATCGCGTGTCTGTCCCACGAGTTTTTCGGTGCCATTTGCCGTTACGGTATAAACATCGAAGTGGTCAAGGTCGGCATTGTCTGCCCAATCCCAAGTAATACGCAGGTCGCCACCAGCCTCTAAAAGAGTTGTTTCGTTCTTCAGATTAGAGATTTCCATGGCCTTCGGTGCATAGTTGGCCGGCAGAAGGGCGAGTTCTCCCAATTGCAGTTTATAGTTCGACACTACACTGGCATTCTTGATGTTCAGAGCCACCATATAGATGGTTTTACCATTCACCTGTGTCAAGTCGTATTCGTCTACCGTCCATCCGTTAGACTCCGTTTTTGTAGCCCCCGAAAGAGTTACCATACCGTTGTTCACATCGCTTTCCGTGCCCAACCGCACCTCTACCGAGTTCTCCAAAGACGTTTTGTAGACCAGTCGCAGTTTACCACCATTGTCCACTTTGATTTGCGTTTTGTACAAACGAACAAGGTGTTCGCCGGGCTGAATGCTACCTTCTATCTTGATACTGTTACCAAAATTGTAAGCCTCATCCCAGTCGATGTAAGCGTCCAGACCGTCTTTCTGGCTGATCCACCATCTCCATGTGGGCATTACGCTTTGTACGCCGGAGTGGTACCAGTCCTGTTGATTTTTCTCTACGCCCTTGACGAAGCGTTTTTTACCGATTCCCACACAGAAAGATGTGATGAACGGCATGCTGCTGATGGCCGAACGCTCGATGAGGCAACCCGAAATACCGGGCCAGCCACCCCAACCACCAGACGGGTCGGCTTCTAACGAGGGGTCATGACTGCTGTTCACCCACACCGTAGCTTCGTTGTTGAAGGTACGAGTCATGGCTTGGTAGGCCTGTTCGCCTTGATTGTTTACCGTATTGAGAAGCGTTTTAACATTATCTTTCCAAATATGCTCCTCCGGACAGAACAAAGCGACCGACCCTACATGGCCATCTTTCTTGAAAACACTTCTCAACGTGCTTCCATAACCTGTGAGTCCCGCCATCACCGTTTCGATACCGCCATAGATTTTCTCCATGGTCTGCGCTTCGGTACAACCCAACTGCGAGGCATAAGACCGATAATCTTTCACCTGTCCGTAGTCGATGAACTGCGAAGTGTTTTTGTGAGTCTTCAGGATGGTAGAGTTCACGCCGACGAAAGCCTGATACCACTGTATTTCCATTTGAGGAAGACCTGCGGCATCGGCATATTCGTTGAATTCTTTGATAAACTGTTCCCACTCGGAAGTGCTTCCACCGCCGGTCTCTTCGTTGATGAACCAGCCGTCGAAGCCAAAATATTGAGCAATTTCAAACAGTTTTTTAGCGAAGATATACTTACCGTCTTTCTTCTCAAGCATCTGTCTCACCCACATTCTGTTGCCTCCATAGGCTGCGGGCGGGAAGAAAACTTGTCCCAACATCTTAACACCGCTTTGGTGTGCGGCATCTGTCGAACCGGCAGGAGGTGGGATAATAATGCCTTCCGAGGCCGAACCGGCCCAGTAGACCATTTTATCCATATACTGCCAGTAGGTGGGTTGATAGCCCACAAAGTTGTTAGCACCCTGCGATGGGCACAAACTACAGGTGGGAAAGAGGATAGATGCGTTAGTCACCTGCCCACCGTAGTGCTGGTTTTTGTTGGCCTTCATCGGCACTGGCTCTACAAACCGCTGAGCTAAAGGCACTCGGCTGCGGTTGAATTTGGCATTCGGATCGCTTTGGGGCGTCCAGTTTCTCACTTTGTCGGGATGCCAACAACCGCCATAGGGCTGCTGAGCATGCACCACACTTGTTAACAACAAGGATGCAAGAGTTAATCCTACGAGTTTAGTTAACTTCATAAGCGTTAATTATTTTAGTTATATTCTTAAGGTGATCGTTTAGGATCTTTGTCTCATTGGGTCGCTGCCTCTTGTCGTTCGGGCAGTTTCTCTACGGTGTTCTATATCTATAATCACCCGTCAAGGCAAAAACACTTAACCGGAAACAAGATTTTTTGGAAAAAGTTTTTATCCGCTTTGTCGGGAGGCGAAAAAGGAACGATCGGTCGATAGGTATTCCATGATAACAGGTATCTGCCGATAAGGCTGACCGATGGAGCCGTATGGGCAAATAGATAGGTTATATATAATAAGGTGTAACCCCCCTCTCCTACTCCTCTTGGGGATAAGAGAGGTGATCATCGGTGAGCCTATCGAGCACCTCGTCTACGAATTTACGTGCCTCGAGCCGAGCTCCCGCCAGATTATGCAGCAGATAATTGCCACAATCTTTGGGTGCAGCACCGGGAATTTCGCCCTCGAAGCGAGCCACGAAGTCGAACGTGCGGCGCATCAAGTCGACGATGTCGGCCGATTGCAGGTCGCCTTTCACCAAGAGATAGTTGCCCGTGAGGCAACCCATCGGGCCCCAATAGAGGATGCGATCGCTCCATTCGGGGTCGTTGCGCAGGAAGGTAGCCGCCAAATGCTCTATCGTATGGATGGCCCCTTGGTCGAGAATGGGTTCCCGATTGGGTTCTTTCATACGAATGTCGAAAGTGGTAACAACCTCGTTTCCTACGTAATCTTTCCGACTGACATAGATACCGCGCAATAAACGATTGTGATCAATGGTGAAACTTGGAATCTTTTTCATTGTATCTTCAAATAAAAAAATGTTTTGACGTTGCTGAATCGTTTCTTTTTTCTTTTACCATCGGGACAGGTTGGCCAGGAATTGGCTCACCACCCTGAACGAACCGTTGGCCATTCGCTCCCAGAAGTCGAAATATTGAGCCGCCTGATGGTCGTTGAGAGGTACGTCGCTGATGATGCGAAAACTGATAAAAGGGGTTTGATACAGGTGACAGACCTGCGCAATCGAGCAACTTTCCATATCAACAGCCTTAGCTTGAGGAAAGAGTTCCAGAATATGGCGCATCTTTTCCTTAGCGTCTACAAACCAATCGCCGCTAACGATGAGCCCCGAATGAAGAGTTGTGTCACCACCGCTTTGCAAAGCCGTTTCGATCAAGTGCTGTCCAGCCTCGAAACGGGCAGGAAGTCCCGGCAACTGGCCATATTCCAGTTCACTGCCGCAGTAGAGATCGTGATAGGCATAGACCGTTCCCACCACCACATCCAAAGGCTTCATCGCCGGATCGGCCCCTCCGGCAACACCCGTAGAGACGATGATGTCAGGCCGATAGCCGTCGATCATCTCCACGGCACCCACCGCACTGTTCACCTTTCCGATGCCGCACTGCTGCATCACCACCTCGTTCGGTCCGATACAGCCCAGCACCCATTCTTTGTTATGATGGTGCTGAATCTGTGGTTTTTCAAGCAAAGCGCGGAGCTGGGCCATCTCTTTGTCCATGGCCACGATGATTCCTATCTTCATTTTGTTTTTATTTTGATAGGGCAAAAATACGAAATTTCTCTCAACTTTTGGTCTTTTCCATCCCCCAATCTCCAAAACTCTTACCCCCTCCATCTCCCCTTAGCTTGTTCCTCTTGATCATTCTATTTGCAAAAGCTAAGAAAACGAACGACGAAAGCTAAGAAAACGGAGTGCAAAAGCTAAGAGAATGAGACATAAAAGCTAAGAGAAGGAAACGGCGTTTTGTAACTACCTTATTATCAACAACAAACGAAAGAGATGCAAGCCCTCTGTTTTCGCTTGACAACTACCCCTTTTGATGGACATCAAATATGAAAATAACCATTTGATGATTTTTATTTCTGCTTTATTTTCACAATACGCAAAAGGTTATTATCTTTGCCGTGTCAAATAGAAAGCACGAGTGATGCCATACACAGAAAAAGAAGATGAACTGATACAAGCCATCAGAAATTACAGAAGAGCCTATCCCAATGGTGAGAGAAACCTTGAAATCTACATCCTGGATTTGGTTTATGAACTGATGGAACAAGAGTAACCCCACCGCTCTCGTTTACGAGGGCACAATAAGAAACAATATGGAAGTAATTGTAAAACAGCAAAAAGCAACAGCCAGACAAGTCTTGGCAGATGTATATGAGGAAATCAACTGGGCATACTTGGCCAAGAATTACTTTGGCAAGTCTCGCTCATGGCTTTACCATAAGTTCAGCGGGATGAACAATGGAGTGACAGACGACTTCAGCGATGTGGACCGAGAGCGTCTTAAAAATTCACTACAAGATATTGCCGGGCGCATCATGCAAGCAGCAGAAAGGCTTTAATTCATCACTTTATACCTGACGAGGGGGTACATCCGAATGGCTGCTCCCCCTCTTTTTATTGATCATTCTATTTGCAAAAACTAAGAAAACGAACGACGAAAGCTAAGAAAACGGAGTGCAAAAGCTAAGAAAACGCGATGCAAAAGATCAGCTTTTGGAAGCCAACCTGTAAGCAATTGATTTCCAGACTCTTATAAATTCATTTCTCGATCCAGGAAAAACCGTAGAAAAAAGAGGCAGATGCAAACGTTTGCATCGAATGAGTTGTATTTTTAACGATAAAATAGCATCGTGTAACATAAAGAAAGTTACTTTTGCAATGCTAATGTTACATCAACAATCGACAACCTATAACAGAAGCAAACCTATTAAGACAACCGCCCTTCATGGGCTGACTCCCTCTTCATTTGGCTACGTGCCCATCCCGATCTACACAAAGAGAATCGTTATATGTACACGCACGCGCGAAGAAACAGAGGAAACCTAAATAGAGAAGATAATCAGAAAACAATGTATTACTTAAATTTTAAAAACTAAAAATGATGAAGCAGGTAAAGATTACGATGCCTCTGAGGATACTCACGCTGCTGTGCGGGCTTATCCTTTCCATCAGTGCCTTGGCACAACAGATCGTTGTGAAAGGTCATGTCAAAGATGCTACCGGCGAACCTGTTGTCGGTGCCACCGTAAGAGCTGCCGGCCAAACGGGCGGAGTGGTGACAGACATCGACGGAAACTTCAGCATCAACGCGCAAGCGGGTGCTCTTCTCACCGTTTCTTATATAGGCTATAGCGACACGAAAGTAACGGCCAGTCCGCAAATGGTGATTACACTGAAAGACGAAGCAGCCAAATCGCTCACCGAGGTGGTGGTCATTGGTTACGGTGCAGTGAAGAAGAGCGACCTGACGGGGTCGGTAACGGCTCTCAAACCCGACTCGAAGAACAAGGGTCTGGTGATCAATCCGCAGGATATGATTGCCGGTAAGGTGGCCGGTGTCAACATCACGACCGACGGCGGAGCACCCGGTTCGGGGGCAAACATCCGTATTCGCGGCGGATCTTCTCTCAATGCATCGAACAATCCGCTCATTGTCATCGACGGAATACCGATGGACAACAACGGCGTTCAAGGACTTTCCAATCCGCTTTCGATGGTGAACCCACAAGACATCGAGTCGTTCAACGTGCTGAAAGATGCCTCGGCCACAGCCATTTACGGTTCGCGCGGTTCCAATGGCGTTATCATTATCACCACAAAGAAGGGCCGTAAGGGCATGGCTCCGCAGGTGAGCTACAACGGAAGCTTCACGGTGAGCCACAAAAACAAGTCGTTGAAACTGATAAGCGGCGACGAATATCGTGAGTTGATCCTCAATAAATACGGTGCTGGCAGTGATGCGGCCAAGGCTTTGGGAACTTCTAACACCGATTGGCAGAAAGAAATCTCTCGCACCGCTGCCAGTCACGACCACAATGTGGCTGTGCAGGGAGCTGTGAAGAACCTTCCCTATCGCCTGTCGCTGGGATATACCGACCAAAAGGGTGTCATCAAAACCTCCGATTTCAAGCGTTACACGGCTGCTTTGAACCTCAATCCTTCGTTCTTCGACAATCATCTCACGCTCAACCTCAATGCCAAGGGGATGTATGCCGAGACCTGTTATCCTAACTACGGTGCTATCAGCGATGCTTTTCGCTTCGACCCCACGCAGAGTATCTACGACAATTCGGCCGAAGCAAAGAAACATTATGCCGGATATTTTCAGTGGAAGACCACCGGTGGTATAACCGACATCGACACCAACTATGATACCACTTCCAATAACCTGGCTCCTGCCAATCCCGTTGCTGCACTGAACCTTCATCATGAGAAGGCTTACAGCCGCGCCTTTGTGGGAAGTGCCGATATCGACTATAAGCTGCACGGCTTCGAAGACTTACGCCTGCACCTCACATTGGGTGCCGATGTGTCGAAAGGTAAACAGAATAAGATGGTGGAAAACACCGCTCCCGAGGCGTTCTACTATGGTAGCTACGGCGCAGAAGAGAAACTCAAGCGCAATCTTTCGCTCAGTATGTATGCCCAGTATTTCAAAGATTTCAACGAAAAACATCACTTCGACGTGATGGCCGGCTATGAATGGCAACACTTCTGGCACAACGAATACAAAGATTATTGGGGCTATTACCAAAGCGGAAGTGCCAAAGCAGGACAGGAAACCGAACATAAACCGAAATATATAGAAACCGAAAACTTCTTGGTTTCTTTCTTCGGACGCGCCAACTATACCTTGCTCAACCGCTATTACTTCACGGCCACAGTGCGCGACGATGGCTCTTCGCGCTTCAAAGAGCACTGGGCATGGTTCCCCTCTTTCGCTTTCGCATGGAAAGCCAAAGAAGAGAGCATGTTCAAAAACGTCGGCTGGCTCTCAGACCTTAAACTTCGCCTCGGATGGGGTAACACCGGACAGCAGGAAGGCATAGACGATTACACCTACTTCACTATCTATAACATGAATACAGGCACGCAATCGTTCTATCCGCTCTTGGAAAACGGTCGACTCTATGCTCCTCTTGGCTACAATCCTAACCTGAAATGGGAAACCACCACAACCTATAACGTGGGTCTGGACTGGGGTATTCTGAACCAAAAACTCACCGGAAGCATTGATTGGTACTATCGTAAGACCACCAATCTCATCAATAAAGCATACGTTGCAGCAGGAACGAACTTCGATAACAAGGTGAATCAGAACATCGGCTCTTTGAGAAACACCGGCCTTGAAGCTACGCTGAGCTGGAAAGTCATACAAGCCAAAGACTGGTTCTGGACGTTGGACTATAATATTACCTATAATCACAACAAGATTACAGCCCTGACGGGTGTCGATGGCGAACGAATCGAGACGGGAAGTTCGATACACAGCGGTACCGACCGTAAGATTTTGGCCTACGCCGTAGGGCAACCCTCGAGCGCATTCCTGGTCTATCAGCAAGCTTACGACGCTAATGGCAAACCTATTGAAGGAGCCGTGGTAGACCGAAACGGCGACGGAAGCATCACCGATGCCGACCGTTACTTCTACAAACAAGCTGCAGCACCCGTCACAATGGGCTTGGCTTCGCGCTTAGAGTATAAGAATTGGGACCTCGGAGCCAGCTTCCGGGCCAGCATCGGCAACTATATCTATAACGATGTAGAGGCCAGTCGCATCGACATGAGTCAGCTTTGGCAAGATAGTTTCTTGGAGCAACGCACTCAGTCGGCCAAGAATCTCAACTGGCAAAGCACTAAATGGGCGCAAAGCGACTACTTCGTGCACAACGCTTCTTTCCTGAAGTGCGACAATATCACACTGGGTTACAGCTTTAATCAACTCTTCAAAACTGGCAACTGGCACGGATTGAGCGGCCGTCTTTATGGAACCGTCTCTAATGTCTTTACCATCACCAAGTATAAAGGGCTCGACCCCGAGGTGTTCAGCGGCATCGACTATCAGCTTTACCCGCGTCCCATCTCCCTTATCATGGGTCTGAGTCTGAATTTCTAACCCTCACAAAAGACAAATCATAATGAAAAGGTATATCAAAAACATACTTCCTGCGGCCGCTTTGCTGCTATCGGCAGGCTTGACATCATGCGTCGGCGACTTAGACGTTACGCCTATTGACCCCACTAAGAACACAACGCTGGATCCCATAGCACTTTTCAACATGTGTTATGCCAACTTCGCTGTCGAGGGAGTTGACGGACCAGGTAGCACAAACGTAGCAGCCAAGGATCCAGGAACCACTGGACTCGTGCGAGAATACTTCAATATCAACGAGCTTACTACCGATGAAGCCATCTGTTCCTGGGCGGATGATGGCGTTGCAACGATGAATACGAACGAATATGATGCCGGTAACACTTTCATCGCCATCTATTACAATCGTCTTTACTCGGGAATCTCGGTTTGTAATCAGTATCTCAGTGCCGCATCTGATATAGATGCCACCCGGACGGCTGAGGTTCGGTTCATCCGAGCCTTAGAGTTCTACCTGGCAATGGATGCTTTTGGCAACATTCCTCTGCCTACAACCATCACCACCGACAAGCCGATGCAGAAGAAAAGAGCAGAGGTTTACGCCTGGTTGGAGAGCGAACTCTTAGAGATTGAACCGCTTCTGTCTGCTCCCGCGCCCAAGACAGCCGCCGATACAGGCTACGGACGCGTAGACAAAGCTGCTGCCTGGATGTTGCTTTCGCGTCTTTACCTCAACGCAGAGGTATATACCGGAACGCCACAATGGGCAAAGGCGGCCCTGTATGCCAAGAAAGTGATCGACTCTTCCTACCAACTCTACACCACATCTTCTGCCGGTTACAGTGCTTATCGTAAGCTCTTTATGGGCGACAACGGACAGAACGGTGCAGCAGTAGAAGCTATTTTCCCCATCTTACAGCAGGGAAACCGGACGGCAGCTTACGGTTGCACCACCTTTCTCACAGCTTCCACCCACTCTTCGGACATGAATTCCAACGGAACCAACGGCACTTGGGGCGGCAACAGAGCCAGAAAAGATCTGGTTCAGAAGTTTTTCCCCAACAACGATGCTCCCTCCGGCGAGACATCGGCTGTGTTGACGGCGGCCGGAGACGACCGAGCTCTCTTCTGGAGCAAAGGGCGCACGTTGGAAATCGGTTCTGTTGACGATGTGAAGACTTTCAAAAAAGGATTCTCCGTGACCAAGTTCACGAACATAAAGAGTGATGGTTCTGATGCAACGGATACCGGATTCTCCGATGCCGACTTCTTTTTCTTCCGCAAAGCAGAAGCTTATCTCACCTATGCTGAGGCCACTGCAAGGCAGAACGGCGGCAACGCTACCACCGAAGGCATTGCTTACATCAACTTGTTGAGAAGTCGTGCTCATGCAACAACCAAAACCAGCTATACGCTTAGAGACATCTTGGACGAGCGGAGCCGAGAGTTCTACTTCGAAGGACTGCGTCGAACCGACCTGATTCGTTACGGATACTTCGGCGGAGACAACACTTATCTTTGGTCTTGGAAAGGAGGCGTAGTGGCAGGCCGCAGCTTCAAAGCCACACGAAACATCTTCCCGCTGCCTGAAAGCGATCTTTCCGTAAACGGAAACCTGAGTCAAAACCCGGGATATTAACCCTTAACACTCCACAAAAGTTATGAAAACGACAATAAAAACAGCCTGGCTGCTGCTGAGCAGCATCTTTTTGCTGGCAGCCTGTTCGGACGATAGAGACGGAAACCCCGTCATCCAGCACCCCAGCACCTTCGTTTTAGACACGCCCGCCTACGCATCGTCTACCGTGACACTGGCTTCGACCGACTCATTGGCCTTTAGCTGGGTACAACCGGCCTTCGGCTATCAAGCCAAAGTAGACTATCAGTTGCAGATTTCTTTCACCGGCAATTTCACCGTCTCGACAGACGAAGCCAAAGCTGATGCCAGTGGCACCACCGTAGCCAACTATACCGAGTTGCCCACCGTCTATTCTGTCACCCAGGCAAAGCTCTCTGCCAAAGCATTTGCCCAGACTTTGCAGACATTCGGCAACTGGACCAACGTCACCATCCCCGCCAATCAGACGGTATATGTGCGCATCAAGGCAGCCTATGCCAATGTCGACACACTGTTCTCCAACACCATCAAACTGGAAGTGGTGCCTTATTACGTGGCAGAGGCCTCTACTCTCTTCCTCACAGGCAGTGCTTACGGTTGGGGCGGCACCTGGAAAGAACTCATTCCCGTCAATGGCACCGCCAAAACGAACAATCCCACCTTCTGGACGCTTCTCTATCTAAGTGCAGGCGAGGAGTTCAAACTGGCTCCCACCAAAGCTTGGGTCAACGATTTCGGTTACACCGGTACTACCATCAACGACCTTGCCGGGGCCGGAGTGAGCGATAATGGCGGCAACATCAAAGTGTCCACCGCCGGATGGTATCTTTTAAAAGTGGTGAACGGAGCCACTCGGAGCGTCGATTTCCTGGCTCCCAAGGTATATCTCTTCGGAGCTACAGCCAATGACACCTGGTCTGCCGGCACGGCCAACCTCTTCACAACACCCACAACACCCAATGGCGAGTTTGTATCGCCGGCCTTCAGTACCTCGGGTGCCGTGCGTATGTGTGTGGTTCTCGATGGATTCGACTGGTGGAAGAGCGAGTTTGTGCTCTCCAAAGAGGGCAAAATCGTCTATCGGGGCGATGGCGGCGACATGGCAGCCGTCAATGTTACGGCCGGCGAGAAGGCTTATCTGAAATTCGCCGACAGCACGGGCGAGTATAAATAACGCCCTTTCGACTGCCGAACCTCAGACGGTTTACCCGATCAAAGAACAAGCCGTCCACCCGACAGACTAAGAAAAGCCTTTGGCAACCCTCCGCCACAGGCATGTCTACTCGTGGCAGAGGCACTTTCATTCCCGGCCTCTCTTCACCCCAAAGAAGAGGGGCCGGGATGTTTTTTGCGATCATCGACAGAGTTGCAGACATCTTTTCGGATGGGCTTTTTATTCTTTCCATCTTTGATGCGTTCTTTTATTTTTTTCGCTATCTTTGCAAAATGAGAAGGAACGAACACGCTTCCGTCCCAAACCATCTACCTTTTCTGAATCGCATCTACAAACAATTGAGAATCAAAGTCTTACAAAACGCTTTGCAAAAGCTAAGAAAACGCATCGCAAAAGCTTAGCTTTTACACCTCAAAAGCTAAGAGATGGAGAGGCAAAAGCTAAGCGATGGAAACTCGGAGGCTGAAAGAGGAGAAGGTAACGGGGCGAAATGCGAGACACGCGCTCGGTAAGAACGAGAAACCTAAAACCGCCCTACCCCGCCCGGCATCCGCCTTTGGAGAATAGAGAAATTGATCATTATGGAAGAATTTGCGCCCATCACGATGAAGGATATTGCGAGAGAGCTGAACGTCTCTGTGGCAACCGTATCGCGCGCGCTGAAAGGTAGCACTCGCATCAGTCAGCAACAGCGAGAGCGGATTCAGGCTTACGCCCGCGAACACAACTTCTACCCCAACCTCATTGCCGAGAGTCTACGCAACAGCAGGCTCCGTCCGTTGAAGATTATCGGTGTGATTGTGCCCGAACTCACGCACTTTTACTTCTCGTCGGTGCTGGCCGGCATCGAAGAAGCAGCCGATACGCGCGGCTATCACATCATGGTGGCACACAGCAACGAGCAATATGAGCGCGAGGTGCATATCTGCCAGTCGTTTTTCGAGAACAAAGTGTGCGGCATCATCGTTTCGCAGGCTAAGGATACGATCACTTACGACCACTTTCAACGGCTGATCGAGCGCGGCGTACCCCTGGTTTTCTATGACAGAGTGTGCACAGGTGTCAACGCAAGCAGGGTGGTGGTGGACGATTACATGGGGGCCTACACGGCCGTGAGCCATCTCGTGGAGACGGGATGCAGGCGGGTGGCGTTCTATAGTTCGCCCATGAAAATGGAAATATCCAAGAATCGGTATAACGGTTACTGCGATGCACTGTTGAAACACGGTCTGAAGGTAGACCCTTCGTTGGTGTTCCAGTGTGACAATCGGGAGGAGGCCGAACGCATCACCCCCGACATCCTGCGCCGCGACGACCGTCCCGATGCTTTTTTTGCCGTGAACGACGATACGGCCATCGGCATTCTCTACACAGCTAAGCATGGCGGACTGCGCATTCCCGAAGAGGTGAGCGTGTGCGGATTTACCAACGGACAGCGCGCCATTGCCTGCGACCCGGCCCTTACCACGGTAGAACAGCGAGGATATAAGGTGGGCGAGGAGGCAGCCGACATCCTGATTCGCCATGTCGAGGGACAGATTGAACGGGGAAAGGTGGAACGACGGGTGGTGAGAACCCGACTCGTGGTGCGGCAAACCACTCGAGAGACATGCCCTTCAGCCGAAGAAGAAAAGAAAAAGGAAGAACGAAAATAGAATCGTAATGTATGAATAAAGAATTGAAAAAGAAACCCGACTTAAGTTTTTGGAAACTGTGGAACCTGAGCTTCGGCTTTTTCGGGGTGCAGATTGCTTACGCGCTGCAAAGTGCAAACATATCGCGCATCTTCGCAACACTGGGTGCCGACCCGCACAGTCTGAGCTATTTCTGGATACTCCCTCCGTTGATGGGCATCTTAGTGCAGCCTATCGTGGGCACATTGAGCGACAAGACGTGGACCAGATTCGGCCGGCGCATCCCCTATCTCTTCGTGGGGGCCAGCATGGCCGTGCTGGTGATGTGCCTTTTGCCTAACGCCGGGTCGCTGGGAATGGCCGTCAGCACGGCCATGATCTTCGGTTTGACGGCCTTGATGTTCCTCGACACAAGCATCAACATGGCCATGCAACCCTTCAAAATGCTGGTGGGCGACATGGTGAACGAGAAACAAAAGGCACTGGCCTACTCTATTCAGAGTTTTCTTTGCAATGCCGGTTCGGTGGTAGGGTTCGTCTTCCCGTTCTTCTTCACCTATATCGGCATCAGCAATATCGCCGCGGCCGGCATCGTTCCAGACTCTGTCATCTGGTCGTTTTACGTGGGGGCAGCCATCCTTATCCTATGCGTAGTCTATACTTCGCTGAAAGTGAAGGAGTGGAACCCTGCCGAATATGCTCGATATAACAGTTTGGAGAAACCGCTCGACGAGGAAAAGACCAGCGTGTTGCAGCTACTGAAGAAGGCTCCGCGCACGTTTTGGACGGTGGGATTAGTGCAATTCTTCTGCTGGGCGGCCTTTATGTATATGTGGACTTACACCACAGGGTCGGTGGCCGACACCTGTTGGGGCGTGAATATGCAACTGACAACAGCCACCTCCACCCCCGAATACCAGGAAGCGGGCAACTGGGTGGGCATCCTTTTCGCTGTTCAGGCCATCGGAAGTGTGGTGTGGGCGGTGGTGCTTCCACAGATACGAAGCCGAAAGATGGCCTATTCGCTCAGTCTGTTACTCGGCGCAGTGGGGTTTGCTTGGGTGCCTTTCGTACACGACCCGTATGTGATGTTCCTGCCTTTCATCCTTATCGGTTGCGCTTGGGCTGCGATGTTGGCCATGCCTTTCACCTTTGTCACCAACGCTTTGGAAGGGAAAGGCCACATGGGGGCTTACCTCGGACTGTTCAACGGGACGATCTGCGTGCCTCAAATTATTGCTGCAGCCGGCGGAGGCGTGGTTCTCCAACTGCTGGGAAGCGTGCAAAGCCATATGATGATGGCAGCCGGCGTGCTGCTTCTCGTGGGTGCCGTGTGCGTGTTGATCATCAACGAGCAGGAAAAATAGGAAGCGTTTCGTCTGCTATGCTTCAATAGGACTGATGTCATCGGTGCGGCAACAAAATACCGGACAATAATTTTGCCCGGCCCAAAAAACTTGTTACCTTTGCAAAGCAAACCGCGCCTGTGGCGAAATTGGTAGACGCGCCAGACTTAGGATCTGGTGTTTCGCGACGTGTAGGTTCGAGTCCTATCAGGCGCACAACAGCAAAATCGCAGATGTTCTGTAGAGGAACATCTGCGATTTTCAGTAGATCCATACCAGTTATTTCGTTTTTCTTTCACTCCATTCGTGTATTTTCAATGCAAGAGAAATAGCAGCAACTGCAGAAAAAGATACAGATACGGAATAGAAATCCACATTTTGGATTTGTTCACAACAGAAAAATGTGTTACTTTTGCCGGCGATTTGCAAAATGCAAGTTAAGGGGTGCCCGAGGTTTCGGGCTGAGATGAGACCCTCTGACCTGATCCGGATAATGCCGGCGTAGGAATAAAAAGAAGGAAAAACGCCCCTTTTGTATGTCTTTTCATTCAAAAGGAAAATGAAAAAAACAATGATGTTAACTGTCCTGCTCTCTGGAGTGGCAGTGGTCTATGCAGCCCATCCGCAACAAGAAGGGATGGACACGCTGCGCAGTGTTCAATTGCAGACGGTGCAGGTGATCTCTACCCGCGCCACGAAAAAGATGCCAGTGGCTTTCACCAATCTAAGCGGAGAAGCTATTCGACAGGGAAACACCGGGCGAGACATTCCGTTTCTGCTCTCGCTCACTCCGTCGGTGGTGACGACAAGCGACGCCGGAAACGGTATCGGTTACACCTCGATGCGCGTAAGAGGAACAGACCCGATCCGAATCAATGTAACGGCCAACGGAATCCCGGTGAACGACGCCGAAAGTAGTCAGGTGTTTTGGGTGAATATGGGCGATTTTGCCTCGAGTGTGGGCAGTATTCAGATTCAACGCGGCGTGGGAACATCTACCAATGGATCGGGAGCGTTTGGTGCGACGGTGAATATGCAAACCCAAGACATCGGCAACCGACCTTATGCAGGGGTCGACTTCTCGGGCGGTTCTTACTATTCGCACAAAGAAACGGTGCGTTTCGGAACAGGTCTTTTGGGCGGACATTGGGGCATTCAAGGCCGACTGTCGAACATTGGCTCGAAAGGATACATCGATCGGGCCTCCACACGGCTCAATTCCTATTTCTTACAGGCGGGATACTTTGGAGAACGCACGGCCGTGAAGTTCATTACGTTCAACGGACAGGAACGAACCTACCACGCTTGGGACTATGCCTCGAAGTATGATCAGGGCGTTTACGGTCGAACCTACAACCCCAGCGGACGAATGGAGAACGATGCCCTGGATCAATTGCAGTTCTATCGCAACCAGACCGACAACTATCACCAGCAACACTACCAATTGTTGTGGAATCAATGGGTGTCGAACCGATGGAATTTCAACCTCGCACTACATTACACCAACGGGCAGGGATTTTACGAACAATATAAGAAAAAACGCAAGTTGGCCGAATACGGACTTGACCAGGGAGGCACAAAGGCGAAGAGTTCGTTGGTGCGGCAGAAGTGGTTGAAGAACGATTTCTACGGTTTTACTACTGCCCTGAACTACGATAACGCCCGGAATATCTCGGCTACACTCGGCGGCGGCTGGAACAAATACGACGGCGACCACATCGGTTACGTCACTTGGGTGAAGAAACCCGTAGACGACTTCATGCCCAATCACGTCTACTACGACAACAACACTCAGAAGACCGACGCCAACCTCTACGCCAAGGCTACCTACGAGTTGACCAAAGGACTGAGTGCCTTTGCCGACCTGCAATACCGACACGTGGGATTGAGGATGCGCGGGCCGGCCGATGCTTCTTCGGCCAAGCGACGGTTCAGTTATGATGTCGACGAGAAGTTCAACTTCTTCAATCCTAAATTCGGGGTCAACGCCGAACTCTCGTCCGCTCATCGCCTTTATGCCAGCTACGCTATTGCCCATCGCGAACCTGTGCGAACCAACTTCGAGCATAACATCGACGCACAGATAGAGATGCCTCGCGCCGAACGACTGGGCGATTTGGAAGCGGGCTACGAATATCGCAGCAAGAAATTCTCCGCCGGAGCAAACCTTTATTACATGAAATACAAAGACCAGCTCGTGCCCACCGGCGAGATGAAGCTCGACAAGGCCGTCACACGCAACTTTGCTCGAAGCTATCGCATGGGTGTAGAGCTGTCGGCGACATGGAAACCCGTAGATTGGCTCGACTGGGAGGCCAACGCCACGCTCTCGAGAAACCGCGTGAAGGATGTAACGGTGAACCTCACCGATGGCTCGGTCTACACCATTGCGGGCGAAAGTCAGTTGGCATTCTCGCCCAATGCCGTGTTCAACAACGTGCTCACTTTCTCGAAGGCAGGCTTCATCGGTAGGGTGATGACTCACTTCGTGGGCGAACAGAACCTCACCAACACCGGCTTCAAAACGATGCAGACCAAGGACGCGAACAGACAGGCGACGAGCGACGTCATTTCGCTCAAACAATACGCCACCACCGACCTCGCTCTCTCTTACACCTTTGCACCTAAGACCCGGTCGATAGAGGGCGTTACCCTCGGATTGACGCTCTACAACCTCTTCTCCTCTCGATACGACAGCAACGGTTGGGCCACTCCGCAATATCGTTTAGACGGCACCACGCTCGTGGCCGAAAACACTTGGGGCCCGCGCGACAGCGATGCAGCCGGCTTCGCACCCTCGGCTCCCTTCCACATGATGGCGCATCTGAGAATTGAATTTTAATGTTTAGTTGACAAGTTGACAAGTTAACAAGTTGACAAGGGGACGAGTTGACAAGTTAATGAGTTGATGAGTTAACAAGGAAATTAGCTCATCTATCAACTCATCCACTCGTCCACTAAAAAAGGCAAACTTCCTCGTCAACTCATCAACTCATTAACTTGTCAACTCGTCCCCTTGTCAACTTGTTAACTTGTCAACTCATCCCCTCGTCAACTCGTCCCCTTGTCAACTCGTCAACTTATTAACTAAAACATCCCCATGTTCTCCTGGCTCGACCTCTTCACCACCCTTTTGGGTTTGCTTTACCTCTATTTAGAATACCGTGCTCACATCGCCCTTTGGCTGGTGGGCATCATCATGCCCGCCCTCGACATATGGCTTTACTGGGAACACGGACTCTACGGCGATGCCGCAATGGCCATTTACTACACCCTGGCCGCCCTCTACGGTTACGCGATGTGGCGATGGAACCGGAAACACCATCGGTCGTCAAGCCAAGAGATGCCCATCACCCACATGCCCAGTCGGCTGTTCATGCCTGCTGCCGTCTTTTTCGCCACAGCTTGGGGAGCCACCTATTATGTTCTGACGACCTTTACCGACAGTACCGTTCCTCTGCTCGATGCCTTCACCAACGCCCTGAGCATGGTAGCCCTATGGGCTTTGGCGCGCAAGTATGTCGAGCAGTGGCTCCTTTGGATGGTGGTAGACCTCGTCTGCACCCTGCTCTACGTCTATAAAGGCATCCCTTTCAAAGCCGCTCTCTACGCCCTTTACACCATCATCGCCATACTGGGCTACCGGGCATGGGCAAGGAGAATAGAGAATTGATAAAAGGAAAGTTTGTGTATTTGCAGTTTATTCTCTACCTTTGCCCCCGTGAAACAAAATGTGTTGACATATCGGCAGAAGCAAGAGGAGCAGAAAAGGGCGAACTTTTCTGCATCTTTTAACGCCTTTTCTTTGGTAGTCTCCCAGAAAATGACTATCTTAAACACACACACACACACACACACACACACACACACACACACACAATGTTCGCACCTATTGTAGTGTAAGACTTTTTAGCTTTCTCTTACGCGCGCGCGAAGCGGGCGCAACCCCCATAAGCAAAGGGCTCTTCGGAGTGGCCTTTGCTTCTTTTTTCGTGCCCATGAGCCAAGGGACGGAAAGAGAAACAACGCCGATTTTTCACCTTTTAAATATTAGAGATTTATGAACAGACAAGAACAACAACGGACAGTCGCCGAATGGACAGCGCTGCCCTACATCCCGCCGCGATGCAGCGTGATTCCGTATGAGAGCGAGGGCTTTATTTGTGCCACCATTCGCCATCGCGCCGAGAATTCCACCGAAGAAGAATGGGAAGAGGATGAAGAGATTGAGGGAGAGACCCTAAATGCCAGTCGATTCGATTGGCAATAACCATCTAAAAACAGTAAACAACCCAACGTATGAAAAGAAGATTCAACCTGCTGCCTTGTGCAGCTTTCGCTTTAGCACTCATGTTTTCGGCTTGCAGCCACAACGACGAGCCAACGCCGAACAACGCCCCCTTGATCAGCTTAGGCAGCGACGCCACCTTTACGCTGACCGAAGAGAAGTTTGAAACCTCGAAGCCCACCTCTATGCCTGCCTCGCGGGCCATGGCCGCTCAGGCGCAACCGCAAGAAGTGGACCTGGGCGACGGCCTCCACGCCACGATGAGCATCGAAGAAGACAGCGAGCCCGAGACACGCGCCAACCCCATCAGCCAAGGCCGCTATTCTATCTATGCGCTCGACGGCAGCGGCAACCGCATCACCGGCACCCACAAAACGCTCACGGGCGAGGTGAACGCCAGCGGCAAGTTTGTGCCCGATGCCAGCTCTATGCTCGAACTGCCCGCCGGCACCTACACCTTTGTGTGCATCAGCGAGGGCGTGACCGACAACGGCACCTCCCTCTCCATTACCAACAGCACGAAAAAACCCATGCTGGGCAAAACCATCAAAACGATTAGCAATGCCGACCGCCATGTGTCTTTTGCGATGAAACATCTGACTGCCCGTGTGAGATTTAAGTACGTGGTCTACACCACCAGCACCAACAATGTCAGTCTGAAGCTGGCCACCAGAAATGCCACAGCTCCAAGCCTCGTTACTTATGACGTTAAGGGCGACAAAACCAACGAGACAGCCGGCCTTACGCAGACGGCAGATGGCATTGCCATGCCTGCCACGCTCACCGAGATGGACACCAAGTATCCCCTTGCTCATCGCACCTACACCGACTACTTTTATATTCTTCCCGGCACTATCAGCAACGATATAATATCCGCTTTTGTCGGGGGTGAAATCTATAGCGGCTATGACATGACGAACAAGATTGGCTATTACCAGACGACACCTCCCATCACCTTTGCCACCAACAAGTCATACACCATCACCATGTATCTACACCCGCTGCTCTATCTTTTTAACGACGGCAGCAACGGCGTTCTTTCCGAGAAAGGCTCGCGCACACCCATTGGCATCGTAACTCGCGAGAAGACCAACACCAGCGAGGGCACCGCCGTCGGACTCAAGGCCAGTCCTATGGCTCTCGAGTGGGAAACCGCCGCCGGCATCGGGCAGCAGCGCAACACCACCGTGCACGACACCTGGTGGAACGGTACAACCGGATCAGGTTCAGAGCTGAATGGCTACGACCTGACATGGACCGGCACAGGCACCACCGACGGCAAGAAACGCGCCGAAGAGCCCACCCAATATCCCGCCTTCCGCTGGGTAAGCACCTACAATCCCGGCGTATCAACAAGTAATATTGGTAAATGGTATATCCCGGCACTGGGAGAGATTTTTGCCTCTAATGACAACAACAACTATGATATATATGGACAATTCTATCATTACTATGGCGGTGCAGCCTGGTCAACCTGGGGGGGTACATATGGTGGTTCTTTCAATCCCTCGGTATTAAAAAGGTATGATGACGCAAGCTATAACACAGAGATGTTCGATGCCTTTACCAATGCCGGCGGCGCATTGCCCGACAAAGTATTTGTGTGGACCTCCTCAACCAGCGACGGCAATACAGGCTATCGACCTTTGGCAGTGATCTTCTCTACGACTTCCCTTATCCCTCCGATGTTTCCAGGTGATACGCAAATCCACACAATTGGAGCCAAAGCACTGGAAAAGAATACGGCCGATGTGCACGTGCTACCTTTCGTGCACTTCTAAGGGCTGCAATATGTTAGGAATTGACTCTGAATAATTCTGAACGATTAGCAGCAACCTCATGAAAATGAGAAAAACAAGTCGTCGTACCCCTACGAAAGCTCGAAAATGAGAAAAGCGAGGCTTCGTAGGGGTACGAAACCCCAAAAACGAGAAAAACAACGTTTCGTACCCCTACGAAACACAGAAAATGAGAAAAACAACCCGTCGTAGGGATACGAAACCCAAAAACGCCTCAAAAAGTGGTCTTCGTACCCCTACGACAACTTTTTATTCATCATTTAAACCCAAAAACCTATGAAAGTAAAAGAAATGAACCTCAGTAGGCTCCGCAACATGGAGCACTATCAGTTTGCCATTCACGTGCTGGAAATGGCCAAGGAGGCGAATCTGGAAAAGATGAAATTGCTCTTCAAACCGCTCGAAGAGGCCATTCGACACGAGGACGAGGCGCTGAATCCGCCGCGCATCGATCCGGCTACCGAAGAACTGCGGCTGCGCGACGCCGAGCGCGACCGGGCCTATCGATCCCTGCAGTTGGCCATCGAAATGGGGCTGCTGGCCGAAGAAAGTGCCACGAAAGAGGCCGCTAAGAAACTGCGGGAGATTCTCTCGCGCTATCCCGGCGTGCTCACCGCCGACTACGATTCGGAGACGGGCGCGCTGAAAAATCTGCTGGCCGATCTCAAATCCGCCGACGCTGCTTCGGCTCTTACCGCGCTCGGAGCTACGGCCATTGCTAAGCGACTGGAAGACACGAATGCCGCCTTCGATGGTCTGTTTCGCGGTCGGTTCTCCGGGGCGAAATCCACCAACGCGATCGACCTCAAGGCGCGTCGCGCCGCCACGGATGCGGCCGTGAATGCCATCGTGCGGCGGATGGATTCGCTCGACGATCTCGAGCCCTCGGCCGACGTCTCCGAACTCATCAATCGCTATAACCAACTCGTCGACAATCGCCACACGCTGCTCTCCCAGCGCGCCACGCTCAACAAAGCGGCGCACGACAGGAAAATAGCCGGCATCGAGGCGATGCTCATTCCGCTCATTCCGGCCTTCGAGCGCGAAATCGGTTCGGCTCCCGGCTCGCTCTCCTTTACCGGCGAGGTGAAGGGCTCGGGCAAAGATCGCCGCTTTAAGTTCTACGACCAGCGTACCAAGGTGTGGACCTGGGGCAAACTTCGCGCCGACGGAACCCTGGCGCCGTGGGGGGCGGAGCCGTAAGTGGCGGCTCCGTAGGAGGAGTTAAGGAGTTAAGGAGTGAAAAGGAGTTAAGACATTTGCTTGTTAGTTGACGAGTTAACGAGGGGTTCCAGTTAACAAGTTAACGAGTTGACAAGTTAACGAGTAGATTTGCTTTTTGATTGACGAGTTGACAGGAGGGTAACTTCCTTGTCAACTCGTCAACTTGTTCACTCGTCAACTTATCAACTAACTTCCTTGTCAACTTGTTAACTCGTCAACTTCCGTAAGGCCTTGTCAACTTCTTTGTAGATTCCCTATGGGCTCTATGCTCAATTCCCCTCCCCTTCCCCTTAATTTTTACTAAACCGCTTTGCCGTTCCATCAAATTTGCCTACTTTTGAAACATCATCATTTCAAAGACAACAAATAGCGTGAAGAAAATCATCATAGCCCTACTCATCCTCGCACAGCCACTGGCAGGCGGAGCACAAAAAATAACCATGGGGTCGTGCCAAACAAAAGACGGCGGACTCTATCAAGGAGAACTCGTGGCCGGAAAACCTAACGGACGAGGCAATACACTCTACAAAAACGGCGATACCTATGAAGGAGAATACGTCAAAGGGAAACGACAGGGATATGGCATCTATACTTTCGCCGACGGAGAAAAATACGAAGGACAATGGTTCCAAGATCAACAACACGGACGAGGCACCTACCACTTCATGAACAACAACAAATACGTGGGACTCTGGTTCAGAGACTACCAGCAGGGACACGGCATCATGTACTACTACAACGGCGACCGATATGAAGGCAACTGGTACCAAGACAAACGACAGGGCAAAGGCAAATACACCTTCGCCACTGGGGCCTACTACGATGGTTACTGGAAAGACGATAAAAAGTCGGGGCAAGGATTCTTCGACTGGGGCGACGGATCTAACTACAACGGTATGTGGGTCAATAATCAACGCTCTGGCAAAGGTACCAACCGCTATGCCGACGGCGATGTCTATGTGGGCAACTGGGCCGAAGACATCCAAAACGGAAAAGGTATCTACAAATTCCAAAACGGCGACGTCTATGAAGGAGATTATCTCCAAGGCGACCGCACCGGACAAGGCATCTTCCGATATGCCAACGGCGACCGATACACCGGATCTTTCTTAGAGGGAGACAAAGACGGAAAGGGCACCTTCGTATGGAGCAACGGCGATACCTACACCGGCGACTGGAAAAAGGACCGGCAAAACGGACACGGCAAACTCGTCAAGAAAAACGGCGACGTCTTCGAAGGAAACTTCCTCAACGGAAAAGTAGAGGGAGAGGTGATCATCCATTATGCCGACGGCTCGAAGTTCAAAGGTGCCTATAAAGACGGCAAACGACACGGACCGGTGATCGAGGAAGACAAAGACGGCAATCGATTCGAAGGGGCTTATCTCAAAGGTGTGCGCGACGGGAAGTTCATCGAGAAAGACCGCAACGGACAAGTCAAAGCACGCGGACACTATGAAAACGGAAAAAGATTCAACGACTAAGAGACCGAAAGGCTCGCAAAATCAACTTCATGTTATGGCAAAAACGAGCAATGCCAACAAAAAGGCAAACAACAAAACGACAAAGCGCAGTGGGAAGAAAGAAACCATCGGTTTGGTAAAAAACGACGCCTACCTCGCTCCCTACGAAGAGGCCATCAAGGGCCGACACGATCATTATCTTTGGAAACTCAGTCAGTTGACAGCCAACGGTAAGAAATCTCTCACCGACTTTGCCAACGGTCACCAATATTATGGACTCCACAAAACCTCGCGCGGATGGGTGTTCAGAGAGTGGGCCCCCAACGCTACCGACCTCTATCTCGTGGGCGACTTCAATCACTGGCAGGAAACGGAACGCTACCGAGCCCGCCGCATCGAGGGAACCGGCAACTGGGAACTACGACTCTCCGAGAAAGCCCTCTCGCACGGTCAGCTCTACAAGATGCACGTCTATTGGAACGGCGGCATGGGCGAACGCATTCCAGCTTGGTGCCGCCGTGTGGTGCAGGACGAGCAGACCGGCATTTTCTCGGCGCAGGTGTGGCATCCAGAACAGCCTTTCGTTTGGAGTAAAAAGAATTTCAAGCCCAGCACCTCTCCGCTGCTCATCTACGAGTGTCACATCGGCATGGGACAAGATGCCGAAAAGGTGGGCACCTACAACGAATTCAGAGAAAACGTGCTGCCCAGAATCATCGCCGACGGCTACAACTGCATTCAAATCATGGCCATACAGGAACATCCCTACTATGGCAGCTTCGGCTATCATGTCAGCTCTTTCTTTGCCGCTTCCTCGCGCTTCGGCACCCCTGAAGAGCTGAAACGGCTCATCGACACGGCCCACCGCCATGGCATCGCCGTCATTATGGACATCGTCCACTCGCATGCCGTGAAAAACGAAGTGGAGGGCTTGGGCAATCTGGCCGGCGACCCCAATCAGTTTTTCTATCCCGGCAGTCGCCACGAACATCCCGCTTGGGATTCGCTGTGCTTCGACTATGGCAAAGATGAGGTGGTGCACTTTCTACTTTCCAACTGCAAATACTGGATTGAAGAATTCCACTTCGACGGGTTCCGCTTCGACGGCGTGACGTCGATGCTCTACTACAGTCATGGACTGGGCGAGGCTTTCTGCAGCTACGCCGACTATTTCAACGGCCACGAAGACGACAATGCCATCTGCTACCTCACCCTTGCCAACCAACTCATCCACGAAGTCAACCCCCGAGCCATTACCATCGCCGAGGAAGTGAGCGGAATGCCCGGTTTGGCAGCCAGGATAGACGACGGCGGATACGGATTCGACTACCGCATGGCCATGAACATCCCCGACTTTTGGATTAAAACCATCAAGGAACTAAGCGATGAACACTGGAAACCCAGTTCCATCTTTTGGGAAGTGAAAAACCGACGGGCCGACGAGCGAACCATCTCCTATTGCGAGAGCCACGACCAAGCACTCGTGGGCGACAAGACCATCATCTTCCGCCTCATCGATGCCGACATGTACTGGCACTTCAAAAAGGGCGACGAGAACGACCGCGCCCACCGCGGCATCGCCCTCCACAAGATGATTCGCCTCGTTACGCTGGCAGCCATCAACGGCGGCTACCTCAACTTCATGGGCAACGAATTCGGACACCCCGAATGGATCGACTTCCCCCGCGAGGGCAACGGCTGGAGCTACAAATATGCACGCCGACAATGGAACTTGGTAGACAACCACGACCTATGCTATCACTACTTGGGCGACTTCGACAAACGCATGCTCGAGGTGGTGAAAGGGGAAAAAGGTTTTATGAAGACTCCGGTGCAGGAGATTTGGCACAACGACGGCGACCAGGTGTTGGCTTTCATGCGCGGAAGTCTGCTCTTTGTCTTCAACTTTAGTCCCACTCGGTCATTCACCGACTACGGCTTTCTCGTTCCCACCGGAGCCTACGACGTGGTGCTCAACACCGACGCCCGGGAGTTCGGCGGAAACGGTTTGGCAGACGACTCCCTCACCCATCTCACCAACTACGACCCGCTTTACGTCGAGGCACGCAAAGAGTGGCTCAAACTGTACATTCCGGCCCGCTCGGCAGTTGTTTTAAGAAGAATATAGATGAAACCCACCTATCGCATCAACGGCGCAGCATTCTCAACGTCTGTCTGCGCCGTTTTATTCGGCCTTTTCGCCTTTGCCTATTTATATTTCTACCAGGCCGACCTCATCGCAGTCAGTCTGCACCTACTCTCGGGCGGAACCCTTTGTTATCACAACCTCCTGGGTGCTCTTCTGCTCACCACGTTGCTCCTCTGCCTGCAACGCGTCACGGCCTCCCTTTCGCGCCTACCCCAGGCTTGGCACGCAGCCACCTATTTCCCCTCCGCTCTGCTGCTGGTAGCCCTCACCAGCCTCTCGCCCGTCTCTCGCGTCGGAAATGTCCGTCTCGAGGGCACATTTTTTTTGTTGCCCCTTCTGCTGGTGGCCTATATCTGTGGCGTCGCCCTTTGGCGAAGAAAAATCGCCACCAACACGCCCAAGTTTGCCGTTGCAGACAACGCGTTGTGGACCAACCTACTGCTCCTCGCCGTCACGATGCTCTTCGTGGGACTGATGGGTACGGGCGACGACGTGTTTCACTATCGGATGAAGACCGAGCGTCTGCTCCTCGCCGGAAGAAAAGCCGAAGCCCAGAACGTGGGGCAAGGCTCCTCCTCGACCGACTCCTCGCTCACCTCCTTGCGCATCTTCACCCTGTCTCAGACCCATCTGCTGGGCGAAAAACTGTTCGAATATCCCCTCGTCGGCGGTTCGGAGGCGCTCCTGCCCAATGGCAGCTCCGTTTGCTGGCTTCTCCTCGACGAGCATCGCCTCGGCGTCCATCTCTCGGCCCACTCTCTGCCATCAGCCCCCACGGCCTTGCAACGCCTCGAACGACTCGCCTCGCAGTCTGCCATCTGCCGTGCCGCGGCCGACTATCTGCTGTGCGGCTATCTCTTAGACCGAAAGCTCGATGCCTTTGCCAAAGCCATCCCTCGCTTCTACCGCCTCTCCGACAGTCTGCCGCGACACTACCGCGAGGCGCTCACCCTTTATATGCACCTCCGCTCCACACCCGTCGTCTCTTATCACGACGATGTTGTCGACACCGACTTCCGCGATTTCCAAGACCTGGAAAACAAATTCACCAACCGCACCCTTCAGCAAACGGCCCTTCACGATGTCTATGGCAGCACCTATTGGTACTACTACACCTTTCCGCCTGTCTCCAAGAAATAGATTCCTGTTTTTTCAGTCGACAAGTCCACCTCTCCCGAAGTTAGAAGAATGGGGGCTGTTCATGGGCAATTGAGAATGAGGTTCATGGAGGATCGACAAAAGAGAACTGATACGTGATGCACGGATCAGTTCTTTTGCTTCATGCCACTGTAGGCTACAGTAGCGACATTTTGGTCTCCGCGGCGTCATTGTAGGGTACAGTAACGGCATTTTGGTCTCCGTGGCGTCATTGTAGGGTACAGTAACGGCATTTTGGCCTCCGTGGCGTCATTGTAGGCTACAGTAACGGCATTTTGGTCTCCGCGGCGTCATTGTAGGGTACAGTAGCGGCATTTTGGTCTCCGCGGCGTCATTGTAGGGTACAGTAGCGGCATTTTGGTCTCCGCGGCGTCATTGTAGGCTACAGTAGCGGCATTTTGGTCTCCGTGGCGTCATTGTAGGTTACCTGAAAGACGGTGGCAAAGTAGCACAATCTTTTGACACGAGCCAACCTGCGCGTTGCAAATTGCCTGCAACAGGATGGAGAAGCGGGTTCAGATTTGGGCGTTTTGCAGAATTGCGCTAAATTTGCATACTAAATCAGAGCAAGTATCAACGATGAAAGAATTTGTCATCTCCGAGGTGAAAGCCGAAACGGCCGTGCTGGTGGGCCTCATCACGCAAGAACAGAACGAGGAAAAGACGCGGGAGTATCTCGACGAATTGGAGTTCCTGGCCGATACGGCAGGAGCTGTTACCGTGCGCCGATTCACACAGAGACTCAACGCACCCAGTAGGGTTTCTTACGTAGGAAAAGGCAAACTCGAGGAAATCAAACAATATATTCTGGCCGAAGAGGAGGCTGAACGCGAAGTGGGAATGGTCATTTTCGACGACGAGCTCTCGGCCAAACAGATGCGTAACATCGAAAGAGAACTCAACGTGAAAATTCTCGACCGCACCTCGCTCATCCTCGACATCTTCGCCATGCGTGCACAAACGGCCAGTGCCAAGACGCAGGTGGAACTGGCACAGTATCGCTACATGCTGCCCCGGCTGCAACGCCTCTGGACACACCTCGAACGACAGGGCGGCGGATCGGGCAGCGGTGGAGGAAAGGGCTCGGTGGGACTGCGCGGTCCGGGTGAAACACAGCTTGAGATGGACCGCCGCATCATCCTCTCGCGTATGGCTCTGCTGAAAGAGCGACTCGCAGAAATCGACAAACAGAAAACCACACAACGTAAAAATCGCGGTCGGCTCATCCGCGTAGCCCTCGTGGGATATACCAACGTGGGAAAATCGACGATCATGAATCTGCTGGCCAAGAGCGAGGTGTTTGCCGAGAATAAACTCTTTGCTACGCTCGACACAACTGTGCGCAAGGTGGTGGTGGAGAATCTACCCTTCCTGCTGGCCGACACCGTGGGCTTTATCCGCAAATTGCCTACCGACCTGGTAGATTCCTTTAAGTCGACACTCGACGAGGTGCGCGAGGCCGATCTCCTCGTACACGTTGTCGACATCTCTCATCCCGACTTTGAAGAGCAAATCTCCGTTGTCGAGAATACGCTCCGCGAACTCGATTGCGCCGATAAACCCAACATGATCGTCTTTAACAAAATAGACAACTACACTTTCGTAGAGAAAGACAAAGACGACCTGACACCTCCCACAAAAGAGAATCTCACCCTCGACGACCTCAAACGCACCTGGATGGCACGCCTCGACGAGAATTGCATCTTCGTCTCGGCACGCGAAAGGCTCAACATCGACGAGTTCAGAGAGAAACTATATCATCAGGTGCGCGAACTTCATGTCCAAAAGTATCCCTATAACGATTTCCTCTACGAAACAGAACCTATTTACTAACAAAACAATCCTCACATGAACAGCAAATCGCTATGGATGGCCCTCCTGCTGATGGGTGCAGTCATCACAACGCAAGCCAAGACGTATCGGTATCACACGGTGACGGGCGATCTGACCAACACACGCATCTACACCCTTGAGAACGGTCTGAAGGTGTATCTCTCCGTCAACAAGGAAACACCACGCATCCACACCTATATCGCCGTGAAAACAGGAAGCAGAAACGACCCCGCCGAAACAACCGGACTGGCTCACTACCTGGAACATCTCATGTTCAAAGGTACACGGCTTTTCGGCACAAGTAATGCTGAGAAAGAGGCTCCACTACTGCAAGATATCGAGAATCGATATGAGACCTATCGCTTGCTCACCGACCCCGCACAGCGCAAACGCGCCTACCATGAAATCGACAGTGTGTCGCAATTGGCCGCACAATACTTCATTCCCAATGAATACGACAAACTCATGTCGGCCATCGGAGCAGAAGAAACCAACGCCTATACCAGTAACGATGTGACTTGTTACACCGAAAACATTCCCTCGAACGAAGTGGAGAACTGGGCCAGGATTCAAGCCGACCGATTTAAGAATATGGTGATACGGGGCTTTCATACCGAGCTGGAAGCTGTTTACGAGGAATATAACATCGGACTGACCCGCGATTCGAACAAAGAATGGCAGGCTCTCTTCAAACTTCTCACACCGACACATCCCTATGGAATGCAAACGACCATCGGCACGCAGGAACACTTGAAGAATCCCTCGATTGTGAACATCAAAAACTACTTCAATCGCTACTACGTACCCAACAATGTGGCCATCTGCATGTCGGGCGATTTCAATCCCGACGAGGTGATTGCCATCCTTGATCAATACTTCGGTAGTTGGAAAAGAAGCGAGAATCTGAGTTTCCCGCAATTTGCACCGCAGGCTCCGCTAACGGCTCCGCGAGACACTACCGTCGTCGGGCCTGAAGCAGAAAACATGATCTTAGCTTGGAGATTCGACGGAGGCGAATCGCTACAGGCCGATACAGTAAGCGTAATTGCCGAGATTCTTTGTAACGGAAAGGCGGGATTGATGGATATGAATCTCAGTCAGAAGATGAAATTCCTGGGCGGAGGAACCTTTGCCGAGAGCCTGGCCGAGTATGGCATCTTAGGTATTCATGCCGTGCCCAAAGAGGGGCAAAGCCTAAAAGAACTGCGGAGTCTCGTACTGGGCGAAGTGGATAACCTGAAGAAAGGTCGTTTCTCAGATCATCTGTTGCCGGCCGTCATCAACAATATGAAACTGGCCTACTACAAATCGCTTGAAAGCAACAAAGAGAGAGCCGACCAGTTTGTCGATGCTTTCGTTCGCGGTCAGAAGTGGGAGACGGTTGTGGGCAGGCTCGCCCGTCTATCAAAGATAACCAAGGCCCAAGTCGTTGCCTTTGCCAATAAATATCTGAACGATAATTACGCTATCGTTTATAAACTGCAGGGCGAAGATTCTACTCAGCAAAAGATAGACAAACCACAGATTACACCTATTCCCTCGAATCGGGATATACAGAGCGACTTTGTGCAATCCATCCTTCGCAGCAAGGTCGAACCGATCGAACCACGATTTATCGACTTCAACAAAGACCTTGTCAAGACGCAAACGAAGAAAGGACTACCCGTGCTTTATGTGCAAAACAAAGATAACGGGCTCTTCACCCTCTCGTTCCATTATGACTTCGGAACCGAGACAGACAAGCGGTTACCCGTTGCTGCCGATTATCTCGACTACTTGGGTACAGACAAACTCACAGCCGAGCAAGTGAAACAACATTTTTATGAATTGGCGTGCAGCTACAGCATCTCTTCTTCTACCGATAATACCCAGATAACGCTCACCGGACTCAATGAGAACCTGCCTAAAGCCTTGGCTTTGCTTGAAGATCTGATTGCCAACGCCAAGGCAGATCCGGTGGCGTATAAAGAATACGTAGAACTGATGAAAAAGGCGCGCAAAGACAATATGAGTCATCAGCAGCAAAACTTTGCTGCTCTCACGGCTTATGGTGTGTACGGGCCTTACAATCCAGTTCGCAACGTCATGAGCAACAAAGAACTCGACAATGCCCAGCCACAAGCATTACTCCAGCTCTTAAGAAGTCTGCACACCTATAAACACCGCGTGCTTTACTGCGGACAGAGTACACCCGCACAACTGGTAGCCCTCATCGACAAGGAACATCAAACAAGTAAACCTCTTCGCGAGGTTCCTGTTGGTAAACGATACACCGAGCAGACCACTCCCGACACCGAGATTCTCCTCGCGCCCTATGAGGCGAAAAACATCTGCATGATGCTCTACAACAACAGCGGCAGAGGCTGGAATGCGGCGCAACGTCCAACGGTTTATCTCTTCAATAGCTATTTCGGCATGGGGATGAACGGCATTGTTTTCCAAGAACTGCGCGAAACTCGCGGACTGGCATACAGTGCCTGGGCGCAATATAAGACACCGGTTCGCCGAGGTGGAACGGAATCGCTCCAAGCCCATATCATTAGTCAGAACGACAAAATGAAGGATTGTATCTCGGCTTTTGGCAACATTTTAAACAATATGCCACTGAGCGAAAAAGCTTTCCAACTGGCCAAGCAAGCCGAGCAGAAACGCATTGCCACCGAGCGAACCACAAAGTTCAGCATTATTGAAGCCTATCTCCGCGCCCGGAAATTAGGTATCAACTACGACATCACCGAGCGCATTTACAAAGCTTTGCCTCAGCTCACGTTGGCTGACATCGCCCGTTTTGAAAAGGAGACACTCTCAGGTAAACCCTATCGTTACATCATTCTCGGCGATGAAAAGAATCTCGACATGAAAGTACTCGAGAAAATGGGACGGGTGAGAAGAGTCACAACCGAAGAGATCTTTGGGTTTTAGATTGGTAAACGAGTTGACAAGTTGACGAGTTGACAAGCTGACAAGTTAACTCGTCCACTTATCCACTCATCAACAAACATTCAAATACAAACATTATGTCACAAGCACCAGATTTTAAGTACGCCCCGATGTTTCAGTTGGGGAAAGACGAGACGGAGTATTATTTGCTGACCAAAGACGGCGTTTCTACAGCCGAATTTGAGGGCAAGCCCATTCTCAAGGTAAGTGCCGAGGCTCTGACCCGGCTTTCCAACGCGGCCTTCCGCGACGTGAATTTCCTTCTGCGCCGCGCTCACAACGAGCAGGTGGCCAAGATTCTTACCGACCCCGCCGCCAGCGACAACGACAAGTACGTAGCCCTCACCTTCCTGCGCAATGCCGAAGTGGCTGCCAAGGGCAAGTTGCCTTTCTGTCAGGACACGGGAACGGCTATTATCCACGGCGAGAAGGGGCAACGCGTTTGGACCGACTTCTGCGATGAGGAGGCACTCTCGAAGGGTGTCTACAAGACCTACACCGAGGAGAATCTGCGCTACTCGCAGAACGCTCCCCTCAACATGTACGACGAAGTGAACACCCGTTGCAACCTGCCTGCACAGATCGACATCGAGGCCACTGAGGGCGACGAATACCGGTTCCTCTGTGTCGTAAAAGGCGGCGGATCGGCCAACAAGACCTATTTCTATCAGCAGACCAAGGCTCTGATTCAGAACCCCGGCACGCTCATCCCCTTCCTCATCGAGAAGATGAAGAGCCTGGGTACAGCCGCCTGTCCGCCCTATCACATCGCCTTTGTCATCGGTGGGACGAGTGCGGAGAAAAATCTCCTCACCGTGAAGCTTGCCTCTACGCACTATTACGACAGTCTGCCCACCACGGGCGACGAAACCGGACGTGCTTTCCGCGATGTGGAACTCGAGAAGACGCTGCTCGAAGAGGCCTACAAGATTGGGTTCGGCGCACAGTTCGGCGGCAAATATTTCGCTCACGACATCCGCGTTGTCCGTCTGCCTCGCCACGGAGCCTCTTGCCCTGTGGGACTGGGTGTGAGTTGTTCGGCCGACCGGAACATCAAGGCCAAAATCAACCGCGAGGGCATTTGGATTGAACGCCTCGACGACTGTCCCTCTGAGCTTATCCCCGAAGAGTTACGCCGGGCAGGTGAGGGCAATGCCGTTCGCATCGATCTCGACCGTCCGATGCCCGAGGTGCTCAAAGAGTTGAGCAAATATCCTGTCTCGACGCGTGTGAGTCTGAACGGAACGATCATCGTGGCGCGCGACATTGCTCATGCCAAGCTCAAGGCGCGGCTCGACGAGACGGGCGACCTGCCGCAATACATCAAAGACCATCCCGTGCTCTATGCCGGTCCGGCGAAGACGCCCGCGGGTATGCCCTGCGGTTCGATGGGTCCCACTACGGCCAACCGAATGGATCCTTATGTCAACGAGTTTCAAGACCACGGCGGCTCGATGATCATGATTGCCAAGGGTAACCGCACTCAGGCCGTGACGGATGCCTGCAAGAAGCATGGCGGATTCTACCTGGGCAGCATCGGCGGTCCGGCTGCCGTTCTCTCGCTCAACTCCATCAAGAGCATCGAGTGTGTAGAGTTTCCCGAAATTGGCATGGAGGCGGTGTGGAAAATTCGTGTAGAAGACTTCCCGGCCTTTATTCTCGTAGACGATAAGGGCAACGATTTCTTTACCCAACTGAAGCCCATCGGCAATTGAGATTCGACGATTAAGATGAAAACGAAGCGGCGACGATTCTTCCCAATGGAGAAATCGTCGCCTACGTTTTTTAGGAGGGAAGGAGAGGAAGGAGTAAAGGAGTGAAAGGGAGTGAAGACAAATGCTTCTGTGTAGAATACGACGAGAATGGCGTCTCTAAAATGTTCAGAGACGCCGTTTTTATTTCTGCGATCTTTTCCCGCGGCGGGATTTTATCATTTTGCTCTCCGCGGAGGTTTTCCGCCGCGGGGAACAACTCGATGGATGGGCGTAGCTTCTTCTCAGAAAGCTTCACGGTATTTGCTCTCATCTTTGTCTTCAAGCATATTGAGGTAGGATTGGTAACGACTTTCAGCCACAAAATGGTTTTGCAGGGCTTGCAGCACGGCGCAACCCGGCTCGTGCGTATGCGTGCAGTTGTTGAAACGGCAGTCTTTCGACAGGCGGAAGATCTCTTTAAAATAGCTGCCGAGCTCTTCCCGCTCGATGTCGAACGTGCCAAAACCCTTGATGCCCGGCGTGTCGATCACATATCCGCCCTCGGGCAGAGGCAGCATCTCGCTGAACGTCGTGGTGTGCATCCCGGCGTTGTGAGCATCCGAAATCTCGGCCGTGCGCAGATGGGCATCGGGCAGAAGACAATTGATGAGGGTAGATTTGCCCACGCCGCTGTTACCGCTGAGCAACGAAATCTGTCCCATCAGCAATTCTCGCAGAGGTTCGATGCCCTCGCCCGTCTGTGCCGAGAGAGCCAAACAGCGATAGCCGATCGTGGTGTAGAGCCTCGAGAGCAACTCTTGGTAACGACGTTCGGAGGCATCGAGCAGGTCGATCTTGTTGAAAAGCAACACAACGGGAATGCGGTAGGCCTCGGCCGAAGCCAGAAATCGATCGATGAACGTGGTGGAGGTCTGCGGCCGATTGACGGTAACGAGCAGCAGAGCCTGGTCGATATTGGCCGCCAGGATATGACTTTGCTTCGAAAGATTGGACGATTTGCGGATGATATAGTTGCGTCGATCTTCGATGGCAGAGATAAAAGCTGTTCCTTCTTGATTGAGGATAAGCTCAACGCGGTCGCCCACGGCCACGGGATTGGTGCTTCGAATGCCTTTCAGCCGGAAGTTTCCTTTGATTTTGCTTTCGATGATGGCACCCTCGTCGGTTTTCACCGTATACCAACTGCCCGTATTTTTGATAACAAGTCCGTGCATTGTGAGAATAAGGAGTAAGGAGAGTAAGGGGGAGTAAAGGGAGTAAGCCCGTTGAGAAGGAGGAAGAAGGCAGAGCGGAGAAAAGAAGTGGATGAGCCGACTTTCGGTTGTGTCAACTCATCCACTCAACTCTTTTTCCTAAACGGTCATGATTTCCTTATTCTTCGCTTCAAGCAGTTCGTCAATCTTTTTGATAAATCGGTCGTGCAACTTTTGTAGTTTCTCCTCGGCATCTTTTTCATTATCTTCCGAGAGTCCGTCTTTCACAGCCTTTTTGAGTTTGTCTTTCAGTTCCGACCTCACGTTGCGCACTTCGATTTTTGTTCTCTCACCGATTTTGTTGCATTGTTTGGCCAGTTCGCGGCGGCGTTCTTCGGTGGGCTGCGGAATGCCCAAGCGAATCATCTCGCCGTTGTTCTCGGGAGTGATGCCCACGTCGCTGTCCATGATCGCTTTCTCGATGTCTTTGATAGCCTTCTTGTCGAACGGACGAATGGCGATGGTTCGGGCATCGGGGGCCGTCACATTGGCCACCTGATTGAGCGGCACCTTCATACCATACGATTCCACCCGCACACCGTCGAGTATGGCTACGTTAGCGCGCCCGACACGAACACGCGAAAGTTGTTCGTCCAAATACATGGCCGCCATTTCCATGCGGTCTTGCGCATCTTGCAATGTTTCCTTTACGTCTATCATCTTATCTTTAGGGTTGAATGGTTGTTAAACTGCACAAATTTAGAGATTTATCCGCAACTACACAATAGTTGAACAGAAAATGGCCGAAAACGGGTTCAGTCTACAATTTTGAATCGAGCAAACTTCAATAGCAATTGTTTCGTGCCCGAGTGCTTAAAGGTTACAGTGGCTTTGATGTTCTCGCCCGTTCCCTCGATGGCAAGAACGGTGCCGATGCCGAAACGCTGATGCTCAATGATGTTACCCACACTCACTGCTCCGAAACTGACAGGTGTAGACACCTCTGAGGCAGCGTCGTGGCTTGGCGACGGCGACGGGCGAAGCGGCTTTTCTTCGGTGCGCAGCGGCAAAACGACCGGGCGAGCGGTGGAGATGGCCGACGCATCAGTCCATCGCCGACTGACGGGGGCGCGTTCTTCCCAAGTGTTCATCGCATTTTCCACGGTGAGAAAGGCCGCATCGATGTCGCGCAGAAAACGACTCGGCGTGTCGAATTCCATCCGCCCGTATCGGAAACGGTTCTTAGCACAGGTGAGAATGCAATGCCGCTGGGCACGAGTGATGGCCACATAAAGCAGCCGGCGTTCTTCTTCGAGTTCGCGAGGCGAGTTAGTAGCGCGCGGACTGGGGAAGATATTTTCCTCCAAACCCACGACGAAGACCGTGGGGAACTCCAGTCCCTTAGCCGAATGCACCGTCATCAGGGCCACTCGACTCTCGTCGTCGCCCTCGCTGTCGAGGTCGGAGAGCAAGGCCACCTCTTGCAGATAGTGCGAGAGAGAAACGCCGTCGGCCTGTCCTTCCTCGCGCCGCGTCTCGACAAACTCTTGCAATCCGCTCAGAAACTCCTGCAAATTCTCCTGCCGTGCAAGCCCCTCGGCATCGGTGTCAGTGAGCAAGTCGGCCTGAATACCACTCTCGGCAATGATGCGCCGCCCCAGTTCAAAGGCATCCTCGGCGAGCAAATCGGCTGCAAAACTATCCAGTTTGTCGCGAAAGGCAGCCAGCTTGGCCCATGTGCCCTTGTTGACGGCAAGCGGATAAAGCGCAGGTTGCGACAAGATGTCCCAACAACCCACACCGTATTGCTGGGCGGCGATGGTGATCTTTTCGACCGTTGTGGCGCCAATGCCACGTGTAGGATAGTTGATGATGCGTTTAAAGGCCTCTTCATCGTTGTGATTGACGGTCAGTCGGAAGTAGGCAATGATGTCTTTTATCTCTTTCCGTTGATAAAAGCTCAGTCCGCCGTAAATGCGATAAGGGATATTCTGCCGCCGCATTTCCTCTTCGAAAGGTCGACTCTGAGAGTTGGTGCGGTAGAGAATGGCAAACTCGCTGTAGTTGCTCCCCTCCTGCCGCTGCAAACGCTTGATATCCTTGCACACCACAAGGGCTTCCTCCTTATCCGAGTAAACAGGCTTGAGCAAGAGCTTCTCGCCTTTATCGTTCCGGCTGAACACATCTTTGCGTATCTGCCGTTGGTTGTGCCGTATCAGGCTGTTGGCCGCCTGCACGATGTTCTGCGTAGAGCGGTAGTTTTGTTCGAGTTTGAAGAGCCGAGCCTCGGGAAACTGCTTTTGAAAGTCGAGAATATTGTCGATGTCGGCCCCGCGAAAGCCATAGATACTTTGCGCATCATCGCCCACGACGCAGATTCGCCGATGCCCTTCGGTGAGCAACGACACGATGCACTGCTGCACATGGTTGGTGTCTTGATATTCATCCACCAGCACATAGCGAAATCTGGCAGCGTAATCGGCCCGCACAGCCTCGTCGTTGCGCAGCAGTTGATGGGTGAACACCAGCAAATCGTCGAAGTCCATGGCATTGGCAGAACGGCAACGTTGCATATACGAGCGATAGATGTGATGGAGTTCGGGCAGGCGATCGCGTCGATCGCGCTCTAAGAGGTCGCCTTTTCGAGCATAAAGTTCGGGCAGAATGAAATGGTTTTTAGCCATCGAGATGCGCGCATGCACCACAGCGGGTTTGTATACCTTATCATCCAGTGCCATGTCTTTGACAATGGTCTTGAGCAACGATCGCGAATCGCTCTCGTCATAGATGGTAAAGTTGTTTGTAAAACCTATTTTCTCGGCCTCAGTCCGTAGGATGCGGGCGAAGATAGAGTGGAAAGTGCCCATGAAAAGCCGGCGTGCACGCTCGTGTCCCACCAGCTCGCCAATGCGGTCTTTCATCTCCTTGGCGGCCTTGTTGGTAAAGGTCAATGCCAGAATGTTCCAGGGTTGCAGGCCCTGTTCCAGCAAATAGGCAATTTTATAGGTAAGAACGCGGGTCTTTCCAGAGCCTGCTCCGGCAATGACCAGTTGCGGACCGTCGGTGTATTCCACAGCGGTCCGCTGACTTTCGTTCAGGTTGTCGAGTAATTCATCGTTCATCATTGCTTTTATTGACCGGTTGATGATTTAACAAGAAAGCCCCTATCCTCCTTCATCCAACAGTTTTCATTTTCTTTTTCCATCCTCTCCCTCCTTGGGAAAAGCAGGCATCGAACGCATATTTTGCAGAATCTGTTGCTGACGTTTGCGCATATAGGCCGACGGATACTGAGAGCTGAATCTGCGCGGATTGGGCAATGTGGCGGCAATCAGGGCGCAGTCGGCCCGGGAGAGGTCTGCTGCTGTTTTTCCGAAATGATATTCCGCCACGGCATCCGCTCCATAAATGCCGTCGCCCATCTCGATACTGTTGAGATAAACCTCCATGATGCGTTGTTTGCTCCACATCAATTCGATCAGAGCCGTGAAGTAAACCTCGAATCCTTTCCTGATCCACGACCGCCCTTGCCACAGAAACACGTTTTTGGCCGTTTGTTGAGAAATGGTGCTTGCACCGAGTTTGCGTTTGCCCCCTTTGAGATTGCGACGCGCGGCCTTCTCGATGGCGGCATAGTCGAAGCCATGATGGCGAAGAAAACGCTGGTCTTCGCTGGTCATCACCGCCACAGGCAGATGCGGAGAGATGTCTTTCAGCCGCACCCAATGATGGTGCATCGTCACACTTTTTCCGCTACCGATCTGCTCGAAACACCGGATCACCATCAGCGGCGTGACGTAAACGGGCACAAAGCGCAACAGCACCACCGACAGGATGGTGCTGCTGAAGAAGAGGGCTACTGCCCAACGCAGTATTTTTTTTATTTTTATCATGTGTAGAATCCTGACCCCGAGCCCGGGGGAGATGAGCCATCACTTTGCCCGATGCCTCTTTTCCGAGCGGTCGAGCCGAATGTTCGCCCGCCACAGAAGCCTCGAGGGGGCAGTGACATGCCGAGGTTTATTTCAACGTTCCGTTGTTGGCAGCATCTACCATGGCCTTGCTGGCATAGAGATACACCTCTACACGGCGGTTTTGTTGGCGTCCGCTCACGCTCGAATTGTCGGCCACCGGCTCGGCACTACCTTTGCCTTCCACCTTCTGAAACTGTGCATAAGGCACGCCACAAGCAGTGAGATAGGAAACCACACTTTGCGCACGACTGTTGCTCAGGGGGATGTTGATGCCGTCGTTGCCGGTATTATCGGTATGTCCGTAGATGTCTACGAGACAGTCTTTATTTTCTTTGAGGACCTGTGAGAACTTAGCCAGTTCGTTTTTAGACGTCTGATTCAAGTCGGCTTTGTTGGTAGCAAAGAGGATACCCGAGTCGAAAGTCACCTTCACAGCTTTCAATCCGTTGGCGTCGGTCACCTCTTCCACCTTGGCATTCTTCACCCTTTCGGCCGTCTGCTTGGCCACTTTGTCCATTCGTTTGCCAATCATGGCTCCTGCTCCGGCTCCTACCGTCGCTCCGATAGCGGCTCCAACAGCCGTGTTTCCGGCCACTCTACCGATGATAGCACCCAAAACCGCACCGCCACCGGTACCGATGAGTGCACCCGTTCCTTGTTTCGTCTGGCAACTGAACACCATCACAAGACACATCAAAAGTGTCATTAATTTCGTTTTCTTCATAAATCTCTAATATGTGAGTGATTAAAATTCGGGGTGCAAAGTTACTTCTTTTTATCTCTATGCCGCCTTTCTACAACATTTTTTATCATAAAATGCCAGTGCGTAACGGCGGTATCGGCGGCCGAACGCCTTGATGTCGACACGCAGGAACCGCCTCTTTTCAACCGATGCCCTACCCCATTGACAGACAGTCGTTTATCGCTCATCTTTCCATCTCTTAGCTTTTGCACCTCATTTTCTTAGCTTTTGCATCGCGTTTTCTTAGCTTTTACACTGCGAAAGCTAAGAGATGGGAAATGCGACTCTTGAGATAAAGATACGCACCGTGAAAAGAACACTTATCGATGGGTGATACAGCTAAGCATCCTTTCTCATCAGCTGCTTGCGCTCTTCGGGCGAAAAATGTTCGATGGCATAGCGAAGCATGGTGCGGGGCATTTCTCTTCGGTGCGTTTCGACGTAATGATAAAGCCGACGAGCATCTCGTTTGCCTGCCTCACGCAACATCCAGCCCACGGCTTTGTGCATCAAATCGTGCGGATGATGCATCAAAAGGGAGGCAAGAGCATAGGTATCGTCAAGCTGATGCTGGCGGATAAAGGCAAAAGTAGAGACGATGGCGATGCGAGCCTCCCAAAGTTGGGTGCTCTGGCCCAAGCGATAAAGCAGCGTGCGAGGCCGAGAAAGGAGATAGGTTCCAAGGATTTTCCAGGCCGAAAGGTCTACGAGGTCCCAATTATTGATGTAAGAGGTGTGGGCCAAATAGAGGTCGACGATCTCTCGTTGCTGGGTTTCGTCGGCCTTAGAAAAACGCTGTTCAAGAAGAAAAAGCGCACAAAGACGAACCTCGTGCCACTCGGAGACCAGCAGTTGACTGGCCACATCTAAGGGAGCCGCTCGGTGTCGGCGGGCCACGGCTCGCACCTGGGGCACGGTGACGCCCAGAAATTGGTCGCCCTCGGCATACTGTCCCTTTCCGGTTTTAAAGAAATACATCAAGGTTTCACGCTTCTCGGGCGAGGCGTAAGCTCGCAATT
Organism: Prevotella sp. oral taxon 475; assembly: GCF_018127805.1. Taxonomy (NCBI): domain Bacteria; kingdom Pseudomonadati; phylum Bacteroidota; class Bacteroidia; order Bacteroidales; family Prevotellaceae; genus Prevotella; species Prevotella sp. oral taxon 475. The sequence continues at coordinate 1,922,708 of NZ_CP072334.1, forward strand.
CGTCGATGATTTGCAAATGTTCCATTCTTGTTGTGAGGATTGATTTTCGGTGCAAAGTTAGCTGCAAAAGTCCACTTTTTGTTGATTTCGCATCCTTTGTTCAAATATATTTTTTACATTTGCAGTTCGTAAAATAAGCTATTCCACATGAAGAAAGAGAGCTTTTGGTATCGCGCGTTCGACTTATACTATGACGGATTCCGTCGTATGACGTTGGGCAGGAAGCTGTGGCTCGTGATTCTCATTAAGCTCTTCGTGATCTTCGCTGTGCTTCGGGTGTTTTTCTTCCCCAATTTCCTGCGGAATCATGCACCCAAGGGAGGCGAAGCCGAATTCGTATCGAGAACGCTGGGCGGTCGGGCGAAGTGAAACCTGGGCTCAGGACGGGAACGTGGAATAGAGGTAAAACCTAAACAAATCACATTATGTTTAATCATCTGATTTTAGAGATTTCGGCAGGAACGGTAGATTGGTCGCGAGCACAGTTTGCACTCACGGCGATGTATCACTGGCTCTTCGTGCCGTTGACACTGGGAATGGCCGTTATCATGGGCATTGCCGAAACGTGTTTTTATCGCACGGGTAAAACGTTTTGGAAAGAAGTAGCGCAATTTTGGCAGAAACTCTTCGGCATCAACTTTGCCATGGGCGTTGCCACGGGCATCATTTTGGAGTTTCAATTCGGCACGAACTGGAGCAATTACTCCTGGTTTGTGGGCGACATCTTCGGCGCACCGCTTGCCATCGAGGGTATTGTGGCGTTCTTTATGGAGTCTACTTTCGTGGCAGTGATGTTCTTCGGTTGGAAGAAAGTGTCGCCTGGATTTCATCTCGCCTCCACGTGGCTCACAGGTGTGGGGGCCACAATCTCGGCTTGGTGGATTCTGGTGGCCAACGCCTGGATGCAATATCCGGTGGGTTGCGAGTTTAATCCCGACACGATGCGCAACGAGATGGTGAGCTTTGCCGACGTGGCTCTCTCGCCTTTTGCCGTGGATAAGTTTTGCCACACGGTGACGTCGTCGTGGATTATCGGAGCGGCTTTCACCGTGGCGGTGTGCTCCTACTATCTGCTCAAGCGGCGCGAAGAGGCTCTGGCCAAGGCCAGCATGAAGATTGCAGCCGCGGTAGGACTGGTTGCATCGGTCTTGGCTGCCATAACGGGAGATAGTTCTGCTTACAAAGTGGCGCAGGTTCAGCCAATGAAACTGGCGGCGATGGAGGCTTTATATCATGGAGGAAAAGATCAATCGCTCACAGCTATAGCCTGGATCAATCCGTTGGAGCAACCTAATTGCCGACAAGCGGGCGAACATCCGCTTTGTGTCTCGGTGCCCTACGCGTTGTCGCTCCTGGCCACGCACAGTCTACATGGGTTTGTGCCGGGCATTAATGACTTGCTGGACGGATATGTTCGGGAGGATGGCACACGCGAACCGTCGGTGAAGGAGAAGATCACTCGCGGTCGATCGGCGATTGTTGCACTGATGGCCTATCGGAAAGCAAAGAAAGAGGGCGATGCGGTGGCAGCTGCAAAAGAACTCAAGGTGATTCAGACCAACATGAAATACTTCGGTTACGGTTACGTCGAGAAGGAAGAGCAGGTGATTCCTAACATCCCACTTACGTTCTGGGCTTTCCGATTGATGGCCGGACTGGGAGCGTTCTTCATTCTGTTTTTCGCGGTGCTCACGTTCATCGTCTACCGCAGGGACGTGACTCGGCATCGTTGGCTTTTGATGGTGGGTTTGTGCACGCTGCCTTTGGGATATATCGCTACAGAATCAGGCTGGGTGTTGGCCGAAATGGGTCGACAACCGTGGACGATTCAGGACATGTTGCCCACGTGGGCGGCCGTGAGCGATGTGCCGTCGGCTTCTATCGCCACAACGTTCTTCCTCTTCCTGGCGTTGTTCACGACATTGCTGGTAGTGGAAATCAGTATTCTGACAAAACAAATCAGGAAAGGACCGTTTCTAAGTTGATGAGTTGACAAGTCCAAATAAATATCACGACACATGACATACGATTTTTTACAACACTACTGGTGGTTTTTGGTATCCCTCTTGGGTGCACTGCTTGTTTTTCTGCTCTTCGTTCAGGGAGCCAACAGTTTGATATTTTCACTGGCCCGGACGGATATCGAACGTCGATTAGTGGTCAACTCCACCGGGCGGAAGTGGGAATTCACCTTCACTACACTCGTCGTTTTCGGCGGAGGCTTCTTCGCATCATTCCCCTTGTTCTACAGTACGAGCTTCGGCGGAGCTTACTGGCTGTGGATGACGATACTCTTCTCGTTCGTGATGCAGGCCGTGAGCTATGAGTTTCAAAACAAGATAGGCAATCTTCTCGGTGCACGCACGTTTCAGGTGCTCCTCATTATCAACGGGATTGTCGGTCCGCTGCTGCTCGGCGGTGCCGTGGCTACCTTTTTCAACGGGTCTAACTTCATCGTTGATAAAGGCAACATCACCTCCTTGGCGCAGCCCGTCATCAGCAGATGGGCCAACTGCAGTCACGGACTCGACGCGCTGCTCGATATTTGGAACCTCCTTCTGGGGATCGCTATCTTCTTTCTGGCCCGCGTCTTGGGTGCACTCTACATTCTTAATAATGTGAAACACGAGGCGATCTGCCAACGGGCGCGTCGACAGCAGCTGACAAACGCCGTCGTGTTTCTGGTGTTATTCCTCACGTTCTTGGTTCGCACACTTTTGAAAGACGGCTACGCCTACAACCCGCAGACGGGTCTCATCACAATGGAACCGATGAAATATCTTCACAATCTGCTCGAGATGTGGCCCTTGCTCCTCGTTCTGCTCGTGGGCGTTGGCGCACTGCTCTACGGCATTCTCCACACAACTCTCCGCATAAGCTACACCCGCGGCATTTGGCCTGCCGGCGTAGGAGTAGTATTAACGGTGCTGGTGTTGCTGCTTTGCACTGGTTGGAACCACACTGCCTACTATCCCTCAAATGCCGATCTGCAAAGTTCGCTCACTATTGCCAACAGTTGCGGAAGCCGATTCACACTCACGGCCATGTCGATTGTGTCGCTTCTCATCCCCTTTGTTCTCGCCTACATCTTCATCGCCTGGCGTGCCATCGACCGCAAGCCTCTCACCGAGGATGAGATTCTTGAGGGCGAGGCTTATTAATCGTCAAAAGATGCAAGAAAGACCGAAAGAGAATATAGTCGAAAAAAGAGTAGAAAAGACATGGCAAGAACCGTAAGACCAAAGAAAAATTTAGGACAGCACTTCCTAACCGACCTCACCGTGGCCCAACGTATTGCCGACACCGTAGACGCTTGTCCCACATTACCCATCCTCGAAGTAGGCCCAGGCATGGGCGTACTCACGCAATACCTCACCCAAAAGGGTCGGGAGGTGCGCGTAGTAGAAATCGATCGCGAGTCGGTGGCTTATCTACGCGAGCATTTTCCCTTGCTCTCGGAAGATATTCTCGGCGAAGACTTCCTGCGAATGGACCTTGACAGAGTCTTCGCCGGTCGGCCTTTCGTGCTCACCGGCAACTATCCCTACGACATCTCCTCACAAATCTTTTTCAAGATGCTCGACAACCGTTGTCTCATTCCTTGCTGCACGGGAATGATTCAGCACGAAGTGGCACAGCGCATCGCCTCTGCTCCGGGCTGCAAAGCCTATGGTATCCTCTCGGTAATGATTCAAACGTGGTATGATGTGGAATATCTTTTCACTGTAGACGAGACCGTTTTCAATCCGCCACCTAAGGTGAAGAGTGCCGTTATCCGGATGATGCGCAACAGTAGAACCCACCTTGGCTGCGACGAAGCCCTGTTTCGTCGCGTGGTGAAAGCTGTCTTCAATCAGCGACGCAAGATGTTGCGAGTGAGTCTACGCCAGATTTTCTCGAGCACTCCCGCCTCTCCCGAATTCTACGCACAAGCCGTCATGACTCGTCGGCCCGAAGAACTCTCCGTGTCCGAGTTCATCAACCTGACCCACCTCGTGTCCGAGGAACTCGAAAGGCTGAAGAATCTACTCTGAGAGATTTAGGTTCTTTCCCGAAGTATTGCTGCCCGTTCTGAGCGATTCAAGATCTATTAGGAAATCTTTGAAGCCATTTCTGCCAGGTCGGAATCCCTATTTTACGTACCACGTGTGTCGATCGTCAATCA